>NZ_JCANSZ010000010.1:0-195107 GCF_059570535.1 Streptomyces sp. CNP082
ACGATCACCCGCAAGACCATCACCGGCCTCGCCGACCGGCTCCCCGCCTCCCCGCCGGACCTGCCCGAGCACCCGGACTACCCCCGCATCCTCGCCGCCTTCAACCACGCAACCGGACCGCTACGGGCCAAGGACGTCTGCGAAGCCCTCGGCCACGAACCGCTGCCGAAGAACATCGAAGGCACCCGNGCCAAGCTGAAACGCCTGGTCAAACTCGGCATCCTCACCGAAGCCAACACCGGCAACTTCACCAGGAAGCCATAGCCGACACAGCTCCACCAGCGAACCTTCTCCAACCCCAACCAGAAACGGACATCACCTCGCGAACCGCCCACTGAGAGGTCCACGCAGTGACGGGGCTGTTTGAGGCTGAGTGCCTGGTGGGCCAGGGCGCGCATCATCCAGGCGGCGTGGGCGTGCGGGTCGGCTTCACAGGCCAGACGGTATGCGGCTTGGTAGTAGCGCTGGGCGGTGCCTTCGTGGCTGAGATCGTGGTGTTTCCAGCCGGCCAGGTAGGCGAGTTCGGCAACGGCGCCGAAGGCGGCTCGGCGTAAGGCGTCGGTGGGGAAGCGGCCTCGGAGCATGGGGGCTGCGGTGTCGGCGAGGTAGGCGGCGACGGTGGTCAGTCCGTGGCCACCGCCCAGGCGTTCGTCGGCGGCGCTGAAGGCGGCGGTGATCTGGCGGACGACCTCGACATCCTCTGCGCCGACCAAGGCACGACCGGTGCGGGCGCGCAGCAGGCGGGAGGCGGCTTCGTGGTCATAGTCGAGCGGCATCGCGACTCCGGCGACGGTGAAGGCGGCCACGGCCAGATGCCGGTGGCGTTCGACATCGGCCCGGCTGAGACCGGCGGCAGCGATGACGGGATCGGCGTCGTGGTCCGGTACCGCTTCACCGCCGTCGGCGAAGCCTAACGCTGCCGGGGTGACGACGCGCCCGAGGCGACGGGACAGTGCCTCGGCGAGGTACCGGTCAGTCTGTCCGGTGGGGCGGCGAGTGCCGTTTGCCCAGTGGGAGATCGCGGACTTGTTGGTCTGGATGATCTCGCCGTTCTCGGCGGCGATGCGGCGCACGTCGCGGGCAAGGGCGTCCAGCGTGCAGCCAGCCTCGGAGATGGCTGCCTGGAGGCGGGCGTTGGGCTGCTTCGAAGCGTTCACGACCCTCCCCGATCGCGAGGCTGTAAACCGCGTATACCGACTTACCCGCCCTCCACCGTACCCACTGTGCGTAGCGGCCGGTTCACTGATTGGCAGGCCGCCCGGTGCGACATTCACCCATCGCAGACCATGCTGCCCCGCCTGGGCCGGGCGGCTTCCCACCATCCGCAAGGCGCTGGCCTGAGCGATGTGACGCTGCTCAGGCCCTGCCCGAGGAGAGACGGAGAAACCGCAGTGACGACCATCGACACCACGACCATTTCGGTCGACTTACCGCAGGCCCTCGATGAGCGCTGGAGCCGACTGCCCGGCATCCAGGTCAACGGCACCCGGCTGACCATCGACCCGGCGGACTACTTCTTCCGCTTCGAGTCGAACACCTGGCTCGTCGCCGACTGGCAACTGGTCACCGATCAACTCCTCGGCGCGCAGGAGACCACGGAGAGCGCCGTCGAGCAGATGGCGCTGCAGTTCATCAAGGAACACGCCGCCCCGACATCCGACGCGGCTCTGGTGCTGCGGACGGCGTACGAGGTATACGCGTACCTGTTCCGCGAGGAGCACCTGGCCAGCCTCGGGATGCCGCAGATCACCGCTTCCCATCTGCGGATGCTGCGCGAGGCCGCCACGATCATGGCGCTGAACAAGGTCGAGCTGGACGGACACATCTCCAACGTCGGCCCGTGCTGGTTCTTCCCCGCCGCCACCTCCGTCGTCTTCGACCTGGACGACACGATGGGCGGGCTGCTGGACGAGGTCTACCACGGCGGCTGGTTCAACGAGCACCGCCGCATCGAGTCCATCAAGGCCCACGCCGCGCTCGGCGGCCGGCTGGTGCACGGCTGCCAGTCCGTGCCCGACCAGTCCGGCGGCGTCGTCGCGCCGTACGGCGCCTCCATGAACGCCTTCCGCGACGACCTGGCCGACTTCAAGGCCGGCTGGATCGAACAGGTCTACTCCCACCGCGTCACCCCGGCCGCGTAGCTCGCGCCGCAGTACGGGCTTCGGGGCCGGCTGGCACACTCGCCAGCCGGCCCCGAAGCCCTCCACCTCAACATCCGGAGATCCACCCATGGACGAGACGCTGATCACCAAGCTCTTCACCGAACTGTGCGCCGCTGTCGGGCAGCCCGCCGCCAAGCGGGAGGAGGTGCGTGTGTGGTCGATGTCGGGGGTAGAGCGATTGAACTTCCCCGACGGCAGCACCGCCATCTTCAAGTACGCCACCCGCCCCTTCGACGCCGAGGACCGTGCCCTGCGTCAGGCCCGCGCCCGCGACATCCCTGTTCCGCAGGTCTTCGCTTCCGCCACCCGCGAGGAATGGCTGGGCATGTTCCTCGAAGACCTCGGCCCCGCCACACGCGAGGCCGATGACCTCGACGGCGCCGCCGCTGCCGCGGCCCTGCACGCCGCGCCCCGCGCCGGGGCCCTGCCGGTGCTCGACGAGGAGGGACTACGGGCACTGCCCGCGCGCGCCACCGACCACCTGCGGCGACTGCGTGAGACGGGCCGCTGGGGCGACGCGGACGACGTCGCCGACGCCCTCGGCGCCCTCACCGGCGCCGCCGAGGCGCGTGCTGCCGGGGCAGCACTGGAGCCGTTCGGCTGGGTGCACTCGGAGTTTCACCCCACCAGCCTGCACATCGGAGCGACCGGCTGGCGGCTGCTGGACTTCGCCCGTGCCTTCACCGGCCCCGGCCTGCTGGACCTGGCCAGTTGGCACGGCACCCTCGACGCCCCCGAACCCGGCCGCACCCGCGTCTTCCTGGAGACCTACGTAACCGAGGGCGGGCACCAGGACGCGCTGGCCGACCGTGGTGGCCTGACGGCGGAAGCATGGGCGTTGGGCTGGCACCGCGTCTGGATCACCGAGTGGTTTCTCGAACAGGCCGTGCGCTGGGTCAACGACCCGACCACCGACCCCGCCTACCTCAAGGTCGTACGCCGCCACCTGAACGACGCCGTACGACTGCTGGAACCCTGATATGCCCACTCACCCCACCCCGTGGTTCGCTCACGCTGCGCAGCGCACCGCCGCCGGCCCCGCCGAGCCGCTGCCAGCCCCGGCACGCATGGAGTGGACCACCCGCACCGGCCAAGGACCCGGCGCCGAAATCCTCGGCCCGGACCTGTACGGGTGCCAGGTACTGGAACTCGGCTGCGGTCCCGGCCACAACACCGCCTACCTGGCCGCCCACCGCGGCGCCCAAGCCACCGGCGTCGACCTGGTCGGACTGCAGATCCGCCGAGCCCGCTCACACTACGGACACATCAGCGGCGCCACCTTCGTCGCCGGCCACGCCCTGCACTTCCTGCAAGCGTCCCAGCAGCAATACGAAGCGATCTACTCAGTGTTCGGAGCCATCGGCCTCGTCATGCCGAACCTTCTCCTCCCGGCCATCGCCGCACACCTCAAACCCGGCCGGACCCTCGCCTTCTCAGTGCCCCATCCCGCACGCCGTGGCCGTCGGCCGGCCGCAGACGACCACCCCCGGCGCGACTTCGTGACCCTGCCCGACCACACCCGCCTGCCGCTGGCCCGCTGGGAGTTCGACGCCGAGCGCTGGGTGGCGCACCTTGACGACGCCGGCCTCGCGATGACCTACACCCAGGAGTTCAACGCCCCGGGCCCCGGCCGCTGGCCCACCACCCTTCTGATCGCCGCGCGCAAGCAGTGAGCTTCACACCCTCACCCACGAGCCCCGGAGGTAGAAATGCCCCCGCCCCACCTGCTGCTCGATATCGACGGCGTCCTCATACCCTTCCCCGCTGCTGACGGCAGCACCCCGCACACCCACCGCTGCCACGACGTTCTCCCGGCCGGACGTGCCTCCGACGACACCGTCACCGTCTGGCTCAACCCCGCACACGGCCCACTGATCCGCGCCCTACTGGAAACCGGGCTGGTCGCCCCGGCCTGGTGCACAAGCTGGCGCCAAGACGCCCCCCGCCTCATCGCACCACTCCTCGGCCTGCCCGCCTTCCCACATCTTGACCTCCCCCGGCTGCCGATCACCACCAGCCACCCCAACGGCTACCTGTGGAAACGCGACTACGTCGACCCGTGGCTCGGGGACACCCCAGCCGCCTGGATCGACGACGACTTCACCGCCCTCGACCACGAATGGGCCACCCGCCGCACCGCGGCAGGAATGCCAACCCTGCTCGTCCAACCTGATCCCCGGCAAGGACTGCACCCGGCTCACGTGCGAACGATCGAGCAGTGGGCCGAGCAGCCGCAATCCGGGGATCGTCGGGTCCTACGTTGTTGAGCGGGTTGATCAAGGCTGGTTGTAGGGGCTGGAGGCCCGCGGACACCGGGTATGGCTCTCGTAGGGTCGCCCTTGATGGCTCATCCAACCTGGCCGCCCGGTGTCCCACGACGGCCTGAGCTTAAGCTCAGCCCAGCGGCCGGAAGCGCCGCAGCCGGAGGCTGTTGGCGACCACCGAGACGGAGGAGAAGGCCATCGCCGCGCCCGCGAGCATCGGGTTGAGCAGACCGGCGGCGGCGAGCGGGAGGGCGGCGGTGTTGTACCCGAACGCCCAGCCGAGGTTGGTCTTGATGGTGGCCAGGGTGGAGCGGGCGAGCCGGATGGCGTCCGCGGCGGCCCGCAGGTCGCCGGTGACCAGGGTGAGGTCGGCGGCCTCGATCGCGGCGTCGGTGCCGGTGCCGATGGCCAGGCCCAGGTCGGCCTGGGCGAGGGCGGCGGCGTCGTTGACGCCGTCTCCGACCATGGCGACCGTACGGCCCTCGGCCTGCAGCTGCTTGACCGCGTCGACCTTGTCCTCGGGGAGGACCTCGGCGATGACCTCGTCGATGCCGACCTCGGCGGCGACGCTCTTCGCGACGGCCGTGTTGTCGCCGGTGAGCAGGATCGGGGTCAGCCCCAGGTCCCGCAGCCGGCTGATGGCCTGCGCGCTGGTGGGCTTGACCTGGTCGGCGACCTCCAGCACCGCGCGGGCCTCGCCGTCCCAGGCGACCGCGATCGCAGTACGTCCGGCCTGCTCCGACCGCTCCTTGGCCGCCGCCAGTCCGGCGGGCAGCTTGAGGGCCCACTCCGCGAGGAGCTGCTCCCGGCCGACGAGGACCGCGTGGCCGTCGACGACGCCCTGGACGCCGAGCCCGGGCACGTTGGCGAAGTCCTCGGGCACCGGCAGCGTACCGACGCGGGCGGTCGCCGCCGCGGCCACCGCCTGGGCGATGGGGTGCTCCGAGGCGTGCTCCAGGGCGCCCGCAAGGCGCAGCACGGTGTCCTCGTCCGTGCCGTCCGCGGTGTGGACGGTGTGCAGGGCCATGGTGCCGGTGGTCACGGTGCCGGTCTTGTCCAGGACGACGGTGTCGGCCTTGCGGGTCGACTCCAGCACCTCGGGGCCCTTGATGAGGATGCCGAGCTGCGCGCCGCGGCCGGTGCCGACCATGAGGGCGGTCGGGGTGGCCAGGCCGAGGGCGCAGGGGCAGGCGATGATCAGCACGGCGACCGCGGCGGTGAACGCGGCGGCGATGCCGTCGCCCGTACCGAGCCAGAAGCCCAGGGTCGCCAGGGACAGGGCGATGACGACGGGGACGAAGATGCCGGAGATCCGGTCGGCGAGCCGCTGCACGGCGGCCTTGCCGTTCTGGGCGTCCTCGACCAGGCGGGCCATCCGGGCCAGTTGGGTGTCGGAGCCGACCCGGGTGGCCGCCACGACCAGCCGGCCGCCGGCGTTGACGGTGGCGCCGGTGACGGCGTCGCCCACGGCGACCTCCACCGGCACGGACTCGCCGGTGAGCATGGAGGCGTCGACGGCGGAGGCGCCTTCGACGACGGTGCCGTCGGTGGCGATCTTCTCCCCGGGCCGGACCACGAAGCGGTCCCCGACCGCGAGCTGGTCCACGGCCACCCGCTCCTCGCGGCCGTTCCGCAGCACCGCCACTTCCTTGGCGCCCAGCTCCATCAGCGCGCGCAGCGCCGAGCCGGCCTTCCGCTTGGACTTGGCCTCGAAGTACCGTCCGGCGAGGATGAACGTCGTCACGCCGGCCGCGGCTTCGAGGTAGATGTTGCCGGAGCCGTCGCCGCGGGAGATGGTCAGCTCGAAGGGGTGGGTCATGCCGGGCTCGCCCGCGGTGCCGAAGAACAGCGCCCACAGCGACCACACGGTCGCCGCGATCGTGCCGACCGAGATCAGCGTGTCCATGGTGGCGGCGCCGTGCCGGGCGTTGACCCAGGCGGCCTTGTGGAACGGCCAGGCGCCCCAGACCACCACCGGCGCGGCCAGCGTGAGCGAGAGCCACTGCCAGTACTCGAACTGCAGGGCGGGGACCATCGCCATCGCGATCACCGGCACCGACAGTGCCAGGGAGCCGAAGAGCCGCTGGCGCAGGGTCCGCAGCTCGTCGGAGGGCCTCTCCCCGCCGGCACCGTCCTGGGAACCGTCGCCCGCGGCCGGTCCGGCGGGGGCGGGCGGCGCGGCGGTGTAACCGGTACGTTCGACGGTGGCGATCAGGTCGTCGACCGCCACGTCGTCCGCGAACGTGACCTTGGCCTTCTCGGTGGCGTAGTTGACGGTGGCCTCGACGCCCTCCATACGGTTGAGCTTCTTCTCGATCCGTGCGGCGCAGGAGGCGCAGGTCATGCCGCCGATCGCGAGTTCGACCTCGGCCGTCCTGCCGGGCGTGGTGGTGGTCATCACTGCTCCTCGTGGTGCTATACCCCTGGAGGGTATTACATCCTTCGACGCCATGTATACCCCTGGCCCGTATCGAATGCAAGGGCTGGCCCAGGCTTGACTTTATACCCCCAGGGGGTATTGTCGCCGGTATCGAGGCCGGTCGCAGCGACGGGCCGACCGAGAGGAGCGAGCGATGAACACCGCAGCCAGGGCCGGACTCTTCGCAGGCGCGCTGGCCGTCGCGTTCGCCGGGGCGTACGGGGTCGGCAGTGCCGTCGGGCCCGTCACCGACGGGGACAGCGCCCCCGCCCACGGGCACGCCGCCGCCGACGGCGACGGCGCCGACGCGGGCGCCGGGGAAGGCGCGGGCGGGAAGGAGGGCGGCCACGGCGAGGACGCCGGTCCCGCCGCGGGCGGGCTGCAGCTCTCCGAGGCCGGCTACACCCTCGACCTGGACACCGAGCGGATCGACGCCCGCCCCGCCGAGCTGCGCTTCGCCGTGCGCGGCGCGGACGGCGAGCCCGTCACCTCGTACGAGCGGGAAGGCGGCAAGGAGCTGCACCTGATCGTCGCCTCGCGGGACCTCGGCACGTACCGCCACCTCCACCCCGTCCGCGACGACACCGGCACTTGGAGCACCCCCGTCGAGCTGCCCAAGGCCGGTGACTACCGGGTCTTCGCCGACTTCGTGCCCACCGGCGGCCCCGAGAACGGCCTGACCCTGGGCGGCGACCTCGCCGTCGCCGGCGACTACCGCCCGGCGCCGCTCGCCGAGCCGGAGCGGACCGCGACCGTCGACGGGTACGAGGTGACGCTCGACGGCGCCCTGACGCCCGGCTCCGCCCGCGACGTGGGGTTCACCGTCGAGAAGGACGGCAAGCCGGTCACCGACCTCCAGCCGTACCTCGGCGCGTACGGGCACCTGGTCGCGCTCCGCGCCGGCGACCTGGCGTACCTGCACGTCCACCCGAACGGCGAGCCCGGCGACGGCACGGAGCCCGGCCCCGAGGTGGCCTTCTCCGCCACCGCGCCCAGCACCGGTTCGTACCGCCTGTTCCTCGACTTCAAGCACGACGGCGAGGTGCGCACCGCGGCCTTCACCGTCACCGCGGGCGGCGGCACGGGCGAGGAGAGCACGCCGGCCGGGGAGCACGAGGAGGGCACCGAGAGCAGTTCTGGCGGGGAGGACTCCGGCGGTCACGGCCACTGACGGCTGCTGGCCGACCGCTTCACGGGGTTCGGATCACTGGGGCGGCCAGGCGCCCAAGCCGGGGCACTCCGGTGCCCCGGCTTGACTGGCGGGGGAGGCGGGCTCAGTGCACGACGATCGGGCGGGCCCCGGACACGGCCGGCTGCGGACCGGCTAGCGGCGCGCCGGAGGGTCGTCCACTACGAACGTGCCCATGCCCACTTCACCGCGCGTGTACCCCTGTTCCCGCACGTGGCGCATGGCTTTCGCTGCGGTGGCGTTCACCACTCCGAACTCTTGCGCCAATTCCAGCGTGGAGGGCACGCGGGATCCGGGCGCGTACCTGCCATCGTCGATGCGCTGGATGATCTCTGCGGCAATCTGCTTCCAGAGCGGACGAGAGCGATCGAGGGCCATAACGTCAGCGTGGATGACCGCGGATCATCGTGCATCCGTAGATAACCGCGGATAACTGCGGGTAAGCTGAGCAGCGAAGGGCCCGGCGGGTGCGCTCACACCCCCGGGCTGTGACCAACGCTGACTAGGAGCGCTGATGAACCACAGACTACCGAGGCGGACCAGTGGGCGGGCGGTGGCAATCCCGCCCGTGCTGGCGTACGCGACCTTCCTTGCCGGCATCCTGGCACTGGCTCCGGTGTCCCGATGACGCGCCCCCGGCGGCTTCCGTGGCTGGAGGGGGACCGAAAGGTGTACGTCATCAGCGACAGGGGCGGAGTGCTCGACAGGGTCGCTGACGACGCTGAGGTCCGGCTCCTGGCGAGCGCCCAGGCTCTGCTGAAGATCACAGGTCCGATGCTCGACGAGCTGCGCAGTCAGGACGAGTGGAGGTTTGCGGGCGAGCGCCTGCGTGAAGCGCTCACGGATGCCGTTCAGGTAGCGGAAGCGCGTGGCGAACGATTGCGCGAACGTTCGTGAGCAAAGCACGCGCCTGACGCACAACCTACGAGTGGCCCGCTGCTGGAGGGGAGATTCTGGCGGCGGGCCGTCCCACGGGTCCCCGCCCGCCGCGTCAGCGGCTCTCCGCCGCCACGCGCAGCGGGCCCCGCGGGGCGCGGAGCGCGGGGGACGGGTCCGGGGCCGGGGTGAGGTGCCCGCCGAGGCGGCGGCCGGCCGTGACCGGGGGGCGGAGGGTCGCGGGCAGGCCGACTGACGCGCGTAGAGCCGATGCCTGACGACGTACCCGGGCGGCGGCCACCTCGCCCCCCGCGCCGCCCGCCGCCGCGTGTGCGGCGGCGAGCACGTCGAGCGTGCGCGCGGTCCAGTACGGGGTGTCCAGGTGCCGCCAGATCGACAGCGCCTGCCGTGCCGTGGCTTGCGCCTGCGCCGGCCGGTGCGCGTGCAGCAGCAGGTCCGCCTGGGCGCGCAGCGTCAGCGCCTCGCCGAACCGCTCGCCGAACCTCCGGTACGCCGCCAGGCTCTCGTCGAGCATCCGCTGCGCCTGCGCGGGCTCCCCGGCCACGTCCGTCAGATGCCCGAGCCACTGCAGGGCGTGCACCTCGCCCACCCGGTCGCCGCTCTCCACCGCCAGCTCGCAGCTCCGCAGCATCCGCGCCGCCGCGGAGTGCACGCGGCCGACGGCGAGGTCCGCGAGGCCGAGATTGCGCTCGGCGGACGCCTCGCCGCGCCGGTAGCCGTCCTGCTGGGCCAGGGCCAGCGCCTGGTCGAACTCGCCCCGGGCGGCGCCGGGCTCGCCGCACTCCAGATGGACGGTGCCGAGGCCACTATGCGCGTAGACCTCGGACCGTACGTCGCCGCCCGCCGCGGCCCGTTCGATGCCGCGCCGCAGACACGCCGCGGCCTGCGCGTACTGGCCGCGCAGCCGCAGCAGCACGCCGAGGCCCGCCGCCGCAGCGGACTCGGCGGGGTGGTGGCCGCCGGCGCCGGCGCCGCTGTCGCGGGGCGGGCCGCCGGGGCGGTCGCCGGGCTTCGCCCGGGGCGCCGGGCGCGGTCCTGCCAGCGCCGCGAACTCCTTCAGCGACCGCTTGAACGCCGCCACCGCCTCGCCGTAGTGGTCCTGTACGGTCTCCAGCTCGCCGAGGTCGCGGTGCAGGACGGCGACGCCGAGCCGGTCGCCGGCCGCGGTCGCCGCCGCCAGCGCCGTACGGTGCGTCTCGCGCCAGTCGTCGAAGTGCGCGGACGACTCGAAGTACGCCGCCAGCGCCGCCGCCAGCCGCCACGCGGTGCCGGCTTCGCCGGCGTCGGCCGCCTGGCGGACGAGGGCGCGCAGTGTGGTCCGTTCCGCCTCCAGCCAGGCCAGCGGGTCCGCCGCGACCCGGGCCGCCTCCGCCGCCGGAGGGCTGTGCCCGGGGCGGGGCACCGTGACGCGGCCGGAGAAGCCGGCGGCCAGGGCGTCGTCGGCGCGGCGGGCGAGGTCGAGGTAGGCGGTGTGCACCCGGCTGAGCGCGGCGGCCCGTTCGCCGGGCGGCTCCTGGGCGTGGGCGCGTTCGCGGGCGTAGAGGCGCAGGAGGTCGTGGAGGCGGTAGCGGGGTTCGGTGGCGGGGCCGGGGGCGTGGACCTCGACGAGATGGTTGTCGACGAGCGCGTCGAGGGACCGCTCGGCGAGGGCCGCGGGGTCGGCCGGGGGCGGGGCGGCCGTGTCCCTTTGCGCCGGGTCCGCCGGGGTCCGGCCGCTTCGGGCGGGGTCTGCGGGGGCTTGCCGGGGCGTGCCGCCCGGCGCGTCGCCCAGCAGCGCGGTGACCACCCAGCCGGGCACCGACGGCACGTCCAGCAGGCCGAGGAGCCGGAACGCCCGCTGCGCCGCGGGGTCCAGCGCCGCGTAGCCGAGTGCGACGCTGGCGCGTACCTCCAAGTCGCCCGCGACCAGCTCGTCCAGCCGTCGCCGCTCGTCGGCCAGCGCGTCCGCCAGCCTGGGCAGCGACAGGTGCCGCCGGGTCGCCAGCCGGGCGCCCGCGATGCGCAGCGCGAGCGGCAGGTTGCCGCACTGCGCCGCGATCCGCGCGGCGACCGCGGGGTCGCGGCGCGTACGGTCGTCGCCGGCCGCCCGCGCCAGCAGCTCCAGCGCCTCCGCGTCGCTGAGGAGGCCGAGGCCGACGCGCAGCGCGCCTTCGAGCCCGGCGAGGGCGGCACGGCTGGTGACGAGCACGGCGCTGTCGCCGGTGCCGGGCAGCAGGGGGCGTATCTGGCGCTCGCAGTCGGCGTTGTCGAGGACGACGAGCACGCGGCGGTCGGCGAGTTCCGCGCGGTAGCGGCGGGCCCGCTCCTCCAGGGTCCCGGGGATGGCGGCGCCGGTCATGCCGAGGGTTTTGAGCAGGGAGGCCAGGACGTCGCCGGTGTCGGCCGGGCACCCCGACGCGGTACGCAGGTCGGCGTACAACTGGCCGTCGGGAAAGGCGTCGCGGAGCAGGTGCGCGGCGTGCACGGCGAACGTGGACTTGCCGGCGCCCGCGACGCCGGTGACGAGGACGGTGCGCGGCGCGGAGCGACGCGCGTCGACCCGCCACGCGTCGAAGCCGGGGGCCCCGTGCTCCGGCATCCCCTCGGGCCGCCCCAGCCACCGCAGCACCTGGACCAACTGCTCCCGCCGCCCCACGAAGTCCGGGATGCGCGCCGGCAGTTGGCAGTACGCCTGCCGCTCCGCGGCCTCGTGCCGCGGCGCCGGCTCCGGCCCGCCCGCCAGCACCGCCGCGTGCACCTCCTGCAACTGCGCCCCCGGCTCCACGCCCAGCTCGTCCGCCAGCAGCCGGCGGGCCCGCGCGTACGCACGCAGCGCGTCCGAGCGCCGCCCGGAGCGGTGCAGCGCCAGCATCAGCCGGCCCCACAGCGGCTCGCGCAGCGGGTGCTGCGCGAGCAGCGTGCCCAGCTCCGCGGCCAGCTCCGCGTGCCGGCCCACGGCCAGCTTCGCGTCGGCCAGGTCCTCCCAGGCCGTCAGCCGGCACTCCTCCAGCCGCGCGGCCTCGGCCCGTACGGCATCGGTGGCCGGCACGTCCGCGAACGCCGGCCCGCGCCACAGGCCCAGCGCCTCCGTCAGCGACTCCACGGCCGCCCCCGGCCGCCGGTCGGCCAGCTCCGCGCGCCCGGCGGCAGCCAGGGTCGCGAAGCGGCCGGCGTCGGTGCCGTCGGGCTCGACGGCCAGCTCGTAGCCGCCGGGCCGGGTGTGCAGCGTCTCCTGGGTGCCGCCCAGGGCACGGCGCAGCCGGTGCACGTAGACCTGCAGGGACTTGGCGGCGGAGTCCGGCACGTCGTCGCCCCACAGCTCGGCGATGAGCGCGTCGGCGGGGACGAACCGGCCCGCGTTGATGAGCAGATGGGCGAGCAGGGCGCGCTGCTTCGCGGCGTTCAGCGGCATCCACGTCGTGCCGCTGCAGACGTCGAGCCTGCCGAGGACCCGATAGCGCATCACACCGTCCCCTGGTCACGGTCGTCGTGAGCTGCCTCGGCGTCACCATCCTTGTACTGGGCGGTACATGTCAAGAACGCCGGTGTCTTGCCAGGCAGCGGCCACGCAACCGTCGCGCAACCGCCGCGCTGCGGCCATCGCGTAGACACGTGGCGCAGCGCCGTCCCGCCACCGGAGACCCCACCGCACGAGGAGAGCGATTTCGCGATGTCACCCAGACGTACGGCCTGGCGCCCCCTGCTCGCCGGCCTGGCGGCCCTCGTCACCCTCGGCGGGCTCACCGCCGCGGGCCCCGCCGCCGCCGAACCCCCGCCCGCCCGCGGCAACACCGTCAGCTACCACGGCTACGAGGTCACCGTCCCCGCCGACTGGCGGGTCGTGGACCTCACCGCGGACCCGGGCGCGTGCGTACGCTTCGACCGGCCCGCGGTCTACCTCGGCGAGCCCGGCGACCAGAGCGCTTGCCCGCCCGGCCTCAAGGGCCGTACCGCCGGGATCGTCGTCGAACCCCTCGGTGCCGGGGCCGCCCGGCAGACCACCGCGGCCACCGCCGTCGCCCCGCGCGGCAGCGCGACGGCACCGGGCGCGAAGTCCCGCGACGGCGCCGTCCAGGTGGCCGTCGAGGACGCGGGCGTCCTGGTCACCGCGGCGCACAGCCCCGCGACCGAGGACCTGGTACGCGCCGTCCTCGCCACCGCCGAGCTGACGGCCGGTGCCGAACGCACCGAACTGCCCGCCGCCGGCGCCCCGTCCACCGGCGCCACCCCCCGCGCCGCCGCGGGACCCCAGCCCGGCGACTTCCGCGGCCAGGGCTTCGACGCCTGCGCCGCGCCGTCGCAGAGCGCGATGGACGCCTGGCTCGCCGCCTCCCCGTACCGTGCCGTGGGCGTCTACATCTCCGGCGCCACCCGCGCCTGCGCGCAGCCCAACCTCACCGCGAGCTGGGTGACGAACCAGACGGCCAAGGGCTGGCACCTCATCCCCATCGACGTCGGCCGCCAGGCACCCTGCAGCAACTTCTCCCACAAGATGTCCGCCGATCCCGCCACCGCCCGCGCCCAGGGCGTGAGCGCCGCCAACGCCTCCGTGACCGCCGCGCAGAACCTCGGCATCCCGGCCGGCAGCGCCCTCTACTCCGACATCGAGGGCTACGCCTCCACCGACTCCTGCAAGGCCGCGGTCATGAGCTACGTCTCCGGCTGGACCGAGGCGCTGCACGCCCAGGGCTACCTCTCCGGCCTGTACTCCAGCGCCTCCTCCGGCATCCGCGACGCCGCGAGCGTCTACGACGACAGCCGCTACCTGCGCGTGGACCACCTGTGGTTCGCATGGTGGAACGGTGTCGCCGACACCGACGCGGGCTCGTACGTCCCCGACGCCTACTGGTCCGGCCACCAGCGCATCCACCAGTACGTCGGCGAGGTCTCCGAGACGTACGGAGGCCAGAGCGTCAACATCGACCGCAACTACCTCGACGTCGGCGAGGGCACCGTGCCGCCCGTCACCTGCACCACCGCCGACCTGAGTTTCAGCGCCTACGGAACCATCCGCTCCGGCTCCACCGGCGCGCTGGTCGACGCCGCCCAGTGCCTCCTCAAGGCCGCCGGCCACGACCCCGGCGGCGCCACCCCCACCGGCACCTTCGACGCCGGCACCGTCACCGCCACGAAGGCGTTCCAGACCGCCAGGGGCCTGACCGCGGACGGCATCATCGGGCCCCGCACCTGGACCGCGCTGCTGGCCCAGGGCGCCACGCCCACCCTGCAGAACGGCTCCACCGGCGACGCCGTCGCCCGGCTGCAGCGCGCGCTGACCGCCGCGCTCGGCCGCACCGTCGCCATCGACGGCATCTTCGGCTCCGGTACGCAGGCGGCCGTACGCGACTACCAGAGCACGCGCGGGCTCGACGCGGACGGCATCGTCGGCCCGCTGACCTGGGGGGCGCTCCAGGCAGGCAGGTGACCGGCAACGCCGCAGGGAGATCCCCGCGGGCCGCGCCCGCCGCCGGGCACGGCCCCGCGGGGGTTCCGGCGGGCGGCACCGCCGACGCCGGTCCCGCCCCCGGCCGTTGAAGGCGGAGGCGGTGTCAGTGGCGGCTGCGATGATCGGCGCATGAGCGCAGACGTGACGGACACCACACCGCCGGACCCCGCGGCCCCGCGCGAACGGCCCCGCCGCCACCGGGAGATCGTGGACGTGCACCTGCTGCTGCTCCGGCGCACCCCCGAGCCGGAGGTGCTGCTCGCCCGCCGGGCCGGTACGGGGTACGCGGACGGGCTGCTGAACCTGCCCAGCGGCCACCTGGAGGACGGCGAGGACGTACGGGCCGGGGTGCTGCGCGAGACCGCGGAGGAGATCGGGGTCGTGCTCGACCCGGAGCGGGTCTCCGCGGCGCTCGTCGTGCAGCACAAGCCGCCCGTGGGCCGGCCGCGGATGGGGTGGTTCTTCGCCGCGGAACTGCCGCCCGGCGCCCGGCCGGTGAACGCCGAGCCGGACAAGTGCGCGGGCATCGGCTGGTATCCGCTGGCCGGGCTGCCGGACGACATGGTGGCGTACTGCAGGGCCGCCCTGGAGGCGTACCGGGCGGGGGAGCGGTTCGTCGTGCACTGGCACGGGGCGGACGACCCCGTCGGGTACGACCCCCGGGTGCCGGACCGGGCCGTGGTGCTGCCGCAGTCGGCGGGCCCGCCGTGACGCGGGCGGGCCGGGTGCCGCGGCGGGCCGGGCGACTCAGAGGTCCTTGAGGCAGCGCAGCTCGGCCAGGAGCGGCTCATAGCCGAACCAGCGGTTGATGGCGAGCATCGGTCCGTTGCCGCTGTCGTTGCCCGTGAAGGCGTCGGTGTACCCGGCCGCCTGTGCCCGCCGCAGCGACTCGTGCTTGGCGAGCTTCGCCAGCCCCCGGCCGCGGAACGCCCGGCGGCTGCCGGTCATCCCGGACAGGTAGCGCGTGCGCCCGTCGGTCTCCGCCAGGGAGAACGCCGCCACCTCGCCCTCGACCACCGCCGCGATCGTCAGGTCGTGGTCGAGCAGCGGCTCGCGCCAGGTGTGGTCGAGCCAGTGCTCGTACGTCATGGCGTCGGCCGGGGTGTCGCTCGGCTCGTCCAGGGCGGCCTCCGCGTCCGCCTCGTACAGCGGGCGCGGGTCGTCGAAGTCCGCGTACGCGCGCAGCTCCACACCAGGCGCCGGCTCCGGGCGCGGCCGGAGTTCTTCGCGCAGGTCGAGGCGGAGGATCTGGCCGGTGCGCCCCCGGCGATAGCCGCGCAGCTCGGCGAAGCGGATGTCGCGCCCCGGGTCGTACACCCAGGTGTACACGGTGGTCATGCCCTGCGCGGCGAGGTGCGCCTCGGCCGCCTCGACCAGCGCGCTGCCGACGCCGCGACCGGTGTGCGAGGGGTGCACGTGCGGCTGGACGACACCCTGTCCCGGGGTGCTGCCGTCGTAATTGACGAACGCCTCGCACTCGCCGACGACCTGCCCGCCGACCTCGGCGACCAACTGCCGCAGCCGCTTCTCCGGCGGCGCGGAGGCCACGCTCCAGCGCACCGACTCCGGGGTCATGACCGCGAACGGCACCGCCGCGCGCTGCACCTCGGTGACGGCTTCGGCGTCCTCGGGGCGGAAGTCGCGTACGTGCACACTCATGGAGCCGCACGGTACGGCCACGGGGGTGCCGCTGTCGTGCGAATTTCCCCGCGCGGACCACAATGAGTCCGTGACCATCCAGATTTTCGTCGACCAGCAGGCGCCCGAGGCGCCATACGAGCAGGTGCGCGCCCAGATCTCCGCCCAGGCGCGCGGCGGCGTGCTCCCGGCCGGCACCAAACTGCCCACCGTGCGGGGCCTCGCCGAGCAGTTGGGCCTCGCCCCGAACACCGTCGCCAAGGCGTACCGCGCGCTGGAGAGCGACGGGGTGATCGAGACCCGCGGCCGGCACGGCAGCTACGTGGCCGCCGCCGGCGACGCCGCGCAGCGCGAGGCCGCCGCGGCGGCACAGGCGTACGCGCAGCGGGCGCAGCGCCTCGGACTCGACCACGGAACCGCGCTGACCGCGGTGGAAGAGGCGCTGCGCGCCGCCTACGCCGGCGCGTAGGGCCCCACCGGGTGGACCCGGTCCGGGCCCTCGGGGGTACACGCCGAACCTGGGGCCTCGTCACCCGGGCCGGACCGTCGTACGCGGCGGCACCGGGCGGCCGGCGCGCAGTGGCCCGGCCGACGAGGCCCACCACGGGCCGAGCCGACGACTGCGCAGACCGCACCGGGAGCCGCCCGCGAACCGGTCCGGCCCGGGAGGCCGTCGCGCGGCGCCGAGCGGATACCCCCGTACTCCGCCCGGCGCCGCGCTGCTTCGGTGCTGGAGCGCTTGGCTTGGTGCTGGTGACAAGCCTGCGGACCGCGGGGAGCCGATCGCAAGCGAACCGCGTCGAAACGGGAAGCTGGAACGGGAATCGGACCACCCACCAGCGCAAACAGGGCTAGGGTGGAACGCGTTGGAACGGGGGACAGGACGTGAGGGACGCGGCGACGGAGAAGTTCGCGGCGCTGTTGCGCGAGTTGAAGCAGCGCTCGGGGCGCAGCTACGGCACGCTGGCGGCCCGCCTCCACGTGAGTACGTCGACCCTCCACCGCTACTGCAACGGCGATGCGGTCCCGTCGAGTTACGACCCGGCGGAGCGCTTTGCGCGCCTGTGCGGTGCGACGCCGGAGGAGCTGGTGGAACTCCACCGCCGCTGGCACCGCGCCCGCGGCACCCGGCGCCCGTCGTGGGCGGCGGGAGAGGAGCCGCGCGGCGGCGGCCGGGGCCGGGGGGCGGAGCCTGCGAAACGGGGCACGCCTGCGCCTGCGGCGGGCGCGGGTCGCGGGGGAGCGCGCGGCCGGTCCGGTGCGGCGGGTGCCGCCCGCGGCGCGACCGCCGCGGCGGCTTCGGCGCAGGGCGGGCCCTCGGCCGCGCCGGACAGGCCAGCGGCGCGTACGTCCCCCACCGCCCCCACCGCCGCCGCACGTGCCGGCGCCACCGGTGCCGCGACGGGCTCCGCCGGCACTGCTGGCCCGGTCGACGAGCCGGTCCCCGGCGACGGGCCGCCCGCCGGCGGCGCGGCCCCCGCGGACGGCGCCCGGCCCTCCGCCGGGCCCCGGGGCCGCCGCTTTCCGCGGGTGCTGCTGTCCGTGCGTGGTGCCGCCGCGGCGGACCGGCCCCACCCCGCCGGGGCCCGGGGCCGCTGGCGGCGGGTGGGGTTCCCCGTCTCCGGGGTGGCCGTTGCCGCGCTCGTCGCCTTCTTCGCCACCTCCAGCGGGTCCACCGGCGAGGGCAGGACCGCCGGTGACGACGGGCCCGCGAGCGGCGTGGTGGCCGACGGGAGCCGGGGCGGCGGGGGTGCGCGGGGCGGCGAGACGGCGGGGAAGGACGAGGCCGCCGGGCCGTCCGAGCGGCGCAGGACCTCACCCGCCGGCGGCGAGGACGCGGACGAGGGCGAGCACGAGGACGCCGCGCCCGGTGCCACGCCCCGCAGGGACGGGGGCGCCGCGCCCGGGGGCCGGGGGGACGAAACCGCCGCCCGGACCCCCCTTGCGTGGTCCGTGCGCTCCCACGTCTGGGAGTTCGGCTGCGACCACCGCTACGTCCTCGACAAGTCGCCCGACGACGTGCCGCCCCCGCCCATGGCGCAGGACGCCGAGGCGTGGGCCTCCAGCCAGGGCGCCGTCCACGGGGGCAAGACCAACGTCGAGGCCGCCATCGAGCCTCGCGGCGACGAGCCGGTGACCGTCACCGCCGTCCACGTACGCAAGACCGCGACCGGCACGCCGCTGCCGTGGAGCGCGTTCGCGATGTCGTCCGGCTGCGGCGGCGAGGTCACCGAGGCGGCGTACAGCGTCGACCTCGACGTCCCCCGCCCCGTTCTCAAGCCCCGGCAGGGCGGCGACTCCTCGCAGACCTGGGATCCCCCGGCGCTGCCGTACCGCGTCACCCCCGACGATCCGCTGTCGCTCCTCGTCCGCGCCAACACCGAGGAGTACCACGTCCGCTGGTACCTGGAGGTCGAGTGGAGCACCGGTGACGACTCCGGCGTCGTCCGCATCGACGACCAGGGCGCCCCGTTCCGTACCAGCAGCATCAAGGACCGGCCGCTCTACGACTACGACACCCTCAACGGCTCCTGGTACACGTGGCCGTCAGACGACTCCGCGGACGAGTCCGCCTCCCCCGCGCCGTAGCCACCGGGCCAGACCGGGCGGATCCGGAGGAACGGGCGGAACGGACGGAACCAGAGGAAGCGGAAGACGATCCACCGGCGCGGCCCCTGAACCCGTCAGATGAAACGGTTCTCCAGGTCAAGACCGCGTTGTGGGTGGGGAATTGGGGATGATTCCCGCGTGGGGGATGCGCATGTGACGCGGGCAGACGATAGGGTTAGCCTGCCCGGGCCGGGAGCCCTCGTAAGGGTGGGGAGAGTCATGGATCAGATTGCAATGCGCGGCAAAGCGCGAGTTCCTGCGATCAACTGCGGGAGCACCGCGTCGCGGGCGCGCGTCGACCGGCATCTAGCCGTGCTCGGCGGACCCGCCGCCCCCCAGGGGGACACGGACAGCGCCACCATGCTGATGCGTGAGCTGACCGCGCGCGAGGACAGGGCCGCCAAGCCGGGCCGGATGGCGCGCGTCTCCCTCTTCGCTCCGCTGCGGAAGCTGCGGCGCACCCTCTTCGGCAACCGCCGGAGCTGACAGACGGCTCGTATCGGGGCGGGCGCGGCGACCCGGCATGCCGCGCCCGCCCCGATCGCTGCCCGCGTACGTCCGAGCCCGCCCGGACCTCCCGAGCAACCCCGCGCCCGCGTGCTCCCGTTCCTCAGCCCCGGCCCCGCGCGCTGCGCCGCACCGCCAGCGGCACGAACACCGCCAGCAGCACCGCCGACCAGCCCAGCGCCGCCGCCACCGGATGCGTCATCGGCCACGCCGCGCCCGCCGCGTCGTCCAGCCCCGGCGGCGCGCTGCCCGTCAGGTCCCGCACGGCGGTGACGTACGCGCTGAGCGGGTTCCACTCCACCACCGCCCGCAGCCACCCCGGCATGCCGTGGGCCGGGACGTAGGCGTTGGACAGCAACTGGAGCATGAACGTGGTGCTCGCCAACTGCCCCGCCGCCTCCTCGTTGCCGAGCACCGTGCCGAGGTGGACGCCGGCCCAGGCCGAGGCGAACCGCAGCAGGAGCAGCAGCCCCAGCGCCCCGGCCGTCGCCGCCGCGCCGCCGTCGTTCCGCCAGCCCACGGCGTAGCCGACCGCGACCAGCGGGACCAGCCCGGCGGTGAACAGCAGCACGTCCGCGACCGCGTGTCCGAGCGGCACCGCGGCCCGGCTGATCGGCAGCGCCCGGAAGCGCTCCGTCACCCCGCGGCCGGTGTCGCCGGCGGCCTGCAGCATGCCGGTGACGAGGCCGCCGGCGGCGGTGGTGGCGAAGAGGCCCGGGACGATGTACGTGCGGTAGTCCGCGTCGCCGGGGAGTGAGACGGAGTTGCCGAAGACGTAGCCGAAGAAGAGCAGCAGCGTCAGCGGCATCATCTGGGTGATGACGAGCAGCGCGGGGTTGCGCCGGGCCCGCTGCAACTGGCGGCCGACCATGGCCATGCCGTCGTACGCGAGATCGCTCATGCCGCCGCCTCCTTCTGCTCGGGCCGGGCGCCGTCCGCCCCGGTGAGCCGGAGGAAGACCTCGTCCAGCGTCGGCTTGCGCAGCGTCGCGTCGACCACCGGCACCCCCGCCGCGTCCAGCTCCCGCACCAGGCGCGGCAGCGTCAGCCCAGGGTCGTACGCCGCCGCCCCCACCGCGCGCCGCTCCGCGTCCAGTTGAGGTTCGCCGCCGGTCAGCGGCCCGAGCACCACGGCCGCCGCCGCCAGCGCCGCCTCCTCGGCCACGACCACCTCCGCGTACGCGCCGACGCGCCGCTTCAGCTCGTCGGGCGTGCCGGTGACGGCCGCCCGGCCGTTGTCGACGACCACGACAGAGTCCGCCAGTTCGTCCGCCTCCTGGAGGTACTGCGTCGTCAGCAGCACCGTCGTGCCCGCCGCCGCCAGCTCGCGCACCGCCGCCCAGATCTGCTCGCGGCTGGCCGGGTCGAGCCCGGTGGTCGGCTCGTCCAGGAAGAGGACCCGCGGCCGGGACAGCAGGCTGGCCGCCAGGTCGAGGCGCCGCCGCATGCCGCCGGAGTACGTACGGGCCGGCCGGTCGGCGGCCTCGGCGAGGCCGAACCGCTCCAGCAGCTCGTCCGCACGCTGGCCCCCGGCGGGCCCGCGCAGGCGCAGCAGCCGGGCGAAGAGGCGCAGGTTCTCGCGCCCCGAGAGGTCGTCGTCCACGGACGTGTCCTGCCCGGTGACGCCTATGGCCCGGCGCACGGCGGCCGGCTCGGCGACGACGTCGTGCCCGGCGACCCGCGCGCTGCCGCCGTCCGGCGGGGTGAGCGTGGTCAGGACCCGTACGGCGGTGGTCTTGCCGGCGCCGTTCGGGCCGAGCAGCCCGCAGACGGTGCCCTCGGCCAGGGCGAGGTCGAGGCCGCGGAGGGCGTGGACATCGCCGTAGCGCTTCTCCAGACCCTCACTAAGTACATCGTACGTAGTTGTCATGCGGCCGAGCATAGCCGACTCATTACGCTGTACGTAAACCGGCAACCGACGGCCCTCCGGGAAGGCAGCGATGGCAGCGAGCGGACGAGCCGCCGACGGGGCGCGGCGCGGCGCCACCCCCGAGGTGATCTGGACCCGCCCCGAGCGCGCCGGCCGCGGCCCGCGTCCCGCGCACAGCCGCGCCGCGATCGCCGCCGCCGCGGTGCGGATCGCCGACGCGGACGGGCTCGACGCGGTCTCGATGCGGCGCGTCGCCGCCGAGATCGGCAGCGGCACCATGTCGCTCTACAACTACGTGCCGCGCAAGGAGGACCTGCACGAGCTGATGGTCGACGCGGTCAGCGCCGAGTACGACCTGTCGGTCCCCCTCACCGGCGACTGGCGCGCCGACGTGCTGGCACTGGCCGGGCAGACCCGGGACCTGATGCGCCGGCACCCCTGGCTGCCCCGGCTCACCGCGACCACGGCGTACGGGTTCACGCCCCACGCGCTGCGCTACCTGGACCGCTTCCTCGCCGCCCTGGCGGGCCTGGACGTGCCGCCGGGCACGAAGATGGAGCTGGTCGCGATGGTCACCGCGTCGGTGACCAGCTATGTGACGTTCGAGATCGCCCTCGCGGAACGGGCCCGCGCGCTGCCGTGGAGCGAGGCGGAGGAGCAGGCGGTCCGGGGGGCGTACCTGGCGGAGCAGTTGGGGACGGGGGAGTACCCGCACCTGGCCGCGGTGCTGGCCCAGGCGGCGGAGCCCGGGGACTACGAGGAGGCGTTCCGGCGGCTGCTGGGGCGGGTGCTGGACGGTTTCGAGCCGCCGGGCAGCGGCGCGGAGTGACGGATTCCGGCCGGGGCCCAGGGGGGCTCAGATCAGCGCGAACTGCCCCTCCGGGCCCTCCTCGTGGTGGTCCAGCACCGACGCCGGGCGGCGGGCCGACCCGGGGGCGGGGAGGATGCCCGCCTCGCGCAGCTCCGCCGCCGTGATCTCCGCGCCGGACGGGCCGCAGCCGCCGGGCGGGCCCTCGCTGCCGTACGCGCCCGCGTCGCCGTACGCGCCCTCGCCGCCGGACCCGGCCGGGTCCCGCAGCTCCGCGAGCAGCGCCAGCACCGTGATCAGCTCCAGCAGCTCCGACGTCCACTCCTGCGGCCACGTCCCCGGGCGTATCGCCGCCAGCGTCCCCGGCTCCCCGGGCTCCAGCCGTGCGGCGACCCACTGCTCCAGCACGGGCACGCCGCCCTCCGTGAACTCCCATGCCCCCGGCGGCACCGGCGCGATGCGCCCCTCACCGAGGAACAGCGCCTCCTCCTCCGGGTCGTACGACACCTCCGCCGGCCGGGCCGGTATCGCCGCCCGCACGTACGGCCGCCGCCCGCCCGGCAGCCGGGGCTTCTCGCCGCCGCGAGCGCCGCGCAACTGCACCTGGAGCATCCGCCGCCCCCGCTCCACTCCGGCCCGCCACGCCTCGGCGTCCCCGGTCAGCGGCACCGCGCACCCGCGCGGCGTGGCCCGCCCGGCGGCCAGCGCCCAGGCGAACAGGTCCTCCGGCGCGACCTTGCCGCCCAGCCGCCTGCCCAGCCAACGCAGCAGCCGCGGCGCGACGTTGGGCTCCCGCCCCCGGGGCCGCCGGTACAGCGGCCGGATCCGCCCCGGCCGCCCGGCGGGCGACCGCCCGTCCGGCAGCAGCGCGGAGGCGACCACGCCGGGCCCGCAGGACCCGGCCGCCCCCGGCGCGACGTACCCCGCCTCGACGGCGAACAACTGCCGGTCGTCCGCGACCCGCCACAGCTCGGGGCGGGCGGCGTCGATGAGCCGGTGGTCGGGGATCAGCCACTGCCGGTCGTACGTCCCGTGCAGCACCCGCACCGGCTCGGGACACGGCCCCGCCTCGCGCGCCAGCCGCCCGGTCCCGGCCGCCCGCCCGGGCAACTGCGCCACGGCACTGTGCGTCGTCCGCGCCCGCGTCGCCCCGAAGAGCGCGTCCCGCTCGCCGTCTTCCGCCCGTACGAGCGCGTCCCACCGCGCCCGCAGCGAAGCGGGGTCGGGCGCCATGACCCACCCCCGGCCGAGCCGCAGCGGGGCGACTCCCCAGGGCATGAGGTCGGCGAGCAGCGGCGCGGAGCCGCCGGCGGCGTCCGGGCCTTCGGCGGCCTCCGCCACGGCCGGTCCGCCGTCCGCTGAACCACCCATCCCCGTCCTCCCCTCGACTCCCGGGCCGCCCGCAGGGCACTGCGCATCCTACGATCCCGGTGCGACATCCCCGGCGGGGCCGCGTCCGCGACCGCCGTGTCATCATCCGCTGATGACCTCCTCCCCGATCACCGCGGACACCGCCGGCACCTGGCAGCTCGGCGACCTCGTCGTCCACCGCCTCGGCTTCGGCGCCATGCGCCTGCCCGCCGCCGCGGAGCCGGACGCCGGCGGCCGGGGGCGCGCCCACGCCGTGCTGCGCCGCGCCGTCGAACTCGGCGTCAACCACATCGACACCGCCGCCTTCTACTTCTCCCCGCGCCGCGCCGCCAACGAACTGATCAACTCCGCCCTCGCCCCGTACCCCGACGACCTCGTCATCGCCACCAAGGTGTGGGCCGGCCGCGACCCGTCGGGGGCGTGGGAGTGGGCGGAGCCCGAGCAGATCCGCGGCCAGGTCGAGGAGAACCTGCGCCAGCTCGGCCGCGACCACCTCGACCTCGTCAACCTCCGCCTCCCGCCCAGCCGCCGCCGCGCGAACGGCTCCCTGGCCGACCACTTCGGCGCCCTCGCCGACTGCCGCGCGGCCGGCCTCGTCCGCCACCTCGGCGTCTCCAACGTCACCGCCGGCCAGCTCGCCGAGGCCCGGACCATCGCCCCGGTCGTCTGCGTCCAGAACGCCTTCGGCGTCGGCGCGGACGACGAGGAGCGGGCCCTGCTGCGTACCTGCGGGGAACAGGGCATCGCCTACGTGCCGTTCTTCGCCATCGCGGGCGAGGGCCGGGAGGCGGGCCCCTCGGGTACGGACCCGGAGGAGGTCCGCTCGGCCGCCCGCGCCCACGGCGTGACGCCCGCCCAGATCCGGCTGGCCTGGACCCTCCACCAGGGCGCGCACGTCCTGGCCATCCCGGGTACGGGCAACCCCGCCCACCTCACCGAGAACGTCGCCGCGGGCGCTCTCCGGCTCACGGACGAGGAGGCGGCGCTGCTGGGCTGACCCGGCCGGCGCGTTACTGCGGCGCCTCCAGCGTCACGCTGAACGAGAACCGGTCGCCCCGGTAGCGGATCCGGGCCACGTCCACCACCCTGCCGTCGTCGTCGTACGAGACGCCCGTGTAGTGCAGGATCGGGCTGAGCAGCGGGACTCCCAGCAGCCCGGCGGTCTCCGGGTCGGCCAGGGTGGCGGTGACCGTGTCCGTGATGCGGGCGATGCGGACGCCGGCGCGGTCGCGCAGGACCTTGGTCATCGGCCAGCGCTCCAGGTCCGCCGGGTCGATGCCGGCCGCCGCCTTCGGATGGACGGTGTTGACGGCCCAGTTGGTGGGTTCGCCGGTGTCGCCGTCGTGGCGCAGGCGGCGGTACGTCACGGCCTCGGCGACGTCCGGGAAGTAGCCGGCGAGGTCCCCGGGGACCGGCGCGGGGCCGTGGGCCAGGAGCGTCGTGCGCTCGCCGGACTGCTGGGCGACGATCGCGTCGACCGAGCCCAGCAGCCGGACGGGGGCGGTGCGGCGGGCGGCGGCCTCGATGAAGGTGCCGCGGCGGCGGTGCCGGGTGATCAGCCCCTCCTCCTCCAGCTCCTTGAGGGCCTGGCGGAGGGTGAGCACGCTGACGCCGTAGTGGCCGGCGAGCTGCTCCTCCGTCGGCAGCCGCAGGGGCGCGTCCGGGGGGCGGCCGAGGATGGAGGCGCGCAGGGACTGCGAGACCTGATACCACAGCGGCAGCTTGCGGTTGAGCTGGAGTGAGTCGGGCGCGAAGAGGCCGGTCATACTCCGCTGTGCTTTCCGGGGGAGCCCCCCAGACCCCCTGCTTGCCGCAGTCCCCGCCACACGTCGTCGTAGCCCTGCTGCAGGTGGTCCGCGTCACGCGCCTGCGGCGTGAGCGTGACCGGCCAGCGGGTCTCGAACATGAACGCCAGCCCGTCGTCGATCTTCTGCGGCTTCAGCTCGGCCGCCGAGGCCCGTTCGAAGGTCTCCCGGTCGGGGCCGTGCGCGGACATCATGTTGTGCAGCGAGCCGCCGCCGGGCACGAAGCCGCCCGGACCCGCGGTCTTCGCGTCGTACGCGCCCTCGAGAAGCCCCATGTACTCGCTCATCACGTTCCGGTGGAAGTACGGCGGCCGGAAGGTGTCCTCGCCGACGAGCCAGCGCGGCGCGAAGACGACGAAGTCGACGCCCGCGAGCCCCGGGGTGTCGGAGGGCGAGGTGAGGACGGTGAAGACGGACGGGTCGGGGTGGTCGTAGCTGATGCTGCCGATGACGTTGAAGCGGTGCAGGTCGTAGACGTACGGGACGTGGTTGCCGTGCCAGGCGACGACGTCGAGCGGGGAGTGGTCGTACGTGGCCGTCCACAGGTTGCCGCAGAACTTGCTGACGACCTCGACCGGGCCTTCCGTCTCCTCGTACGCCGCGACCGGGGCGAGGAAGTCCCGGGGGTTGGCCAGGCCGTTGGCGCCGATGGGGCCGAGGTCGGGGAGGGTGAAGGGGCTGCCGTAGTTCTCGCAGACGTAGCCGCGCGCCGTGGCGCCGGCGTCCAGCGGCTCGACGCGGAAACGGACGCCGCGCGGTATGAGGGCGACGTGCCCCGGCTCGGCGCGCAGCAGGCCGAGTTCGGTGCGCAGCAGCAGGCCGCCGCGCTCGGGGACGACGAGGAGTTCGCCGTCGGCGTCGGAGAAGACGCGGGTCATGGGGGCGTTGGCGGCGTAGAGGTGGATGGCCATGCCGGCGCGCTGGGCGGCGTCGCCGTTGCCGCCGAGGGTCCACAGGCCGGCCACGAAGTCGGTGCCGGGCGGGGGCTCGGGCAGCGGGTTCCAGCGGAGCCGGTTGGGGTCGGGGACCGCCTCGGTGAACGGGGCGGAGCGCAGGCCGCCGTTGCCGGTGCGGACGAAGCGGGGGTGCGCGGCGGAGGGGCGGATGCGGTAGAGCCAGGAGCGCCGGTTGTGGGCGCGGGGCTCGGTGAACGCGGAGCCGGACAACTGCTCGGCGTAGAGCCCGAGGGGGGCGCGCTGCGGGGAGTTGCGGCCGGTGGGCAGGGCGCCGGGGACGGCCTCGGTGCTGTGCTGGTTGCCGAAGCCGGAGAGGTACGCCAGCCCCTCGGCGGTCTTGCGCGCCTGCTCCGCCCCTGCCTGGGCTGCCTTTGCCCGGTCGGCGCTTGCCTGATCGGCGCGTGCCTGCGCTGCACTGCTGGTCATGGTGGTACCGCCCGCCTTCCCGTCAGCCATTCCTATGGAGAAACATAGGAATCGTGTCAGGTGTGCGCCGGCGGCGCTACCCCCTCCGCGTGACCCACCGCACGCCCGGACGCCCTGGGCGCCGAAAACTACCGGCGCTAGTTTGGTGCCGTACGCACACCGCCGACGGACCGGGAGACGTACCGATGCAGGCTCACGACGGCATGTTCCTCGACGGCCGCTGGCAGCCCCCGGCCGGCGACGGCGTCATCGAGGTCGTCGACCCCGCCTCCGAGCAGGTCATCGCCACGGTGCCGGCCGGCACCGCCGCCGACGTGGACGCCGCCGTGGCCGCCGCGCGCACCGCGTTCCCCGGCTGGGCGGCGACCCCGCCCGCACAGCGGGCCGCGCGGGTGCGGGCGCTGAGCGAGACGCTGGCCGCGCGCGCGGAGGACGTCGCCGCGACGGTCACCGCGGAGCTGGGCGCGCCGCTGACGTTCAGCCGGAAGGTGCACGCCGCGGTGCCGGTCGCCGTCTCCGCCTCGTACGCGGAGATCGGCGCCTCGTACCCATACGAGGAGAAGGCCGGCAACTCCACCGTCCTGCACGAACCCGTGGGCGTCGTCGGCGCCATCACGCCGTGGAACTACCCGCTGCACCAGATCGTGGCCAAGACCGCCCCGGCGCTCGCCGCCGGCTGCACCGTGGTGCTCAAGCCCGCTGAGAACACCCCGCTGGTCGCCCGGCTCTTCGCCGACGCCGTCGCCGCGGCCGGCTTCCCGCCCGGCGTCCTGGGCGTCGTCACCGGCCACGGCGCCGAGGCCGGCCAGGCGCTGGTGGAGCACCCCGGCACCGACTTCCTGTCGTTCACCGGCTCCACCGCCGTCGGGCGGAAGGTCGCCGCGGCGGCGGGCGCGGCGGTCAAGCCCGCGGCGCTGGAGCTGGGCGGCAAGTCCGCGAACGTCATCCTGCCGGGCGCCGACCTCGCCCGTGCCGTCAGCACCGGCGTCGCCAACGTCATGGCCAACTCCGGCCAGACGTGCAACGCCTGGACCCGGATGCTCGTCCACCGTGCCGCCTACGACCAGGCGCTCACCCTCGCCGCCACCGCCGTGGCCACGTACGCCCCCGGCGACCCCCGCGACCCCGCCACCCGCCTCGGGCCCGTCGTCAGCGCCGCCCAGCGCGACCGCGTCCGCGGCCACATCGAGCGGGGCACCGCCGAAGGCGCCGTGCTCCTCGCCGGCGGGCCCGAGGCCCCGGCGGGACACGGGCGTGGCTACTACGTCCAGCCCACCGTCTTCGCCGACGTCACCGAGGAGATGGCCCTCGCGCAGGAGGAGATCTTCGGGCCGGTGCTGGCGATCATGCCGTACGAGGACGAGGACGACGCCCTGCGCATCGCCAACGGCACGGTCTACGGCCTCGCCGGCGCCGTGTGGGCCGGCGACGACGCGACGGCGGTGGCGTTCGCACGGCGGATGGAGACCGGGATGGTCGACATCAACGGCGGGCGGTTCAACCCGCTGGCGCCGTTCGGCGGCTACAAGCAGTCCGGCATCGGCCGCGAGCTGGGGGTGGCCGGGCTCACGGAGTTCCTGCACACCAAGTCGCTGCAGTTCTGAGGTACGCACCCACGCGCCCCCCGACCTTACGGAGCCAGAAGATGACCCGCGCCGCCGTCCTGCCCGCGATCGGCTCCCCGCTCGAAGTCGCCGACATCGACATCCCCGCCCCCGGCCCCGGCCACGTGCGCGTCCGGCTCGCCGCCGCCGGCGTCTGCCACTCCGACCTCTCCCTCGCCAACGGCACCCTGCGCCAGCCCGCCCCCGCGGTGCTCGGCCACGAGGGCGCCGGCACCGTCGTCGCGGCCGGCGAGGGCGTCACCGGGGTGGCCGCCGGCGACGAGGTGGTGCTCAACTGGGCGCCGTCCTGCGGCGCGTGCCACTACTGCGGGCTCGGCGAGCCGTGGCTGTGCACCGCCTCCGGTGCCGCCGCGGCCGAGCCGTACGCGACCCGCGCCGGCGTCGGCCTCTACCCGGGCCTGGGCACCGCCGCCTTCGCCGAGGAGACGGTCGTCCCCGCGCACGCCGTGCTGCCCCTGCCCGCCGGGGTGCCGCTGGCCGACGCCGCGCTCCTCGGCTGCGCCGTGCTCACCGGCTGGGGCGCCGTGCACCACGCCGCCGCGGTACGGGCCGGGGAGTCGGTCGCCGTCTTCGGCGCCGGCGGCGTGGGGCTCGCCGCGCTCCAGGCCGCCCGGATCGCCGGCGCCGGGCCGCTCGTCGCGGTCGACGTCTCACCGGCGAAGGAGGAGCTGGCCCGCGCCGCCGGGGCCACCGAGTTCGTCCTCGCGGCGCCGGGCGCGGAGCGCGAGACCGCGAAGCGGATCCGTACGCTGACCGGCGGGATCGGCGCCGACGTGGCGATCGAGTGCGTAGGCCGGGCGGAGTCGATCCGTACCGCCTGGTCCTGCACGCGCCGCGGCGGGCGGACGACGGTCGTCGGCATCGGCGGGCAGGAGGAGCGGGTGTCGTTCTCGGCGCTGGAGCTGTTCTACTTCGGCCGCACGCTGGCCGGTTGCGTCTACGGCAACAGCGACCCGGCCCGCGACCTGCCCGCCATCGCCGCGCACGTACGGGCCGGGGAGCTGGACCTCGGCGGGCTGGTCACGGCGCGCATCGGGCTCGACGGCATCCCGGCGGCGTTCGAGGCGATGCTCGCGGGACGCGGGGGCCGGGCGCTCGTGGTGTTCTGAGCGCGCTGCCAGCGTACGCACACCCGGCCCTTCCAGGCGGGCCGTTCGTGCTTGGGCCGCCCCCCCTCAGCCGTCCTGGATCCGGCGCCAGGGCCGGTCGGCCTCCAGCGCGAAGGCCAGCTCCAGCAGCGTGCGTTCGTCGCCGTGCGCCGCCGAGAGCATCACGCCGACCGGGATGCCGCCTGCGGGGCCCGGGTCGGTGGCGGGGGCGGGCAGGGAGAGGGCCGGGCTGCCGTTGATGTTGTTGATGGGGGTGAAGGCCACGTAGGCCCGGAGCCGGTTCAGCAGCTCCTCGTACGGGACGTTGGGAGACAGGTGCCCCAGGCGCGGGGTGGTGTGCGCGAGGACCGGGGACAGCAGGACGTCGTAGCGGGTGAGCGCCGCGTCGTACGCCTCGTCCGCCGCGCGGCGCAGGCGGCGCAGGAACGCCGGGGTGGTGTGCATCCGGCGCAGGTACGTCGCCCGCAGGCCCCTGCTGAGCCCGTCCATCCGGCGGGTGTCGAAGTGCCGGTCGTACACGAACCGGCCGCCGGCGCCCGCGAGGAAGGCGAGCATGCCCCAGTACGAGATGAAGTCCTGCTCGAAGCGGCCGTCGAGCGGCAGCGCGTACGGCTCGACCGTGTGCCCCTGGCCCTCCAGCGCCGCGGCGACGGCGGCGACGGCCGCGCGCGTGGCCGCGTCGGTGGCGGCGCCGGTGGGCGACTCGGCCACCAGGCCGATCCGCAGCCGGCGTGAGCCCGGGCCCTCGACCAGGCCGAGCGGGGGCATGCGCGGGTTGCGCCAGTGCCGTTCGGCCGCGGCGAGGAACGCCGCGGTGTCGCGTACTGACCGGCTCAGGACGCCGTCGCCGACCATGTCGATGGGCAGCCGGCGGCCCGTGTCGTTGGCCACGACCCGGCCCCGGGTCGGCTTGAGGCCGACGAGCCCGCAGCACGCGGCGGGGATGCGGATGGAGCCGCCGCCGTCGTTGGCGTGCGCGATCGGCACGGCGCCGGAGGCGACGAGCGCGGCGCTGCCGCCGGAGGAGCCGCCGGGGGAGTGGGAGGGGTGCCAGGGGTTGCGGACCGGCTCGTCGTCCGCGTACTCCGTGCTGGCGTTGAAGCCGAACTCCGGCAGCCGGGTCTTGCCGAGGAACGTCATGCCGGTGCTGAGGAACTGGCGCGTGAACGGCGCGTGCCGCGGCGCGGTGTGCGGTGTGAAGGCGGCGCTGCCGTGGCCGGTGGGCAGGCCGCCGAAGTCGGTGTTGTCCTTCAGCACGGTGGGCACGCCGGCGAGCGGGCCGGTGGCTGTGTCGTCGGTCTCGTACGAGTCGTAGGCGGGGACGGCGACGGCGTGCAGCTCGGAGTCGACGAGGCGGATCCGCTCGACGGCGGCGCGGGCCAGCTCCCCGGCGCTGACCTCGCCGGAGCGGACGAGCGCGGCGAGGGCGACGGCGTCGTGCGCGCCGAGGGCGTCGTCGCGGAAGGCGTGGACGCGCGCGCGGTCCGCGGGCCCGCCGCCCGGGGCCGCGGCGTCGCGCGCGGGCGACCCGGCGCCCGACTCAGGCCCGGCGCCCGACCCCGAGCCGGCGCCCGACCCCGACCCGGACCTGGCGTCCGACCCGGACCCGGCGCCCGAGCCGGAGCTGGAACGCGGGGCCGCCGGGCCCCGCTTGCGGGCGGCGGCGCCCTGCTGCCGGTACTCGGTGACGTCGTCGGTCATGGCCTGCCTCCCGGCTGGGGTGACGCTTCTACGGCAGTGGCCATCCGGTCCACCGCCTCGGTCAACACCTCGGGCGAGGTGGCGAAGTTGAGCCGCGCGTGGCCCGCGCCGCCCGTGCCGAACGGGATCCCCGACGCCAGCGCCACGCGCCCGCGCTCCAGGAACTCCGCCGCGGGGTCGTCCCCGAGCCCCAGCGCGCGGCAGTCCAGCCAGGCCAGGAACGTCCCGTCCGGAACGCGGTACTCCACCCCCGGCAGCCGCTCCGCCAGCAGCCGCCCGAGCAGCCGGCGGTTCTCGTCAAGACCGGCGAGCAGCGCGTCGAGCCAGGGGCCGCCGTGCCGGAACGCCGCCACGTGCGCGATGGCCCCGAGGTGGCTGGGCCCGTGCGAGACCTCCTCCGGCAGCAGCGCCAGCTCGCCCGCCGACTCCTCGCCGGCGACGGCGACCGCCGCCTTCAGCCCCGCCAGGTTCCACGCCTTCGACGCCGACAGCAGCGCGAAGCCCCGCTCCGCGCCGGGCACCGTCAGATACGGCACGTGCCGGACGCCGGTGCCCGGCGGCACCAGCGGGGCGTGGATCTCGTCGGCGACGATCCGCACCCCGTGGGCCCCGGCGAGCGCGGCGACCTGCGCCAGCTCGGCGGCGGTGTGCACGGTGCCGGTCGGGTTGTGCGGGCTGCACAGCAGGAACGCCGCGCGGCGGCCACCGGCACGGGCGGCGGTGAACGCCTCTTCCAGGGCGCCGAGGTCGATGCGGCGGTCCTCGCCGAGCGGGGCCTCGACCACGCGCCGGCCCAGGTTCTCGGTGAAGGCGTAGAACGGCGGGTAGACCGGGGAGTTGACGACGACGGCGTCGTCCGGGCCCGTGATCAGCTTCAGCACCTCGACGATGCCGAGCATCACGTCCGGCACGATGGCGACCCGCTCGGCCGGCACCCGCCAGTCCCAGCGGCGCTTCGCGAACTCCGCCAGCGCCTCCGCGTACGGCCCGACGGTCGCATAGCCCGTGTCGCCCAGGTCGATCGCCGCCCGCACCGCCTCGGCGACGGGCGCGGCGAGCCGGGTGTCCATCTCGGCGACCCACAGCGGCAGCACGTCGGGCGGATACGCCCGCCACTTCATCGACGTCCGCCGGCGCAGCTGAGCCAGCGCCGGCCAGCGCAGCGGGTCCGCCGGGGCGCCCGGCGTCCCGGCGCTCATCGGCACCCGCCGGCGGGGCGGGGCGGGACGGGGCGGGCGAGGGGGCTGGCGACGGGGCTGCGCGAACGGGCCATGCCTGCCATCGTAGGTCGGCCCACTGACACCGGACCTGCGAATTCACGCCTCTCGACCCACCTGTTACCGACCGGTCAGAACGCGGCGCCCCCCCCAGTCGGCCGCTAGCCCTCCGCAACCTGCGCCAGCCACCTCAGGTGCGCCCCGGCGAACGGCCCCGTGCCCGCCGCCACCGCCGCCATCAGCCACTCGGCCGACGCCGTCGCCCGCGCCACCGTCTCCTCGGAGTAGCCGTAGCGCACCCGGTGTTCGGCGAACTCGTCCTCGTCCAGCAGCCGCGGCTCCCGCTCCCCGCGCCGGCGGGCGACGTCGAGGTCCAGGTCGACCATGGTGACCTCCGCGGCCGAGCGCCACCGCGGCGGCGTGGTGATGTCCACGTAGAGGTCGGTGCGCTTCGGCGGGGCGTTGAACTCGGCGGTCCACCAGGCGCCGCGGGGGAAGAGCGCCACGTGCGCGCACTCGAAGGTCACGGGCGGCCCCGTGCCCTTGCGCGTCGTGCCGCCGGGCGGCTGGCCGAGCCACACGCCGTGCTCGTCCTCGCCGAGGCGGCGCATGGTCGAGTTCCAGTGCAGGGTGCCGTCGTACTTGCGGTAGATCACGCGTACCAGGTCGGCCATTGCGGGATCATAGCCCCGGCCGCGGCCTGCCGGTGCCGTCTCCGGCGCTGCCCCTGCGCTGCCTTTGCGCTGGGCCTGCGCTGGGCCGGTGCCAGCCCGAAGGCTGCCCGCTGAGCTGGGCGAACTGCAGTTGCAGCCCGTCGACGAGCGCCTGCAGCCCGGTTTCGAACGCGCCCTCGTCCACCTCCCGCCGGTGCTCGGCCAGCAGATGCGCCCGGCCGAGGTGCGGGTAGTCCTCCGGGTCGTACGCCGCGGGGTCGGTGACGAAGCCGCCCGCGAACGAGCCCAGGGCGGAGCCGGCCACGTAGTACCGCATCAGCGCGCCGATCCGGGTGGCCTGCGCCGGCGGCCAGCCCGCCGCGACCATGCCGCCGAAGACCGCGTCCGCCAGCCGCAGCGCCGCCGGTCTGCGGCCGGGGCCCTGGACGAGGACGGGCACGATGTTCGGGTGCGCGGCCAGCGCCGCCCGGTACGAGCGGGCCCAGGCGAGCAGCGCCCCGGGCCATGGCGAGCCGTCCGAGAACATCGACAGGTCGACTTCCGCGACGACGGCGTCGACCGCGGCGTCCAGCAGGTCGTCCTTCGTCGTGAAGTGGTTGTACAGCGACGGCCCGCTGACCCCCAGTTCGGCGGCGAGCCGCCGGGTGGAGACGGCCTGCAGCCCCTCGGCGTCGACGAGGGCGAGCGCCGCCGTGACGATGCGCGCACGGCTCAGCAGGGGTTTGCGGGGGCGGGCCATGCCGTGCATTTTAGGGCGGGCCAAGCGGGAACCGGCAGGCTCGACCGCGAGGTCACGGCCGGGGCGCCGGCCGCCCGGCCCGGTCCCGTACGGCCCTAAGCGCTTGCTCAGCGTCGGGGGTAGGGTGTTCTCCGCTGCACCCGGGAGAGCGGAGAGCGAGCATGCAGGACGTCCAGGACCCCGCGGCCTGGGGCGGCGTCGAGCCGGAGGCGGCGCAGCGGTTGCTCACCGCGGGGGTCGAGGCGTTCGCCGAGCGCGGCTACCACGCCACCACCACCCGCGACATCGCCGGCCGCGCCGGGATGAGCCCCGCCGCGCTGTACATCCACTTCAAGACCAAGGAAGAGCTGCTCTTCCGCATCAGCCGCGTCGGCCACGAGCGGGCGCGGTCGGTCATCGCCGCGGCGGCGGAGTCCGAGGGCGCGGCGGGGGAGCGGCTGGCGCGCGCCGTACGGGCCTTCGTGGGCTGGCACGCGGCGCACCACACGACGGCGCGCGTCGTGCAGTACGAACTTGCGGCGCTCGGCGCGGAGCACTACGCGGAGATCGTCGACCTGCGGCGGGACATCGACCGGCTGGTGCGGGGGATCATCGAGGACGGCGTACGGGACGGCGAGTTCGCGGTCGCCGACGTGCCGGGGACGGCGCTGGCGGTGCTGTCGCTGTGCGTGGACGTGGCCCGGTGGTTCAGCGCGGCGGGCAGCCGGTCGCCGGACGAGCTGGGGGCGCTGTACGCGGACCTGGTGGGCCGGATGGTCGCGGCGCAGGGCGGTCAGAAGGAGTAGCGGACCACCGACTCCGCCACGCACACGGGCTTGGTGCCGCCCTCCCGCTCGACCGTGTACCGCACGACGAGCTGCACGCCGCCCGTGACCTCGGTGACGTCCACGATGACGGCGGACGCCCGCAGCCGGGAGCCCACGGGGACGGGGGCGGGGAAACGCACCTTGTCCGTACCGTAGTTGACGCCCATGCGGACGCCCGCGACGTCGATGAGCTGCGGGCCGAAGAGCGGCAGCAGCGAGAGCGTGAGATAGCCGTGGGCGATGGTGCCGCCGAACGGGCCTGCCGCGGCCCGCTCGGGGTCGACGTGGATCCACTGGTGGTCCCCGGTCGCCTCGGCGAACCGGTCGATGCGCCGCTGGTCGATCTCCACCCAGTCCGTGTGCCCCAACTGCTCGCCCACCGCGCCCTTCAGCTCGTCGACCGAGGTGAACGTACGGGGCTCTGCCATGGCGTGCCTCCCGGGGCGGGCGAGGGTGCGTCGGGACCGTCTAAGCGACTGCTTAGCATGGTCGTGCCGCGCGCCCCCTGTCAACGGCCCCGCGCCGGTGGCGGCCCGGGCCGGAGCCTTCCCTCCGGCATACCGACCGGTTAGTCTGCCCGTGTCGCAGGCCGTGGAAAGGCGGGCACCGTGGGCAGCGTGCGGGACGCGCGGGCAGTGGTCACCGGAGGCGGTGCCGGCATCGGCGCCGCGCTGGCGCGGCGGCTCGCCGCCGAGGGCGCCCGGGTCGCCGTCAACGACCTCGACGCCGCCAGAGCCCGCGACGTCGCCGCCGAGATCGGCGGCATCGCGCTCCCCGGCGACGCCTCCGGCGTCGTACCCGCCGCCCGCGAGGCGCTCGGCGGCGTCGACCTCTTCTGCGCCAACGCCGGCGTCGCCACCGGCGGCGGGCCCGAGGCCGCGGACGACGTGTGGACCGCCGCCTGGGACGTCAACGTCATGGCCCACGTGCGCGCCGCGCGCGAGCTGCTGCCGGACTGGCTGGAACGCGGCGAGGGCCGGTTCGTCGCCACCATCTCGGCCGCCGGCCTGCTGTCGATGGCCGGCGCCGCCCCGTACAGCGTCACCAAGCACGCCGCGCTCGCCTTCGCCGAGTGGCTGTCCCTGACGTACCGCCACCGCGGCGTCGCCGTGCACGCGGTCTGCCCCCAGGGCGTACGCACCGACATGCTCCGCGCCTCCGGCACCGCCGGGGACCTGGTCCTGGCCCCCGGCGCCATCGCGCCGGAGCAGGTCGCCGACGCCGTCCTGGCCGGCATCGCCGAGGACCGCTTCCTGATCCTGCCCCACCCCGAGGTCGCCGGTTACAGTGCCCTGCGCGCCACAGAGCCGGACCGCTGGCTGGCGGGCATGAACCGCCTGCAGCGGACACTGGAGGCCGGAACGACGAAGGGGCCAGGACATGGCGACGACGGGTGAGAACAGCGGGACGGTGCCGGAGCGGCTGCTCGCCGCCGCCACACGGCTCTTCGCCGAGCGCGGTTTCGACCGCACCTCGGTGCAGGAGCTCGTCGAGGCCGCGGGGGTCACCAAGGGCGCCCTCTACCACTACTTCGGCTCCAAGGACGATCTCCTGCACGAGATCTACGGCCGCCTGCTGCGGCTCCAGCAGGAGCGCCTCGACCACTTCGCGGCGCTGGACGCCCCGGTCGAGCAGCGGCTGCGGGAGGCGGCGGCGGACGTGGTCGTCACCACCGTCGACCACCATGAGGACGCGCTCATCTTCTTCCGCTCGATGCACATGCTCGGCCCGGAGAAGTCCAAGGAGGTACGGGCGGAGCGGCGGCGCTACCACGAGCGCTTCCGCAGCCTGATCGAGGAGGGCCAGGCCGCCGGCGTGTTCTCCACCGCGACCCCGGCCGACCTGGTGGTGGACTACCACTTCGGCGCGCTGCACCACCTGGGGAGCTGGTACCGCCCGGACGGGCCGATGTCGGCGCGGGAGGTCGGCGACCACCTGGCGGAGCTGCTGCTGCGCGCCCTGCGCCCGTAGCCGGGACGTTTCCGCGCCGCAGGTCCCGGCGATCCCGGCGTTCCCTGTGATCCCTGCCGTGCGGATCCCGCATCCCCGCCCGTACGCGCCGGCTCACGCCCCCGGCGCGTACTTCCGCAGCTCGCGCCGGGCCAGCGACCGCTGGTGCACCTCGTCGGGACCGTCCGCCAGCCGCAGCGTGCGTGCCGACGCCCACAGCTCGGCCAGCGGCGTGTCCTGGCTGACGCCCGCGGCGCCGTGCAACTGGACCGCGCGGTCCAGGATGCCGGTGACCTCCCGCGGCACGGCGATCTTGATGGCCTGGATCTCCGTGTGCGCGCCGCGGTTGCCGACGGTGTCCATCAGCCACGCGGACTTCAGCACCAGCAGCCGCAACTGCTCCACCGCCACCCGTGCGTCCGCGATCCATGTCTGCACCACGCCCTGCCGCGCCAGCTCCTTGCCGAACGCCGACCGGTCCACCGCCCGCCGGCACATCAGCTCGATGGCCCGCTCCGCCATGCCGATCAGCCGCATGCAGTGGTGGATACGGCCAGGACCGAGCCGCGCCTGCGCGATGGCGAAGCCGCCGCCCTCCTCGCCGACCAGGTTCGCCACCGGGACCCGTACGTCGTCGAGCACGACCTCGGCGTGGCCGCCGTGCAGATGGTCCTCGTAGCCGTAGACCTGCATGGCGCGGCGGACCGTCAGGCCCGGGGTGTCGCGCGGGACGAGGACCATGGACTGCTGGCGGCGGATGTCAGCGGACGGGTCGGTCTTGCCCATGACGATGAACACGGCGCAGTCCGGGTTCATCGCCCCGGAGATGTACCACTTGCGGCCGTTGATGACGTACGTGTCGCCGTCCCGCGCGATCCGGGTCTCGATGTTCGTGGCGTCGGAGGAGGCGACGGCCGGCTCGGTCATCGCGAACGCCGAGCGGATGGCGCCGTCCAGCAGCGGCTCCAGCCACCGCGCGCGCTGCTCGGCGGTGGCGAACTGGGCCAGCAGCTCCATGTTCCCGGTGTCCGGCGCGCTGCAGTTGAGCGCCAGCGGCGCCAGGTGCGGGCTGCGGCCGGTGATCTCGGCGAGCGGCGCGTACTGCAGGTTGGTCAGGCCCGCCCCGTACGCGGGGTCGGGCAGGAAGAGGTTCCACAGCCCGCGCCTGCGCGCCTCGGCGCGCAGCTCGGCCACCACCGGCGGGTGCACCCACGGGTCGCCCTGCCGGGCGAGCTGCGCGGCGGCGACGGGCTCCGCGGGGTAGACGTGCTCGGTCATGAAGGCGAGCAGCCGCTCGCGCAGCTCCTCGGTGCGTGTGTCGGGTGCGAAGTCCATGACCGGTCAGCCTTCCTGCAGGGTGGTGAGGCCGCCCGCGATGAAGCGGGGCACGAGCGCGCCGATGCGGTCGAAGCCGGCGCCGACGGTCTGGCCCAGCGTGTAGCGGTAGTGGATGCCCTCCAGGATCACGGCGAGCTTGAAGTACGCGAACGCCGTGTACCACGGGACGCGGGAGACGTCCCGGCCGGACCGCTCGGCGTATCTGGCGGTGATCTCGGCGGCGGTCGGGTGGCCGGGAGCGTCCGCGGTGGTGGCGACGGGGGAGTCGGCGCCGGCGGGGGCGCTGTACATGGCCAGCAGGCCGAGGTCCGTGAGCGGGTCGCCGAGCGTCGACATCTCCCAGTCCAGGACGGCGGTCACGGTGCTGCCGGCGTCGGCTGTGCCGGCAGCGCTGTCGGCTTCGGCGGTGCTGCCGGTGCTGGGGGTGCTGCCGGTGTCGACGAGGACGTTGTCGAGGCGGTAGTCGCCGTGGACGACGGCGGGCGCGGCGGCGGGCGGCAGGTCGCGGGTGAGGGCGGCGTGCAGCTCGTCGATGCCGGGCAGCTCGCGGCTGCGCGAGGCGTCGAGCTGCTTGCCCCAGCGGCGGAGTTGGCGCTCCAGGAAGCCGTCGGGGCGGCCGAAGCCGCCGAGCCCGACGGCGGCGGGGTCGACGGCGTGCAGGTCGACCAGGGTGTCGACGAGGCCGTCGACCACGGCGCGGGTGCGTGCGGGGCCCAGCGGCACCAGTTGCTCCGCCCTGCGGTACACCGTGCCGGGCGCGAACTCCATGACGTAGAAGGGGGCGCCGAGCACGGCGTCGTCGGTGCAGAGCAGCAGCGTCCCGGGCACCGGGACGGGGGTGGGGTGCAGGGCGGTGAGCACGCGGTGCTCGCGGGCCATGTCGTGCGCGGTGGCCAGGACGTGGCCGAGCGGGGGGCGCCGGACGACCCAGCGGCCGGTGCCGTCGGTGACGTCGTACGTGAGGTTGGACCGGCCGCCCTCGATGAGCCGGGCGCTCAGCCCGCCGCGGACGAGCCCGGGCAACTGCGCGTCGAGGTGGCGGCGCAGCGCGTCGAGGTCGAGGCCGGGCGGGTGGTCGTCGCTCATACGGGCTCCCTCCGGGGGCGGTCGGCGGGCCCGGCGGCACGGACCCGGTCCACCATAATGCCGACCGGTCGGTATGCCGTCCAGACCCGTGGGCACGGGCCGCCCCGCGGGCAGGCGTCAGGCGTGGCAGGGCCTCATCTCGCCGCCGCTCAGCGCCGTCATGTCCGCGAGGTACTCCGCGGCGTCCAGCGGACGGCCCTCCGGCTCGCCGGCGAGTTCGCTGTACGCCCGGTGCAGGTTCGCCACCAGGCGCTCCGGCTCCCGCAGCGACCCCCCGAGCGAGCCGAACGCGACGCACGGCGACCCGCCGCACACCGCTATGTCCCCGGCGAACAGCACCCGCTGCTCCGGCAGCCACACCACCGTGTCGCCGACCGTGTGCGCGGTCCTGCCTGCGCTGTGGTGCTCCCTGCGAGCTGAGAACCACAAGGCCGGCGCGCGAGGCCGCCCGCACCTCGGGCGCGCGGGGGCAGGGTGGCCGGGAGCGGCGTCAGAAGAGCAGCACGGCCGCGGACGTCGCGGAGGCCACCACGCACAGCCCGGCGCCCAGCACGAGCCCGGGCGCCATCGCCGCCGGTGCCGGGGCGGCCAGACGGCTTATCCGCCGCTGGCCGACCGCCAGGAACACCAGCCACGTGGACAGCGCCAGCGACAGCCCGGCGTACCCGCCCGCCGAGCCGCCCTCGGCCACCACCCGCCGTATCTCCAGCACCACCACGACGGCGAACGCCAGCGTCGTACGCCGCCACGCGAAGCGCGTCCGCTCCGGCTGCGCCGCGGGGTCCCGGGAGTTCCTCACCGCCCGGTCCCGACCAGCACCGCCACGATCAGCGCCACCGCCGCCACCGCCGTGCCCACGGCGAGCAGCCCGGGGAAGCGGGACTCCGGCAGGTCCTCGCCGCGGCGCATCGCCCGTTCGCAGCGGATCCAGTGGTTGACGGCCCGCACCGCGCAGACCGCCCCGCCCACGAGCAGCACGGCGGCGATGGCCGTACGGATGGGGCGGGACATCTCGGTGAGGAACTGGTCCGCGGCGATGCCGCCGCCGACGAGCGCCAGCGCGGTCCGTACCCACGCCAGGAACGTCCGCTCGTTGGCGAGCGAGAAGCGGTAGTCCGGCGTGCGGCCCTCGGCGCGCAGCCGCCGGGGCGAGAACCACAGCCGCACCGCGGACGGACGTTCGGGGTCGCTCACGGCCTCGACCCTAACCGAACGCCCCCGCGCACCCGGTGGCCGACCCGCGCCGCCCGCGGGCGGCGGAAAGAGCCCGGTGTCCGGCGGTTGACGGGCGGGCGCCCAGTCAACAGGATCTGAACCGACCGGTAACCTTCGAAGGGCGGCAGCCATGGCCTACGACGCCGACGTCATCGTGATCGGAGCGGGACTCGCCGGCCTCGCCGCCACCGCGGAGCTGGCCGACGCCGGACGCCGGGTCATCCTGCTGGACCAGGAGCCCGAGCAGTCGCTCGGCGGCCAGGCGCACTGGTCCTTCGGCGGCCTGTTCTTCGTCGACTCGCCCGAGCAGCGCCGCATGCGCATCCGCGACAGCCGCGAACTGGCCTGGCAGGACTGGCTCGGCACCGCCGGCTTCGACCGGGACGAGGACCACTGGCCGCGCAAGTGGGCCGAGGCGTATGTCGACTTCGCCGCCGGCGAGAAGCGCGCCTGGCTGCGCTCCATGGACGTGTCGTTCTTCCCCGTCGTCGGCTGGGCCGAGCGCGGCGGCTACGACGCGGAGGGCCACGGCAACTCCGTACCCCGCTTCCACATCACCTGGGGCACCGGACCCGGCATCGTCGCGCCCTTCGAGCGGCGGGTGCGCGAGGCCGCCGAACTGGGCCGCGTCGACCTGCGCTGCCGCCACCGCGTCACCGGCCTGTCCCGCAGCGCCGACGCCGTCGACACCGTCACCGGCGAGATCCTGCGGCCCAGCGACGCCGCGCGCGGCACCGCCAGCTCCCGGGAGACGGCCGACACCTTCGAGCTGCGCGCCCAAGCGGTGATCATCACCTCCGGCGGCATCGGCGGCAACCACGATCTCGTACGCGCCCACTGGCCGAAGCGCCTCGGCACCCCGCCGGAGAAGCTGCTCTCCGGCGTCCCCGCGCACGTAGACGGGCTGCTCCTCGACGTCGCCGGCGCCGCCGGCGGCCGGCTGATCAACCGCGACCGGATGTGGCACTACACCGAGGGCATCGAGAACTGGAACCCCATCTGGGCCCGGCACGGCATCCGCATCCTGCCCGGCCCGTCGTCGCTGTGGCTGGACGCGACCGGCCGCCGGCTGCCGGTGCCGCTGTTCCCGGGCTTCGACACGCTCGGCACGCTGGAGCACATCATGAAGTCCGGCCACGGCTACACCTGGTTCGTCCTCAGCCAGAAGGTCATCGAGAAGGAGTTCACGCTCTCCGGCAGCGAGCAGAACCCGGACCTGACCGGCAAGAGCGTGCGCGACGTCCTGGGCCGGGCGCGCTCCGGGGCGCCGGGTCCTGTGCAGGCGTTCATGGACAACGGCGTCGACTTCATCGTCGAACGCGACCTCGGCGCCCTGGTGCGCCGGATGAACGAGCTGACCGGCGACAAGCTCATCGACGAGGAGGCGCTGCGCCGCACCCTCACCGCCCGCGACCGCGAGATCGACAACGCCTACACCAAGGACATGCAGATCACCGCCCTGCGCGGCGCCCGCAACTTCCTCGGCGACAAGCTCATCCGGGCCGCGTCCCCGCACCGCTTCCTGGACCCGAAGAACGGCCCGCTCATCGCCGTACGGCTGAACATCCTCACCCGCAAGTCCCTCGGCGGGCTGCAGACGGACCTGTCGTCGCGGGTGCTCACCGAGGGCGGGGAGCCCCTGCCGGGCATGTACGCGGCCGGGGAGGCCGCCGGCTTCGGCGGGGGCGGTGTCCACGGATACCGCTCGCTGGAGGGCACGTTCCTCGGCGGGTGCCTCTTCTCCGGCCGCGCCGCGGGCCGCGCGGCGGCGAAGGCGGTGGGCTGAGGGGAGTGCGCGCCCTGGTACGCAGGCGGTTGGGGCCTACGAGTCCGCCGGGGGCGCCGGGGCCGGATCCGCTACGGCGCCGGGCGCCTTGGCCCGCGTTTCCGAGCGCTGCCCGCGCAGCAGCCCCGCGCCCGCGATGAGCCCCGTCGCCAGCAGCGTCACCAGTCCGAACGACACCGTCAGCGACGTCGCGTCCGCGACCTGCCCGATCGCCGCCGGGGCGATCAGCCCCGAGGCGTACATGATCGTCGCCACCCCCGCGATCGCCTGGCTCGGTGCGCTGGCGGAGCGCGCCGCCGCCGCGAAGACCACCGGGACGACGACCGCGATGCCCAGCCCCAGCAGCCCGAACCCGGCCATCGCCTGCGCCGGGACGGAGGAGGTGACGATCAGTACGCCGCCGAGCGTCGCCAGCACCCCGCCGGCACGCACCGTGCGTACCGGGCCGAGGCGTTCCACGACCGCGTCGCCGACCAGCCGGGCCACGGCCATCGTCAGCGCGAAGCCGGTGGTGCACGCGGCGGCCAGGCCGGGGGCGGAGTCCATCTCGTCGCGCAGGTAGACCGCCGACCAGTCCAGGCTGGCGCCCTCGGCGAACACCGCGCAGAACCCCACCGCGCCGATGAGCAGCGCGGAGCGCGGCGGCAGCGCGAAGTGCGGCGGCGGTTCCTCGTCGGCGTGCGCGACGGGTGCCAGCACCCAGCGGCAGGCGACGGCGGAGACCGCGGTGAGGACGGCGGCGGCGATCGCGAAGTGCACCCGGCCGTCCAGCTCGGTGTGCGCGGCGACGGTGCCGGCCGCGGAGCCCGCGAGCGCGCCGCCGCTCCACATGCCGTGCAGCCCGGACATGATCGAGCGGCCGAGCCGCTCTTCGACGTCGACGCCGAGCGCGTTCATCGCGACGTCCGCCATGCCGGCGGTGGCGCCGTACACGAACAGGCCCGCGCAGAGCGTCGCGAGGCCCGGCGCGAGGGCCGGCAGCACCAGCGCGAGACACCACATGACCATCAGCCCGCGCAGCGCGCGGCGGGCGCCGAAGGTGTGGCTGATCCGGCCCGCGAGCGGCATCGCCGCGGCGGCGCCGAGCGCGGGCATCGCGAGCGCGAGGCCGAGCTGGCCGGCGCTGATCCCGGCGTGGTCCTGCACCCAGGGGACCCGGGTGGCGAAGCTGCCGGTGACCGCGCCGTGGGCGGCGAACACCGCCGCGACGGCGTACCGCGCCCGCCGTATCTCGCCCGTGCTCGCCACCCGGCCTCCTCCGCCCGCCTGTTGCGCCCGTTCCGGGGCACCGCAGGTGCGCCCAGGCGGACCCGATTCCCCTGCCCAACCAGCTCGATTCCCGCCCACGATCGCATACGAACGCCTGCGGGCCCGCACGTTGGTGCGATCTCTCCCGGCGTCCGGGGGCTTGCCTCGCGCCGCGGAGCCCTCTACGTTTTGCGATCAGACATCCCACCTCCTACGTCCCATGACTTGGGGAGCCGCCGCATGCGCACCTCGACAAGCCTCCTGTTCCTCTCCGCCACCGCCCTCCTCGGCACCCTGGCCGCAGGCCCCGGCACGGCGGCGGCCGACGCCGGAGCCACGGCGTCCGGCACGGCTGGCTGCACGTCCTCGGTCCCCTACAGATCCGGCGACGGCGGCTACGACACGTACCGCATCCCCGCCACCGTCAAGACCGCCGGCGGCGCCCTCCTCGCCTTCGCCGAAGGCCGCGTCGGGGGCGCCGGGGACAGCGGCAACATCGACGTCGTCGTCCGCCGCTCCGAGGACGGCGGCTGCACCTGGGGCCCGATGTCCATCGTGGCCGCCGGCGGCGGCGACACCCGCGGCAACCCGGCGCCCGTCGTCGACCCGGAGACCGGCGACCTGGTGCTCCTCACCGTGTTCAACAGCGGCGCGGTCACCGAAGCGCAGATCATGCGCGGCGAGGTCACGGCCGAGCAGAGCCGCCGTGTCTTCGTCCAGCGCTCCACCGACGACGGCCGCACCTTCGACGAGCCGCGGGAGATCACCGCCGACGTCAAACGGCCGGAGTGGCGCTGGTACGCGACCGGTCCCGGGCACGCCGTCGCCCTCAGGCACGGCCCGCACCGCGGCCGGCTCGTCATCCCGTCCAACCACTCCACCTCGCCGCCGGCCGGCTCCGCCGAGACCGGGCAGGAGGCCAAGTACTACGGCGCCCACGCCATCTACAGCGACGACGGCGGGCGCACCTGGCAGATGGGCTTCATCGACGACGAGTACGAGGGCGAGATCAACAGCAACGAGAACATCGCCGCGGAACTGCCCGACGGCCGCCTGTACTTCAGCACCCGCGACCAGAACGGCACCAGCACCGGCAACCGCCTGGACAGCTACTCCAGCGACGGCGGCACCAGCCTCGACCGGCCCTACACGGTCCAGCCGGACCTCAACGAGGTGCCCGTGGTGCAGGCGAGCGTGCTGCAGCCGGCCGGGCGGCAGGCGCCGCTGCTGTTCTCCGGCCCGTCGAACCCGGTGAAGCGGGAGAAGCTCGCGGTCTGGCGCAGTGACGACGCCGGGCTCAACTTCACCAAGGTGACGACGCTGTCGCAGCAGCCGGCCGCGTACTCCGACCTGGTGCAGGTCAGCGGCCAGACCATCGGCGTCCTGTACGAGACCGGGGTGTCCCGCTCGTCCGAGACCATCGAGTTCCGCCGGCTCGACCTGCGCGACCTCGACGGCTGACGGCGTCCGCCGGTGCCCGGACGGGGGCGGCGCCGGCGGACGGGCGGCCGGCGGTGCCTGACGGCTGGCCGGCCGCACGCCGCTCGACCGCCACCGGTGCCCGGGGGCTTCCCCGGCGCACCGGTGGCGGCGGGCGCGGCCTAAAATTCCCCCGTGGTGGCGATAGGCGTGCTCGGCCCGCTCGCCGCCGATGTCGACGGTGTGCCCGCCGGACTCGGCGGCCCGCGCCAACGTGCCGTCCTCGCGCTGCTGCTGACCGCGCGCGGCGCGACGCTCTCCGCGGACCGGATGATCGACGACCTCTGGAACGGCGCCCCGCCGCCGCGGGCGCGGTCCTCACTCCAGGCGTACGTCTCCCACCTCCGGCGCGAACTGGAACCGGGCCGCTCGCGCCGCGCCCCGGCCCGGCTGCTGGTGAGCACCCCGCCCGGCTACGCCTTCCGGCCGCCGGACGAGGCGGTGGACGCCTGGCGGTTCGAGCAGGCGCTCACCCGGGCCCGGAGCCTCCTCACCCCGGACCCGGAGCGGGCCCGTACGGAGGCGGAGGCGGCGCTGCGGCTGTGGCGCGGCGAGCCGTACGCGGAGTTCGCCGACGCCCCGTGGGCGGCGGCCGAGACCGCCCGGCTGTCCGGCCTCCGGCTGACCGCCCGCGAAACCCGTGCGGCGGCGACACTGCGCCTCGGCCGCCCCGCCGAGGCGGTGGCGGAGGCGGAGGCACTGACCCGCGAGGAGCCGCTGCGGGAGGAGGGCTGGCGGCTGCTGGTCCTCGCCCTGTGGACGGACAGCCGCCAGGCCGACGCGCTGGCGGCGCTGCGCCGGGTGCGGCGGGGGCTGCGGGAGGAGCTGGGGATCGAGCCGGGGCCGGAACTGACGGCACTGGAAGACGCGATCCTGAACCGCCGCTGGGAGGTTCTGCGGGACGGCCTGCCGCCGGCCCGTGAGGACTTCGACGCCGCCCGGCACGCGGCGCCGGCGGGTGACGGGGAGCGCCCCGAACCACCCGGCCCCGGGCCCGCGGTGGCCCCGTCGCCGCCGCTGCGCGGCGCGATGCCCGCTGCGCCGGTGCCGTCCGCGCCGGTGCCGGCCGAGCGGGCTGCCCCCGCTGGCGCGCCCCCGGCCGCAGGCTCTGAACTCCCCGGCTCCGGGCCCGCCGTGAGCCCCTCGCTGCTGCACCGCTCGGGCTCCGCCGGGGCGGAGGCGGGGCCGGGGGCGGCATCGGCGGAGTGGGCTGGACCGGCCGGCCCGGGGCCGGCCGCTGGTCCGGCGCCTTCCGGGGCGCCGGGCCCGGTGGCGCCCCCGGGCCCGGCGGCCCGCGATGCGGTGCCGCCCGAGGGGTCCCTGCCGCCCGGCCGCACCGGTCCCGGGACCGCCGGGCTGTACGGCACCGACGTGCCGCCCCCGGCCGGTGGCGTCCCCGCGCCTCAGGGGGGCCCGGCCCGTTCCGCTTCCGCACCCTCCACGTTCCGCGGCGGCCCCGGCTCCGGCGGCCCGGCCGCGCCCCTCGCGGCCGGCCCGCCCCCGCCGGGTGGCGCCTCCGCGCCGCACGGCAGCCCCGCCCGTTCCTCCTCCCGCACCGCGCTTCTCCCCGCCGGCCCGCCGCCCGAGGCGCCCGCGCTCTTCGTCGGCCGGGAGGCAGAGGTGGCGGCGCTCGGGGCGGCTGCCGGGGAGGCGTTCGCCGGGGGTGTGCGGTTCGCGCTGGTGGCGGGGGAGGCCGGGGCCGGGAAGTCGCGGTTGCTGGGGCACTGCGCACGGCGGCTCGCCGGCGAGGGGTGGGTCACCGCCGTCGGCCGGTGTCCCGAGGCCGAAGGCCCGCCGCCCGCCTGGGCTTGGGAGGAGATCGCCGGCGAACTCGCCCGGCACGAGCCGCCCGACCCCCGGCTCGCCGACGACCTCGCCCCCTTGCTCGACCCCGGCCCGCGGGCCGCCGCCGGCCGGGCCAGCGACCGGTTCCGGCTGCACCGCGCCTGCCGTACGTGGTTCGCCGCCGCCACCCGCGAACGCCCCCTCGCCCTCTTCCTCGACGACCTGCACCGCGCCGACCGCGAGACCCTCGCGCTGCTCGCCGGGCTCGCCGAGGACCCGCCCGCCGGCCGGCTCCTGATCGTCGCCGCCTACCGCCCGGAGGAGGGCGAACTCGCCGCCGTGCAGGCGGTCCTCGCCCGCCGCGCGCCGGTGCGGCTGCCCCTGGCCGGGCTTGCGCCGCCCGACGCCGTACGGCTGGTGCGCGCGCTGGCCCCCGTCGACGCCGAGACGGCCGCCGCCCTCGCGGAACGCACCGGCGGCAACCCGTTCTTCCTGCTGGAGACCGCCCGCATGCTCAGCGCCGGCACCGTCACCGCCGACGCGCTGCGCACCGTCCCCGACGGCGTACGCGACGTGCTGCGGCGCCGCTTCGACCGGCTGCCGCCCGCCGCGCTGTCCGTGCTGCGCCTCGCCGCCGTGGCCGGCCGCGAGGCGGACGTCGAGGCGCTGGTCCGCGCCGCCGCTTCCGGCGCAGGCGCCACGCGCGAACCGGCCCCCGAACGCGCTCCCGCCCCCGCCGCCGCGCCCGCCGCCACCCCGTCCCCCTCGCCCGGCACAGCCCCTCCCGCCGACCCCGCCGACACCCCGGCCCCACCCCCGCCGCACGAAGACGCCGTCCTCGACGGACTCGACGCCGGCCTCGCCGCCGGGCTGCTCACCGAACCCGGCCCCGGCCGTATCCGCTTCGCCCACGCCCTCGTACGCGACACCCTCTACGCCGACCTCAGCGGCCTGCGCCGCGCCCGGCTGCACGCCGCGCTCGGCCGGGCCCTGCGCGAGCTGCGTCCCGACGACGTCTCCGCCATCGCCCACCACCACCTCCAGGCCCCCGCCACCGCCACCGCCCGCACCGCCGTCGACTACGCCGTCCGCGCCGCCGGCCTCGCCGGCCGCCGCTACGCGCACGACACCGCCGCCGGACTGCTGGCCCAGGCCGCCGCCTGCGTGGAGCGCCACCCCGCCGCGTTCGCCGCCGAGGACGCCCCCGCCCGCCTCGTCGCCCTGCTCGGGCTGGAGTTGCAGGCGCGCGCCCGCGGCGGCGCGGTCGTCGAGGCCCAGGGCATCCGTGCCCGCGCCATGGACGTCGCCGAGCGGCACGGCCGTGACGACCTGCTCGTCGAGGCGCTGACCGCCTGGACAGAGCCCGCCGCCTGGGAGCCCCGGACGTACGCGCACGAGGACACCCGCGCCGTCGCCGCGCTGCGCCGCCTGCTGGCCGACCGCACGCTCGCCGACGCCACCCGCTGCCGGCTGCTGGAGGCCCTCGCCGCCACCCTCGACAGCGCCGCCGGACCCGCCCACGCGGGGCGGGCGGCGGCGGCCGAGGCCGTCGGCCTGGCCCGCGGCCTGGACGACCCCGGGCTGCTCGCCCAGGTGCTCGCCACCTACAGCCGGGTCATGGACTGGGAGTTCGACCCCGCGCCGCGCGAGAAGACCGCCGCCGAGCTGGCGCAGCTCGCGGCGGACCACGGCCTGCCCGCGTACGCGTGGTTCGCCGAGTACCTGGCCGCCGGGGCCGCCGCCGTCCGCGGCGACGTCGTGGCGATCCGCGGGCACGTCGCCCGCGGGCTGGAGATCGCCGAGACCCACCGGCTCAGCGATCCCACCGCGGTCGGGCACGTACAACTGGCCGCGCTGCGCATGGCCGAGGGCCGCCTCGCAGCATCCGAGCGCGGCTACGCCGAGGCCGTCGCCCGGCTGCGCGCCAACGGCTCCCCGCACGCGGCGGCCATGTGGACGGTGTCGCGCTTCGCGCTGTGCTGGCGGCAGGGCCGGCCCGCGGCGGCGCTGCCGGAGCTGCGGGCGGCGGCGGAGGAGTACGGGGCGCTCGCCGGCGACTCCCTCGCGCTGGCCCTGATCGATGCCGGCCGCCCGGACGAGGCCCGCGCCGTCCGCGCCGAACGGCCGCCCATCAGGCAGGACTTCTTCTACTCGCTCTTCCTGACCGCCCGCGCGCTGGCCGTGGTCGGGCTGGAGGAGCGGGACGAGGCCCCGGATCTGCTGGCGGAGCTGCTGCCGCTGCGCAACGTCGTCGCGGGGGCCGCGAGCATGTGCCTGGCCATGCGGCCCGTCGCCCAGACGCTCGGCGACCTCGCCCGGCTGCTGGGCCGTACGGACGAGGCCGCCGGCCACTACGCGCACGCCGCCGTCGTCGCGCGCCGCTGGCAGGCGCCGCAGTGGCTGGCCGACGCGCAGGCGGCCCGGGCCGCGCTTGCCGCCTGATCCCCGTCACGGCCCCGACCCTGGACCGCCTCCGGCCACTGATCACCCCGGCGCCGTCATCCGGACAGCAGACGCCTGCACGCCACCGCCAGCCGCTCGGCCATCATCCGCTGGTCCCGCAGTTGTCCCGGGTCGTCGGGCATCGAGGTCCAGAAGCCGTCTGAGGCACGCCAGAGGGTGGGCGCTTCTACGAGGGCTCCCAGCACGGACCCGAGTTCGGCAGCCGCGTCGAGGCCGGCGGCCTTGGCCAGTCTGGCGAGCTGCTTGAGCATCTCGGGCCAGGGTGGCAGGCCGCCGAGCGTGCGGCGGACGGCCAGCTCCCGCAGTTCCCGGCAGGCCCTCCGCGTCGGACAGCAGGACCGGATGCGGCAGGGACACGGGGCCCACCGGTGGGGCGTGCGCCGTACCGTCCCGGCCAACCAGGGCGGTACGACCCTCGTCGGTCACCTCCGTCAGCAGGCCCGTCCGCCCGCCGACGACCACCACGAGGTGCTCCAGCGCGGACCGTCAGCCCGGGTCGGGCCACACGCGGGCCAGCAGGGCGGCGGGCACCGGAACGCCGGCCAGCAGCCAGGACTCCACGGTGGACCGGCACTCCTCCTCGTGCCGCACCAACCGCTCGCGCAACTCGGACAGCTTCTCTCCCACCGAGCTGCCGCGCACGGCCCTGGGGACTGACCGCAGCACGTCACCGCCGGACTTACGGCATCTGAGGACGGTTCCGTCCAGGGCGAGTTCGTGGTCATGGGCGGCGGGAACCCACACAAGCGGAGTCGGCATGCCCCGCATCGTGCCAGCCCCCTGTGACAACCGTCCCGGGCGGGACCCCGGACGCGCCGAGCTGCGCCGGAAGCCCTCCGGCCCGTTCCAAGAGTTCTCCAAGTCGCCTGCAAGAGGCCCCCCGCACCGTGTGATCGGAATCGATCGGATCTGCGCAAGGAACGGTCATGACCCGACTGCTCGGCCGCCTCGGCGGCGCCTGTGCGGTGCACCCCTGGCGGACGATCTCCGCCTGGCTCGTCGCCATCGCCGCGTTCTTCACCCTGGCCGGGGCGTTCGGCGGCACCCCGCACGACAACTACCGCGTGGAGGGCACCCCCTCCCAGGCCGGCACCGACTTCCTCACCGACGCCTTCCCGGAGATGTCCGGCGCCAACGCGCGCGTCGTCGTCCACGACGAATCGGGCGACGGCCTGCCGGCGGGCGTGCTCGACGAGGTGCGCCGGCGGCTCGCGGATGTGGAGGGCGCGTCCGTGGTGGACGAGCCGGTGTTCTCGCGCGACGGGGACACGGCGCTGATCAGCGTCAACTACCGCATCCCCGTCACCGACATCAAGGGCTCGGAAGGCACCGACGCGCTGCGCGCCGCCGCCGCCCCCGCAGAGGACGCGGGCCTGGACGTCGAACTGGGCGGGCAGGTACCGGAGAACGTCACCAAGCCCGCCATCACCGCCGAGATGATCGGCGTCGGCGCCGCCCTGATCATCCTGCTGTTCGCCCTGCGCTCGTTCACCGCGGCCGGGCTGCCGCTGGTCGTCGCCATCGCCGGGCTGGGCGTCGGGTTCGCCGGCGTGGCGCTGCTCTCCGCCGCCACCGACGTCAGCAACATCGCGCCCACCGTCGCCTCCATGGTCGCCCTCGGCGTCGGCATCGACTACGCGCTGCTGCTCGTCGGCCGGCAGGCGGAGGGGCTGCGCCGCGGCCTCGCGCCGCGCGCTGCGGCGGCGGAGGCGACGGCCACCGCCGGCGTCTCCGTGCTCATCGCCGGCGCCACCGTCCTGCTGTCCCTCTTCGGGCTCCGGCTCAGCACGGTCGCGGTCTTCGCGTCCTTCGGCTACGCGACCTTCTGCACCGTCGTCGCCGTGATGGCCGCCGCGCTGACGCTGGTGCCGGCGCTGTGCGGGCTGGCCGGACACCGCGTGCTGCCGAGGGCCGAACGGCTCGGACTCGTACGCTCCGAAGAGGCCGAAGCAGCCGGAGAAGCCGAAGAGGTCGAAGGGGCAGCGCAGACCGGGGCAGCGGGGGGAGCCGCCGTCCGGTCCGCGCCGCCGCGCGCCACCCTCACCGAGCGCTGGGCCCGCGCCGTCACCAAGCGCCCGGTGGTCTTCGGCCTCAGCGCGCTGGTCGTGCTCCTCGCCTTGGCCGCCCCCGTCCTCGGCATGCGCACCTGGCCGCAGGACGCCGGCAGCCAGCCGGACTCCAACACCACGCGGCGCGCGTACGACCTGGTGGCCGCCGAGTACGGCGAGGGTGCCAACGGCCCGCTGCAGATCGCCGTGGACCTCGCCGAGGTACCCGCGGACGCCCTGCCCGCGCTCGGCGACGACCTGGCCGCGGCCGACGGGGTGGCCGCCGTGTCGCCGCCCCGCGTCAACGAGGCCGGCGACGCCGCCGTCATCCTCGTCACGCCCACCACCGGACCGCAGGACGAGCGCACCCAGGACCTGCTCGACCGGCTCCGCGCCGACGTGCTGCCCGAGGGCGCGGAGGCCACCGGTCTTGTGGCAGTGTTCGCCGACATCTCCGACCGGCTCGCCACCCGCCTGTGGGTGGTCATCCCGTTCGTCGTCGGACTCTCGCTGCTGCTGCTCACCGTGCTCTTCCGGGCGCCGGTCGTGGCGCTGAAGGCGGCGGCGATGAACCTGCTGTCGGTCGCCGCGGCGTACGGCGTGATGACCGTGGTCTTCCAGACCGACACCGGCGCCCGCCTGCTGGGCCTGCCGCACGACGTGCCGGTGTCCAGCTGGGTGCCGATCCTGATGTTCACCATCCTGTTCGGCCTGTCCATGGACTACGAGGTCTTCCTGCTCTCCCGGATCCGGGAGGACTGGCTCGCCACCGGCGACCCGCACGGCAGCGTCGTGCGCGGCCTCGCGGCGACCGGGCGCGTCATCACCAGCGCGGCGGCCATCATGGTCGCGGTCTTCACCGGGTTCGCGATCGACCCCGACGTGACGGTGAAGATGATCGGCGTCGGCATGGCGGTGGCGGTGCTCGCGGACGCGACGATCGTCCGCATGGTGCTGGTGCCGGCGACGATGACGCTCCTGGGACGGGCCAACTGGTGGCTGCCCCGCTGGGCCGACCGGCTGCTGCCGGAGCTGCACCTCGAACCGCCGGCCCGCGCCGCCGCCCCCGTCACCGCCGGCCCGGAGACCGCGGCGGGCCCGGAGGACCCGGGAGATCCGGGGGCCGGGGAGGAGGCCGCCGCGGAGACCGGCGGCGGCAAGGGGCGGATCCCCGTCGGCGGCGGGGGATGAGACCGGCGGGAGGGACGACGGGTCCACCCCCCGTGGCCCCCGCCCCTCCCGCCTCTCCCGCCTCTCCCGTCCCTCCCGCTCTCGTACGGCGGGACCGGAAGCCGTCAGAGCAGTCCCGCCGCGGCCAGGTGCTTCTCCACCCGCCGCACCTCCTCGGCGTCCAGCGGAATCTGCGGCAGCATCGTCGCCGGGCAGTCGATGACCCCGCGCAGGTGCAGGGCCGCCTTGAACGAGCCGAGAGCCGACGAGCTCATGCCCATCCGCGCCAGGTCGCCGCTCCTGATCATCCCGAAGAGCGTGAGCAGCCGCTCCTGTTCGGTACGGGCCGTCTCCCAGTCGCCCTTCCGGGCGCTGCGGTACAGCCGCACGTAGCCGTGCGGGTCGACGTTGCCGAGGCCGGGCACGACGCCGTCGGCGCCCATCGCCAGGGCACTGTCCACCGTCGTCTCGGACCCCGAGAGCACGGAGAAGCCCGCCGCCTTGCCCCGGGCGCCGACGATGACGCGGCGCAGCCCCGTCTCGTCCCCGCTGGAGTCCTTCAGCCCGGCCAGCACCCCGTCGGCCGCGAGTTGGAGCACCAGGTCGGGGCCGAGCTTGGTGTGCACCGACACCGGCAGGTCGTACGCGTACACCGGAGCCTCGGCGCGGCCGGCGACCTCGCGGAAGTGCCGGTCGATCTCCGCCGGGTGGGTGCGGGTGTAGAACGGGGCGGTGACGACGAGCGCGTCCGCACCGGCGGCCAGCGCGCTGCGGGCGTGGTCGAGCACCCGCGGCGTCGTCATGTCGATCGCGCCGGCGAGCACGGGCAGTTGGCCGCCGACGTGCCGTACCACCGTGTCCACCACCGTCCTGCGCTGCTCGTCCCTGAGGTAGGCCGCCTCCGAGGTCGAGCCGAGCACGAAGAGTCCGTCGACCCCTCCGGCCACGAGGAAGTCCACCAGCCTGATCAGCGAGGCGGTGTCCACCTCGGCATCCGGCGTCAGGGGGGTGCAGACGGGCGGTACGACGCCGGTCAGGTGGGTGGGACGGGTCATGCGTTCTCCTTCGCTTGGATCACGAGATCACGGGTGCTCTCCCCGGCGGCCACCGGATGGTGGCAGCGGAACCGGTGAGCGTGGGCTGCCTGCGTGACGTCCGGCATGGCCGCGGCGCACTCCTGCGTGGCCTTCCAGCACCGGGTACGGAACGGGCAGCCGCTCGGCGGCCGGGTGGCCGACGGCACGGGGCCGACGAGCGGGATCGGGTCGATGGGGTCGAGGAGCCCCGGCGTCGCCGAGAACAGCGCCCGGGTGTACGGGTGCCGGGCGGTGTCCGCGCGGCGCTCCTGCGGCCCCTCGCCGCCGGAGCCCAGCGCCATCGCCGGCGCCTCCTCGACGATCCTGCCCAGGTACATGGTGATGACGCGGTCGCTCATCCGCCGCACGGTCTGGATGTCGTGCGAGACGAACACCAGCGCCAGGTTCAGCCGCTCCTTCAGATCCAGCAGCAGGTTGAGGATCTGGGCGCGTACGGACACGTCGAGCGCCGACGTCGGCTCGTCGGCCACCACCAGGTCCGGCTCCAGCGCCAGGGCGCGGGCGATGGCCACCCGCTGCCGCTGCCCGCCGGACAACTGGCCCGGCAGCGCGTCCGCGAGCACCGGCGGCAGGCCGACCAGGGCCATCAGCTCCCGTACCCGCTCGGTGCGCTGCGCGGACGTGCCGCGGCGGTGCACGTCGAGCGGGTCGCGGAGGATCTGCCGGATCGGCAGCCGCCGGTTGAGCGCGGTCGACGGGTCCTGGAAGATCATGCCCGCGCCGGTGCCGATGGCCGTACGCCGCTCGCCGGCGTCCATCCCCCAGATGTCGCGGCCCCGGAACTCCACCGTGCCGGCGGTCGGGGCCTGCACCCCGACCAGCACCTTCGCCAGCGTCGACTTGCCGCAGCCGGACTCGCCGACCACGCCGACCGTCTCGCCCGCCGCGATCGTCAGGTCCGCGCCGGTCAGCGCGTACACCCGGTCGCGGGAGAACAGCCCGCCGGTGCGCGCCCGGTGCACCACGTGCGCGTCGCGCACGGTGACCAGCGGCGGCGCCGCACCGGCACCCTCTGCCGCATCCCCCTTGTCCAGGGGCTCCTTGACCGGGGGCTCCCTGTCCACGGGCTTCGTGTCCACGGCCTCCTTGGCCAGATCGCCGGCCGTCCCCGGGCCGCCGCTGTCCTTCGCGCTCATCGCAGCGCCTCCTTCTCCGCCTCGCCCGCGGCCGTGACCGCCGGTTCTGGTGCCGGTTCGGCCGCGGGGTGGTGGCACGCCACCTCGTGCCTGCGTTCCTCGCCGACGAGTCCGGGCGCGGTCTCCAGACACACGGCGCTGGCCATCGGACAGCGGTCGGCGAACCGGCAGCCGGCCGGGAAGTCGGCCGGCGACGGCACGACGCCGCGGATCTGCGTCAGCCGCTCCTGGGCCGACTCCAGCGACAGCACCGAGCCCAGCAGCCCGCGGGTGTAGTGGTGGGACGGCGTCTCGACCAGGTCGGCGGTGACGCCGGTCTCGACGATCTGCCCGCCGTACATGACGACCACCCGGTCGGTGACGTCGGAGATCAGCGCCAGGTCGTGGCTGACCAGGATGAGCGCGAAGCCCAGCTCCGCGCGCAGCCGCAGCAGCAGCTCGATGACCTGCGCCTGCACCGTGACGTCGAGCGCGGTGGTCGGCTCGTCGGCGACGATGAGCTTCGGGTTGCGCGACAGCGCCATGGCGATGAGCACCCGCTGCCGCTGCCCGCCGGACAGCTCGTGCGGATAGCTGCGCAGCGTACGGTCCGGGTCCAGGCCCACCAGCTCCAGCAGCTCGGTCGCGGTGCGCGTGCCGCCGCGCCGGATCAGCTGCCCCAACTGCGCGCGGATCGTCATCGCCGGGTTGAGCGAGCTGAGCGCGTCCTGGTAGATCATCGCCATCTCGTGGCCGAGCAGCTTGCGGCGTACCCGCATCGGCGTGCCGACCAGCTCCCGGCCGTCGAAGACGACGCTCCCGCGGACCCGCGCGCCGTCCGGCTCCAGGCCCATCACCGTCAGCGCCGTCAGCGACTTGCCGCAGCCCGACTCGCCGACGAGGCCGAGGACTTCACCGGGCCTGATGTCGAAGCTGATGCCGTCCACGATGTCCACGCCGGAGTGCCGCTTGTCGAAGCCGATGGCCAGGTCCCTGACCGACAGCACCGGCTCGCCGCCGGGCAGCGGGCGGGCCCGTTCCCGCAGCCGCCGCGCGGCCTCGGCGAGCCCCGGAAGCTCCAGCACCTTGCCGGTGCCGGGCGCGGCGGCCTCGATCCGGTCCTCGGCGCCGGCCTGCTTGACCGGCACGCCCGTGGACTGCCGGGAGGCGGGCGCCGCCCAGGCGTCGGATATGCCCTCGGAGAGGATGTTGAGCGCCAGCACGGTCAGCAGCATCAGCAGGCCCGGGAAGACCGTGGCCCACCAGCCGCCGAGCAGCACCATGTTCTTGCCGTCCGCGATGACGCTGCCCCAGGACGGGTCCGGCGGGCGGACGCCCGCGCCGATGAAGGACAGCGACGCCTCGAAGACGATCGCCTCGGCGACCTGCACGGTGCAGAACACCAGGATCGGCGCGGCGCAGTTGATGGCGACGTGCTTGACGATGATGTGCGGCGTACGGGCCCCGATGACCCGTTCCGCGATCACGTAGTCCTCGCCGTACTGGTCGAGCACGTTGGCCCGGACGACCCGCGCGATCGGCGGCGTATAGAGGAACGCGATGGCGCAGACCAGCACGGGGATGCTGCCGCCGAACACGGCGACGAGCACCGCGGCCAGCGCGATCCCCGGGAACGCCATGACGACGTCCAGGCAGCGCATGACGAACTCGTCCACCGCCTTGCGTGAGGTGGCGGCGACGGCGCCGAGTACCGCCCCGGCGGCCAGCGCGAGCAGCGTGGCGCCGAGGCCGATGATCAGCGACCAGCGGGCCCCGTACATCAGCCGGCTGAGGATGTCGCGGCCGAGGCTGTCCTGCCCCATCCAGTGGTCACCGGAGGGGTGCCCGGTGCCGTCGACCTGCCCCTGCTGGTCGAGCGGGTCGTGCGGGGCGAGCAGCGGCGCGAACACCGCGACGGCCACGACGAGGGTGATCAGCCCCAGCGAGATCCGGGAGATCCAGGGCAGCCGCCCCAGCCCGCGGAGCCGCAGGCCGGGCCGGGACAGCCGCTCTGCGAGCTGCTTGCGGCCCCCGAGGGTGGTGAGCATCAGGCGGCACTCCTCAGACGGGGGTTGACCAGCAGGTAGAGGATGTCGATGACGAGGTTGACGACGAGGAACGCAACGGCGACGGTGAGCACCACGCCCTGCACGACCGCGGGGTCGCCGTTCTTCACCGCGTTGATCATCAACGTGCCCATGCCGGGCAGCGAGAAGATCGTCTCGATCACGACGGTGCCGCCGAGCAGATAGCCCACCCGCAGCCCGAGCACGGTCAGCGGGTTGACCAGCGCGTTGCGCAGCACGTTGCGGCCGACCACGACGACCGGCGGCAGCCCGCTGCCGATCGCCGTGCGCACGTAGTCCTTGTCCAGCTCCTCCACCACGGCGGTGCGGACGATGCGGGTGAGCTGCGCGGCGACGTGCAGCGACAGCGCGATGGCCGGCAGCGTCATCGTCTTGAGCCAGCCCGTGAAGGAGTCGCCCGGATTGACGTACCCCCCGCTGGGGAACCACCCCCACTCCACCGCCAGATACTGGATCAGCAGCAGCGCCACCCAGAAGGCGGGGGCGGCGACGCCCACCAGCGACACGACGCGGATGATCTGGTCCGGGGCCCGGTCGCGGTAGATCGCGGCCGTGACCCCGAAGAGCACCGACAGCACGATGGCGAGCGCGAGACCGATGAAGGTGAGCTGCATGGTCAACGGCAGCGCGGTGGTCACCTGGTCGATGACCGGTCTGCCGTTGAGCACGCTGAGACCCATGTCGCCCTTGAGCAGATCGCCGACGAACGCGGCGTAGCGGACGGGCAGCGGGTCGTTGAGCCCGTGCTCCTCGCGGTAGTCCTCGAGCTGCTGCTCGGTGGGGTTGGCCCCCTGGAAGTGCGCCACCGCCGGGTCGACGTCGGAGAAACGCATGACGAGGAAGACGAAGAGCACGACGCCGAGCATCAGCGGGACGAGCAGGGCGATGCGGCGTAGCAGCATCCTGGCGATCTGGGCCACGTACGTGAGCTCCTAGCTTGACGGACAGGACGTGCCGCGCTACGCGGGCTTGGCCTTGAGCAGGTTGATGCCGGGGTAGGGCTGCGGCTGGATCCCGGTGATCTTGCCGTCGTCCCAGGCCGTGAGCAGCTCGTTGTGGACCACGGGGTAGATGACCGCGTTCTCCGCGATGACGTCGAGGTACTCCTGCGTCATCGTCTTCTTCTTCTCCTGGTCGGGCTCGCGCGTGGCCGCGTCCATGAGCCGGAACAGCTCCTTGGCCTCGGGCGCCTGGGACCAGCGGGAGTACTGCATCCAGACGTTGTCCGCCGTGTAGTTGTAACGGAGGATCAGGTCGGGGTCGATGCCGAGCTGGTTGGGGTTCGACGCGGAGGCGGCGACCTGGTAGTCCGCCTTCTGGTCCAGCTTGGTGAAGAGGGCGGAGGTCTCCTGCGGCTCCAGCGTGGTCTCCACGCCGATGGCGTCCCAGGACTCCTTGATGGTCGGGATGCAGTCCGCGATCCAGCTCACGGTCGTCGCCATGAGCGTCACCTTCAGCCCGCTGACCCCGGCCTCCTTCAGCAGCGCCTTGGCCTTGTCCGGGTCGTAGCCGTAGACGGTCCTGGCCTCGCGGTGCGTGGGGTTGCCCTCGTCGAGGAAGGAGGTGGCGGCCTTGCCGTAGCCCCGCAGGCCCGCCTCGATCATCTTGTCGGTGTCGATGGCGTAGTGCAGCGCCTGGCGCACGCGCACGTCGTCGAAGGGCGCCTTCTCGGTGTTGAAGAGCAGGAACATGTGGTTCATGCCCGCTCCGCCCTCGACGGTGAGGCCGTCCTGCTCCAACTGCTTGACGTTGGCGTACGGGATGTTGTCCGCGATCTGCGCGCCGGCGCTTCCGCCGGAGATCTTCGCGACCCGGGGTGCGGCGTCCACGATGGACAGCCAGTTCATCTTCTTGAAGTTCGCCTTGCGCGGGCCGTTGTAGTCCGCGTACGCCTCGAAGGAGGTGTTCGACAGCGGCTGGTTGGCCGTCATCCTGTACGGGCCGGAGCCGACGCACACCTCGGGCACGCCGGTGTCGAGGTCCTGCCAGGCGCCGGCCTTGCTCAGGATGTGCTTGGGCATGATCTTCGCCAGGGTCAGCCGGGAAAGACCGTCCGGGAAGGGGAAGTTGAGCACCAGGTCGACGCTGTTGTCCCCGGTCTTCTTGACCTCCTTCAGCCAGGAGGAGAAGAACCCGCGGGCGAGGGTCTGGGTCTTGGTGTCGAGTACCCGGTCGAAGGTGAACACCACGTCGTCTGCGGTGACCGGCTTGCCGTCGTGCCACGTGGCACCCTCGCGCAGGGTGAACGACCAGGTGGTGGCCCCGGGATCGGCGGGGGCCTCGGTGGCCAGCGCCGGGAAGGGCTCGCGGGTGATGGGGTCGGTGTCGAGCAGCCCCTCGAAGATGTGGTGGTTCGCGGCCACGGAGAACGCGGACGCGGTCAGCGTGGGGTCCCAGCTCTGGTCGTTGCCGTAGCCGATGACGGCGGTGACGGAGTCGCTGCCGCCGCCCCCGCCGGTGTCGGAGGTCGAGTCCGGACCGCCGGAGCAGGCGGCCAGCGCCGGCGCCATGACGCCGAAGGCGCTCAGCGCCCCGCCGTACTGCAGCACTCGCCGGCGCCCGACGCCCGGCTCTGGTGATACGTCGCTCACGGTTCCTCCAGGAGGGGAAAAGCAGGGGGATGGCGCCACGCCCGTCCCTGTCCCGGGGATAGGCGAGGTCGTGGGAGGTCCTACGTTCTACCTCTTGTCCGGTGAACATAGAAGTTGGCCCGGAGGCAGGTCAAGAGGTCGGCGCCAAGCGTTATGCGGCGGCCAGGCCGCGCCGGCGTACCGAGGTGAGCCAGGACTCCACGCGGGCCGTGTCCGGGGATTCCGGGAGCGGGCTCGCGGGCAGCGCCTCGTCGAGGCGGCGGGACAGCTCCGCCGTCCACGCCGTGACCTCGTCCCAGGTCAGCTCGCCGCGCCGGACGGCGAGCAGCCGTTCGCGGTACGGGCCGACGTCGACGCACAGCTCACCCGTGCGCAGCAGCGCCTCCCCGCTCAGCAGCAGCCGCAGCAGGTGCACCACGTGCTTCCACCGCACCTCGCCGGTGCGCTCCCGGCGCGCCCGGGCCCGGGCGAGCTGGCCGTACGCATAGCGGCCGAAGGTGCGGTGGACGGCCCGGGACAGGAACACCGGGCCCAGCTCGCGCAGTTCCGCGCCGAGCGGCGTGCAGCGCTCGACCAGCGGGGAGTGGAGCACCTCAAGCAGGTTCGGGTTCCCGTCGAGCGCGAGCGCGCAGCAGCGCTCCACCTCCCAGCTGAACTGCTCGGGCAGCGGCCCCTCCCAGTGCTGCGGCGGCTTTTCCAGCCGCCAGAACCACTCGGTCGGCGCGACGTACACGCCGCGCCGGTCGGTGTCGGACTCCGCCGTGGCCAGGCCGAAGGCGCGCGAACCCGCCACCACCGCCAGGATGGTGTGCTCCCCGACCAGCACATCGCCGCGCTCCACCCGGCCATCCTCGCCGGGCCCGACCGCCGCCCGCCAGCGGTTTTACGCCCCGGGACCGCCCCGGCGCGCCCCGGACCACCGGACCGCCCGGGGCGCGCCGCCCTCGCCTACGCCACCTGCCCCAGCACCTCGGCGGCGATCAGCTCCAGGTGGTCCAGGTCCGACAGGTCGAGGATCTGGAGATAGCAGCGCTGGGAGCCGGCGGCGCCGTAGCGGCCGATCTTCTCGACCACCTCCGCCGGGGTGCCCGCCAGGCCGTTCTCCTTCAGCTCCGGCACCTGCCGGCCGATGGCCTCCGCGCGCCGGGCCACCTCGGCGTCGTCCTTGCCGACGCAGGCGACGAGCGCGTTGGAGTACACCAGGTCGGACGGCGCCCGGCCGGCGGCCTCGGCCGCCTCGCGGACCCGGGCGAACTGCCGCTCGGTGTCCGCCACCGAGCTGAACGGCACGTTGAACTCCGCCGCGTAGCGGGCCGCCAGCGCCGGGGTCCGCTTCGCGCCCATGCCGCCGATCAGCACCGGCAGCGGCGCCTGCACCGGCTTGGGCAGCGCGGGGGAGTCCTTCAGCTCGTAATGCGTCCCGGAGTAGCTGAAGGTGTCGCCCGTCGGCGTACCCCACAGGCCCGTCACGATCGCGAGCTGCTCCTCCAGCCGGGCGAACTTCTCCTTCGGGAACGGGATCCCGTACGCGGTGTGCTCCTCCTCGAACCACCCCGCGCCGATGCCCATCTCGACCCGCCCGCCCGACATCTGGTCCACCTGCGCCACCTGGATGGCCAGCGGCCCCGGCAGCCGGAAGGTGGCGGCGGTCATCAGCGTGCCGAGCCGGATCCGGCGCGTCTCGCGGGCCAGGCCCGCCAGCGTCACCCAGGCGTCCGTGGGGCCCGGCAGGCCGCTCACGTCGCCCATCTTCAGATAGTGGTCGGAGCGGAAGAAGGCGTCGAAGCCGAGGTCTTCGGTGGCGCGGGCCACCGTCAGGAGGGTGTCGTACGAGGCGCCCTGCTGCGGTTCTGTGAAGATGCGGAGATCCATGAGGCCATTGTGCGCCAGCCGTGCCCGGCGGCTTCCCGGGGCACGGCGGCGGTGCACAGAGTGCAGTCACCGCACTGCCCGGCTTGCCGCCAGGGGGTCAGGATGACGGTCGTCTACCTGGGAAGTGGTGTACGGGTTCGACCTGATCCGGGGGTTTGCTCCGGCCTCGATCGGGTTCGCCAGCGAGGCGTGGGCCGGGGCAGCAGAACCGGGCGACGCGCCCGGTCGTCTTGGCACGACCCTCAGGACCGGTGAGCGTCCTGGCTGCCTGGCATGCTCGCGGCCGGATCGCCGGTGGCATCCACGTGGGTGTGAGCCGCGGCGTCGGCGAGGGACGCGGTGAAGGGGTGTTGCGGGGTGTCGAGGATCTGGCGGGCCGAGCCCTGCTCGATGAGTTCGCCGTGGTCGAGTACGGCGATTCGATCGGCGCGGGCAGCGGTGTCCAGGTCGTGGGTGATGAGGACGAGGGACATGTCGTCCCGCTCGCTCAGGAGGCGGGTCAGGAGATCGAGCAGGCTGCGGCGGGCGATGGTGTCGAGTCCGGAAGTGATCTCGTCGCAGAGCAGTATCCGGGGGCGGGCGAGGAGGGCGCGGGCGAGGGCGGCGCGTTGGAGCTCGCCGCCGGACAGACGATCGGGGGTGCGGCGGACGAGGTGTTCGGGAAGTCCGAGGTCGGCGAGGGTTGCAGTGGCTTCGCCGAGGGCGGCAGGTCGGTCGGCGGAGCGCAGCCGGATGGCGGTGCGGGCGACCTGGTCGAGGACTGGATGGTGTTCGTCGAAGGCGGCCCGCGCGTCCTGGAAGACGTACTGGACGGCGGACAGTTGGGCACGGGTACGGTGGCGGAGGCTGCGGGGCAGCGGCCTGTCGTCGAGGCGGATGGTGCCGTCATAGTGATCGTGCAGGCCGGCCAGGCAACGGGCGAGGGTGGTCTTGCCGCCGCCGGAGCGGCCGACGATGGCCAGGGTTTCGCCGGCGTGGACAGTGAGGGCGGGCACGTTGAGCACTACGGTGCGGTGGTGCCGGGCGACGAGGCCGTGGGCCTGGAGCACGGCGGTCGCCGCGGGGGCCGTGGTTGCGGTGGAAGGCGGATGAGGCGACGCGAGGAGCTCGCGGGTCCAGGGGTGTGCGGGGGCGTGCCACAGCCGGGCCGGTGATCCGGACTCCACTATTCGGCCGGTGCGCATCACGTGTACCTCGTCGGCGAGGGCGCGGACGGCGTGGAGGTCGTGGCTGAGCAGGACGACGGCGATGCCCTGTTCGGCGACGGCAGCCAGGCGGTCCACGATGTGCCGCTTTGTCACCGCGTCCTGGCCGGTGGTGGGCTCGTCGGCGACCAGCACCTCCGCCCCCAGCAGCAAGGCCTGGGCGATGACGACGCGCTGCTGCTGACCGCCGGAGAGCTGGTAGGGGTAGCGGGGCAGCAGCCTCTCGGCGTCGGGCAGCTGGACCGTGGCCAGTGCCCGCAGCATCCGTGACCGCGCCTCGGCGCGGCGCTCGCCGCGTGGCAGGCCGCGTACCTGGGTGCGGGCGATGTCGCGGAGCAGGGCGCCGATACGGCGAGCGGGGTTGAGGACGGCTGCCGGGTGCTGGGGTACGTAGCCGATGCGGCCGCTGGGGACTTCCACCGTGCCGCTGACCTGGGCGCCCGGCGGGTGCTCGCCGAGGAGGGCCAGCCCGGTGGTCGTCTTGCCGCTGCCGGAGGCGCCGACGAGCGCGACGATCCGGCCGGGTCGGGCGGTGAGACTGACGCCGTCCACGATCGGGTATTCGCCGAGGCGGATACTCAGGTCCTTGATGGTCGCCGCAGGGGTCATGTACGCGTGCCTTTCCGCCGGTCGAGGAGGGCGTCGAAGAGCAGGTTGGCGCCCATGGTCAGGGTGACGATGAGAACGGCGGGGACGACGACGGCCCAGGGCTGGACGAAGAGCCCGGTGCGGTTGCGGTCGACCATCACCGCCCAGTCGGCGGTGTCAGGGGCGACACCGACACCGAGGAAGGCTGCGGTGGCCACCAGATACAACACACCGGTAAGCCGCACGCCTGCGTCGGCGGCCAGGGTGCGCAGGATGGACCGGCAGACGTAGCCGACGGCGATCCGCCACCGGGTCTCGCCCTGCATGCGCAGCGCCTCGACGGCCGGTCGTGTGGCCGCCTCCGCGGCGGCAGCACGCACGATGCGGGCGGCGTCCGGGACGTTGACGAGGGCCACCAGCAAGGTCAGGCCCACCGGGCCCGGCTCGGTGGCGGTGGCCACCAGCAGGATGACCAGCAGTGCGGGCACGGCGAGCAGCACGTCCAGCGGCCGCATCAGCAACTCCTCCAGCCAGGCGCGCCGACTGAGCGCGCTGACGAGCCCGAGCGGGAGAGCGGCAAGATAGGCCAGAGCGGTGGCGGCGAGCGCGACGAGAACGACGGAGCGGCCCCCGAGCAGCACCTGCCGCCAGACGTCGCGGCCGGTGAAGTCGGTGCCGAGCCAGTGCCCGTCACCGAGGGTGAAGGAGGTGCTGCGCGGCCCAGGATCGCCCGCCAGGAGCGGCCCGAGCAGCGCCAGCAGCAGGGGCACTCCGAGGACGGTGAGCCCGAGGATGAGGCGCACAGGTCGCTGGCCGCCGACCGCGACAGGAGTCGTGCGGACATCGCGTTGCGTCATGCCATCGCCCCCGTACGCGGTGCGAGGCGGCGGGTGACCAGGTCAGCACCGAGGTTGAGGACCACGGCGGTGAGCCCGAAGACCACCGCGAGCCCCTGGACCACCGGCACGTCACGCTCGGCGACGGCGTTGAGCAGCACGGTGCCGAGGCCGGGGATGACGTACAGGGCCTCGACGACGATCACCCCGCCGAGCAGCCAGTCGACGGTGCGCGCCAGATGCTGGGTGGCCGGCGCGATGGCGTTGGGCAGGGCATGGGCGTAGCGGATGCGGGCGCCGGAAAGGCCGTACCGACGCGCCTGGGCCACATACGGCGAGGCAAGTGCATCGATCATCCCGGCACGCACCAGCCGGGCCAGCGAACACACGGGCCGGGCCAGCAGCATCAGCACCGGGAGCACCAACATCGTCGGGTGGGCGAGCAGATCGGCGCCGCTGCCCACTGCGGTCGGCGGCAACCAGCCCAGACGCAGCGCGAAGACGCTGATCAACAGCACGCCCAGGGCAAACTCCGGCACGGCATACAGGCCCAGTGTCGTGGCACTGACCAGCCGGTCCACCCACCGGCCGCGGTGCCGGGCAGCCAGCACGCCGAGCCCGACGGCCAGCGGCACGAGGAGGGTGAGGGTCACGCTGGCCAGCAGCAAGGTGGGTCCGAGCCCGTCGGCGAGATAGCCGCCGACCGGTCGGCCGGAGGCCAGTGAGGTGCCGAGATCGCCGTGGAGCAGACCGGCCACCCAGTCCGTCAGCCGCTCGTGCACCGGCTGGTTCAGCCCCATCTGCTCACGGATGGCGGCGATGCGGGCCGGGTCCGGATTGTCGCCGGCGAGCGCCACGGCCGCATCGCCGGGCAGCGCTTCGGTGAGGATGAAGACCAGCAGCACTACGGCTACGGTCTGCCCGGCGCCCAGCAGCAGCCGACGGATGACGAACGACCGCCATCCGCTCACGCGAGCCAGACCTTGTCGAAGCGTGCCCAGTCGAGGGTGTTGGCGGGTGCGTTGCGCTCGACGCCGTGGACACGGCTGGTGGTGCCGACGATCCAGTCGGCGAACCCCCAGACCAGGAAGCCGCCTTCGGCGTGCAACCGCCGCTGCATCCGCGCGTACAACGCGGAACGCTCCGTCCGCTCCCTCGTGGACTGGGCCTGCTGGTAGAGCGCGTCGAAGTCTTTGTGCTGCCACTTGGTGGCGTTGGTCGTGGAGTCGGTGAGCAGCCGCTGGGATATGTGGGTTTCGATCGGCATGGCGCCGGAGCGGTAGCAGCACAGGACGCCGGAGTCGAGGATGTCGCTCCAGTACGTATCCTTGCTGCCGTTGCGCACCTTGATCGTTACACCGGCCTTGGCTGCCTGGTCGCGGAAGATGGTGGCGGCCTCGGTGAAGCCGGCGGCGACCGGCGAGGTGTCGAGGGTCAGGCGCAGATCCTCGGCACCGGCCTGCTTGAGCAGGCTGCGCGCCCGGTCGAGGTCCTGCCGGCGCTGCGGCAGCTCCTCGGCGTAATGCTCGTACCCCTTGCCGAACAGGTCGTTCCCGACCTCGCCGGCGCCGGACAGCGCGCCCTCCAGCAGCTCCTTGCGATCGGCGATGAGGAAGAACGCCTCCCGCACCCGCGGGTCGTCGAACGGCGGCCGGTCGGTCTTCATGGCGAACGCCTGCATGGCGCTGCCCCGCAGCCGGATGATCTCCGCTTGCCCCTTGCCTTCGTGGGCGCGAGCCGTGGCGGGGTTCAGCTCGTGGGCGTACTCGACCTGCCCGCCGAGCAACGCGTTGATCCGCGCGGACTCCTCGTTGGCGACGACGAATTCGAGCTCGTCCAGGTAGGGTGCGCCGTCCCAGTAGGCGTCGTTGCGGCGGAAGACCGCGGACCGCCCGGGGGTGAAGGAGTCGAAGCGGAACGGGCCGCTGCCCACCGGCTTCTTGTCGAAGTCCTGCTTGCCCTCCGGCACGATGTACGCGCCGAAGGCGGCCAGCACATTGGGGAATTCGGCGGTCGGACGCTTGAGTGCGAACTCCACCGTCCGCTTGCCCACCGCCCGGCTTGCGTCGAGGTCGATGGGCTCCAGCGACGCCTTGGCGCGGAAGGCGTTATCCGGGTCGGCGATCCGCCGGTAGCTGTAGAGCACGTCCTTCGCGGTGACGGCCCGGCCGTCATGGAACTCCGCCTCCCGCAGGGTGATCTGCCACCGGTCGAGCCCGCTGTTCGGCTCCCACCGCGCAGCCAAGCGGGGCCGGGGGGACAGGTCGTCGCCGTACTCGGCGAGTTGGTCGAAGAGCGCCTTGGACCGGGCCGCGTCGGCGAACAGGTTCGTGAGATGCGGATCCAGCGTCTCGCTCAGGCCGCCGCCGGCGAACGCGGCCCGCAGCCGCCCGCCGCGCCGCGGCGCGCCGCCCTTGCCCGCATCGCCGGTCTCGGGGGAGCCGCAGCCGGCGAGCACGAGTGCTCCCACGGCGGCCGTGCCGGACGCGGCGGCGATGAACCCGCGCCGGTGCAGCGAGGGAGAGAGGAGGCGTCGGTCAGAGATGTCGTACATGGCAGGAGTCCTTCGTGGCGAGGCAACGCGCACACGCTAACGGAAATCATTTTCAATGTCATGTACGGTGTGCGGCAGATCGCCGCACAGAGAGGCTCACCATGAACGAGCGCACCCACGGCGCGTACGTGCTACGCCCCGCCACGCCGAGCGATGTTCCCGGAGCACGCCGCGTCATGATGGACACCATCTACCGCGAGTTCAGCTACGGATATGTGCCCGAGTGGCATGCGGACGTCATCGACATCGCCGGCACCTACCTCACCGACCCTCGACACCTGCTCCTGGTGGCCGAGCACGACGGCACGGTGGTGGCCACCACCGGAGTCCGCTCGGCCGGCCCGGCCCACCCTCCGCACCCGCGCTGGCTCGCTGAGCGCTACCCCTCCGGCCCCACCGCCCAGTTGGTCCGCGTCTACGTGCACCCCGAGCACCGACGACGCGGGCTTGCCCACGCCCTGGTCGATGCAGCCTGCGACTTTGTCGCCGAAACCCCCGGCTACGAGAGCATCTACCTGCACACCAACATCGATGTGGACGGAGCCGAGGCGTTCTGGCGCAGCCTGGCCAAGGAGATCTTTGACGCCCGCACCACCGGCGAGCACGGCCCTGGCGTGACCACCGTGCACTTCGAGATCCCCTTGCCCACCCGGGAGAGGTGAGCGATGTCGCAGACGGGGGAGTGGCCCGCCGTCGCGCGTGCCAACTGCTGGTCACTCCGGGCGTATCGCCTTGCCGGGCCTGGGGGCGTCTTGTGGGCTGTCGCCGCGGGTGGCGCGGGCGGTTGCCGGGTGCGGTCCCTCAGGCCCGTTCCACCAGCACCGCCGAGCCCTGCCCCACGCCGACGCACATCGTCGCCAGTCCCCGCCGCGCGCCCGTACGCACCATCCGGTGCAGCAGCGTCGTCAGGATCCGCGCGCCCGAGCAGCCCAGCGGGTGGCCCAGGGCGATGGCACCGCCGTCCGGGTTGACCGTCTCCTCGTCGAGCCCCAGCTCGTCCACGCACGCCAGCGCCTGCGCCGCGAACGCCTCGTTCAGCTCGGCCGTCTCGACGTCCGCCGCCGACCAGCCCAGCCGGTCCAGCACCCTGCGCGTCGCCGGGACGGGGCCGATCCCCATGACGTCGGGGTGGACGCCGGCCGAGGCGCCGGCCGCGTACCGGCCGAGGGACTCAAGGCCCAGGGACGTCAGCGCCTCCTCGCTGACCAGCAGCAGCGCCGCCGCCCCGTCGTTCATGGGCGAGGAGTTGCCCGCGGTCACGCTGCCGCCCTGCCGGAACACCGGCTTCAGCTCCGCCAGCTGCGCCGCCGAGGTGTCCTCGCGTACGCACTCGTCCGCGGTCACCGCAGCACCGCCGTCCGGCCGTACGACCGGCAGCAGCTCCGCGTCGAAGTGCCCCGCCGCCCGCGCCGCCGCCGCGCGCCGGTGGCTGCGCAGCGCGAACTCGTCCTGCCGGGCCCGCCCCACCCCGTACCGCTCGGCGACCTCCTCCGCGGTCTCGCCCATCGCCAGCAGCCCGTTCAGGTCCCCCATCCGGGGATTGACCAGCCGCCAGCCGAGCCGCGTGTCGGCCGTCGGCAGCGCCCGCGGCAGCGCCTCGTCCGGCCGGGGCAGGACGAAGGGCGCGCGGCTCATCGACTCCGAGCCGCCGGCCAGCACCACGTCCGCCTCGCCGGCGGCGATGGTGCGGGCGGCGGCGGTGACGGCCTCCAGGCCCGAGGCGCAGAGCCGGTTGAGGGTGGCGCCGGGGACGGACTCGGGCAGGCCGGCGAGGAGGACGGCCATGCGGGCGACGTTGCGGTTGTCCTCGCCGGCCTGGTTGGCGGCGCCCCAGTAGACGTCGTCGATACGGGCCGGATCGAGCGCCGGGACGCCGTCGAGGAGTCCGCGTATCACCCCCGCGGCGAGGTCGTCGGGGCGTACGGCGGACAGCGATCCGCGCAGCTTCCCGATCGGCGTGCGGCGGGCGGCGGCGAAGTGAACGGTGCGCACGGCGGGCCTCCCCATTGAAACTAGCGGCGCTAGTTTCGGACTATAGCCCGCGCGCCGCACCCGCGGCCAGGACGTACGCCGACGCGCGTGACGTCCGCTTCGCCGGTGATCGCTTACGATCGAACCCGTTGCCCCGGACGCAGCGCAGCCGATGCGAGGAGAGCGCGATGAGCAGTGCCAAGGTTGCCGACCAGCTCGTGGAGGTCCTGCTCCAGTACGGCGTGCAGCGCATCTACGGCGTCGTCGGCGACAGCCTCAACCCGCTCGTCGACGCCATCCGCCGCAGCGACGGCGCCATCGAGTGGGTGCACGTGCAGAACGAGGAGGCCGGCGCCTTCGCCGCCGCCGCCGAGGCCCAGGTCACCGGCCGGCTCGCCGCCTGCGCCGGCTCCTGCGGGCCCGGCAACACCCACCTCATCCAGGGCCTGTTCGACGCGCAGCGCAGCGGCGCCCCCGTCCTCGCCATCGCCTCGCACATCCCCGCCACCCAGATCGGCAGCGGCTTCTTCCAGGAGACCCACCCGGAGAAGCTCTTCGACCAGGCGTCCGGCTACTGCCAGATGATCTCCCAGCCCGAGCAGATGCCCCGCATCGCCCGGATCGCCGCCCAGCACGCCGTCGGCGCCAACGAGGTCGCGGTGCTCGTCCTGCCCGGCGACATCGCCGACAAGCAGGCCGCCAACCCCACAGGACACACCGTCCCCTGCGCCCGGCCCGCCTCGATCGTGCCCGACCCGCAGACCGTGCGCGAGCTCGCCGACGCCGTCAACGCCGCCGACCGCGTCGCGCTGTTCGCCGGCGCGGGCGTACGCGGCGCGCACGCGCAGGTGATGCGGCTCGCCGAGACGGTCAAGGCGCCCGTCGGGCACACGCTGCGCGGCAAGGAGTGGATCCAGTACGACAACCCGTACGACGTCGGCATGATCGGCCTGCTCGGCTACGGCGCCTGCTACGACGCGCTGCACGAGGCCGACCTCGTCGTCATGCTCGGCACCGACTTCCCGTACGACGCCTTCCTGCCCCAGCGCAAGACCGTCCAGATCGACATCGACGCCACCCGGCTGGGCCGCCGTACGCCCCTGGAGGTCGCCGTGCACGGCGACGTCGCCTCCACCCTGGACGCGCTGCAGCCGCTGCTGGGCGAGAAGCGCGAGCGGCGCTTCCTCGACGCCATGCTGCGCAAGCACGAGCGGGCGCTGACCAAGGTCGTCGAGGCGTACACCTCGAACGTCGAGAAGCACGTGCCGATCCACCCCGAGTACGCCGCCCGGGTGCTGGACCGGCTCGCCGCGGACGACGCCGTGTTCACCGTCGACACCGGCATGAACAACGTCTGGGCCGCCCGCTACCTCACGCCCAACGGCCGCCGCCGCGTCATCGGCTCGTTCACCCACGGCTCCATGGCCAACGCCCTGCCGCACGCCATCGGCGCCGCCAGCGCCGACCGCGACCGCCAGGTCGTCTCGCTCTCCGGCGACGGGGGCCTCGGCATGCTCCTCGGCGAGCTGATCACCGTCAGGCAGCAGGACCTGCCGGTCAAGACCGTCGTCTTCAACAACTCCTCGCTCGGCATGGTCAAGCTGGAGATGCTGGTCGACGGCCTGCCCGCGTACGGCACCGACCACAGCACGGTCGACTTCTCCGCCATCGCCCGCGGCGTCGGCATCCCCGCCTGGCGGGTGGAGAAGCCCGGTGAGGTCGAGGGTGCGCTGCGGGACGCGCTGGCGGCCAAGGGCCCCGCGCTGGTGGAGCTGATCACCGACTCCCACGCGCTGTCGATCCCGGCGCGGATCACGCTGGAGCAGGTGCGCGGCTTCGCGCTGGCCGCCGGGCGCACGGTCCTGGACGGCGGCGTCGGCACGATGCTCGACCTCGCCCGCTCCAACCTCCGCAACATCCCGCGCCCGTGATGACCGCCCCGTGACCGCCGGTCCCTGACGGCCCGCCCCTCAGGTCAGCCAGGGCAGGTCGCCGAAGTAGCCGCCCTGCGCCGGCGGGGTGAGCACGGCGTGGCGCGTCCGGTACGTCAACGGCCCGCCCGCGCACCGCGCGAAGGCCCGCGCGCTCAGCTCCCAGCGGCCCGCGGGCGCGCGCTTCGGCGGCGTGACCCGCCAGCGGGTGACCACCTCGGCGCCGGGCGCCAGCCGGCCGCGCGGCCGGCGGGTCGCGGCGCGCACCTGCCAGCCCTCGGGGACCTGCACCTGCACCCGCGGCTCGGTCCACAGCGTGCCGGAGCCGTTGTACAGGGTGGCGGTGACGGTGAGCGCGCGGCCCGGCTCGGCGTAGGGCGGGGCGCCGATGCGTACGCCGAACGGCTCGCGGCCGTACGAGTCGTGCCACTCCCGGCGCATGACCCGCACCAGCCGGGCGGCGACGTCCGGCCGCTGTGCGGCGAGGTCGACGGACTCGGCGGGGTCGTCCGCCAGGTTGTACAGCTCCACCTGCCACTGGTCGTCCGGCGCGGTGCGGTCCTTGCCGGGCGCGAAGCGCACCGCCTTCCAGTCGCCGGCGCGGACCGCCTCCGAGATCCGGCCGATCCGGTCGTGGTCGGCGGCGCGGGCCAGCGGCGTCGAGGCGCGCTCGTTGCGGTACCAGTACAGGAACGCGTGCCGGGACGCCGGTCCGGTGCCGGTGAGCAGCGGTGCGATGGACAGCCCGTCGACGTCCCGGGGCGCGGGGGCGCCGCCCAGCTCGGCGAGGGTGGGCAGCAGGTCTATGTGGGGTGTCGGCCGGTTCACGACGCCCCGCCGGATGCGGTACGGGGACCAGGCGATGAGCGGCACCCGGATGCCGCCCTCGTACAGGTTCCGCTTGTAGCCGCGCAGTGGGCGCTCGCGCTGGAAGAGCGCCGGCGTCACGCCGCCCTCCTCGTGGCGGCCGTTGTCGCTGGTGACGATCACCACGGTGTCCTCGGCGATGCGCTGCTCGTACAGCTCCTCGATCACCTGGCCGACCATCCGGTCGAAGTGCGCGACCTGCGCTGCGTGCCCCTTGTCCGCCGGACTCCAGTCCGTGTCGCTGTACTCGCCGGTGTCCGGCACGGTGCTCGGGGCGTGCGGCACGTTGGGGGAGAGGTAGAGGAAGAACGGCTCCTCGGCGTGGGTGCGGATGAACTCCACGGCGCGCGTGGAGAACTGGTCGGGCGCGTACGTGCCGCGCCCGCCGTCCCCGTTGCCCGTGAGCGGCACGCGGCGGTTGTTGTGCCACAGGTACGGCGGGAAGTAGTAGTGGGCGTGCCGGTGCGTCAGATAACCGTAGAACTCCTCGAAGCCGCGGTAGTTGGGGTGGCTGTGCTGGTCCGGCTCCTCGGGTCCGAAGCCCCACTTGCCGATGCACGCCGTGCGGTAGCCGCGCGCCCGCAGCAGCTCGGCGACGGTGGTGTCGTCGGCGCCGATGGCCGGCTGGATGCCGCGCATCGGGTTCTCCCGGACGCGGGCCCGGCCGCTGTGCAGGCCCGTCAGCAGCGAGGCGCGCGAGGGCGCGCAGACGGGCGCGGAGGCGTACGCCGCGGTGAACCGCAGGCCGTCGGCGGCGAGGCGGTCCAGATGGGGGGTGCGGATGAGCTGCTGGCCGTACGAGCCGAGCTCGCCGTAGCCGAGGTCGTCGGCCACGATCAGGACGATGTTGGGGCGGTCGCCGCGGGGGCTGCCGGGTGCGGCGGCGAGCGGGGCGGGGGTCAGCGCCGCGACGCCGGCGCCCGCGAGTGAGGCCGCGAGGAACTGCCGTCGGGTGGTCAACCGGCTCCCCCTCTCGGACGACTGGTGCCGATGAGCAGCGCCGTCCGGAGGCGGTGGCGGGGTCGGTACGCAGCGTCCCGGGCCGCGTCACCCGCCGGGGGTGAGCCGGGCCGGGGCCGCCGGTGGTGCGGTGGCGGAATCCGGCCGGAAGCGGTGCGATGGCGCCCGTGTCCGGGTACGGGCCGGACGCCCTTTGCCGCGCCGTCTGGTCGGGACGGCGGAATGGCCGCGCAGGGGTGACCTACGGATCAGTTCCCCCCGGGACTGCGTCTACCCCGTGCGCTTGCGTACGGCTTGACGTTTCGAGGGGACCCTACCACCAACGACCGACGCTTCCGCGCGCGTTGACGGGCCGGCGGAGGCGGTGCCTCCGGTCGTTCCGTACCCGCTACTTGCGTCCCTCGCGTCCCTCACGCCACTCGCGCACCAGCGTGTCGGCGTCCAGCGGCGCCAGCTTCAGCGGCGGGCCGACGGCGGGCGCGCGGTGTGCCGCGCGGATCTTCTCGTTGACCTCCGCGACGATCTCGCGCACCTGTTTCTCGCTGTGCGCCCTGGTCACGGCCTCAAGCGCGGCCTCGGCCTCCTTGCGCACGGCGAGGGAGGGCGGCAGCGCGGACAACTGCTCGCGCGCCATCTTCGCCTTGACCCACCACAATTCGTCGTACGGGCGGTCGAGGTCCGCGAGCGGCTTGCCCTTGCCGGGGAGGTCGTCGAACTCGCCCCGCTCGGCCGCCTCGCGGATCTGCCGGTCGATCCAGGACTCGAAGCTCACGCCCGGCGGCTTGCGTTCGGTCATATGCGGTGCTCCCTGCAGCTCACGCGGTCTCCGGCAGGCCGTTCTCCCACGTCAACGGTAGCGGCAGCGCCCCAGGCCGCGGCGCGCGGGCGGCGTCGCGCCGATGGCGGCTCTCAGCTTGCGCACATCCTGGTAACAATTCAGACAATGGCCTCGGAAGGTGTCCATCCGGCCCCGATAGGGAGACCCTCGTGCCCCGTCTGCGTTCCGCGCGCCGTGCACCGCTGCCGCCGCGCCGTGTCCCGCGCTCCGCGCGTCCCGCGCCGCGGCTGCCGCGCTCCGCGCGCCTCGCCGGCGCGGCGGCCGTCGCCCTCGCGCTGTCGGTCGCCGCGGCGTCCTGCGCCGCGCCCGGGCAGGGCGGCCGGGCCGCCGCCGCCGACCCGGCGGCGGAGCTGGTGCTGCAGCCCGTCGACGACCGCGGGCACGACCCGTTCACCCCGACCACGGCGACGCCCGAGGGCGCCGACCCGTCGCCCGCGCCCACCGCCGCGGCGCCCGACAGCGCGCCGCCGGCGGATCCGCGCACGCACCAGGTGGTGTCGGGCGGGCAGGACGGGCTGTACGGCGGCGTACGGAACGTCGCGAGCTGCGACGTCGACAAGCTGCTCACGTTCCTCAGCCGGGACGCCGGCAAGCAGGCGGCGTTCGCGCAGACCCTGCGGGTCGACGAGGGGAGCCTGCCGGGCTATCTGCGTTCGCTCACCTCCGTGCTGCTGCGCGCCGACACCCGCCTGGCCGGCCACGGCTTCGCGGACGGCGAGGCGAGCGCGTACCAGTCGGTGCTGCAGGCCGGCACCGCGGTGCTGGTCGACGACAGGGGCGTGCCGCGGGTGCGGTGCGTAAGCGGCAGCCCGCTGGCGGCGCCGGAGCGGCTGAGCGGCGATGCCCGCTACGGCGGCACCGGCTGGCGCGGCTACCGGCCGTCGCGGGTCGTCGTGGTCACGCCGGCGAAGCGGGCGCTGTCCACCCTGGTCATCGTGGACGTCACGACGAACCTGTGGTTCGAGCGGCCGGTCGGCGGGCAGCCGGGCCAGGACCGGAAGATGCCGGAGCCGCCGCGGGAGCGGTTCAACCCGCCGGCGCCGGGGCCGGGCGGCGGCCGTACGCAGAGCCCGAGCCCCGAACCCACGGGCAGCACCCGGCCGCCCACCGGGAGCCCGTCCCACGGGCCCGGCACCGAGTCCGGACGGCCGAGCACCTCCCCGCCGATGCCGGAAGGCGCCGAGGAAGGGGACCACGAGCGCGTCTCCGCCGGCGAGTCGGCCGGGCCGGCCGCGTCAGCCCGGTGAGCCCGCAGGCTCCGCCGCCGGACCCGGCGCCTGGTGGGGCACGGCGGTCCTGCGGACCGGCGCCAGCGTGAAACCGCGCGGCATCAGCGTCAGCCGCTCGCCGATCTCCAGCCGGTAGCCGGGGTCGCCGCGCAGCTCGTACCGGCGCAGCAGCAGCCCCAGCACGAGCGTCGCCTCGTGCAGCGCGAACTGCCGCCCGATGCACGCCCGCTCCCCGGTGCCGAAGGGCTTGAAGACGTGCCCCGGCCGGGCCCGTACCCGCTCCGGCAGGAAGCGGTCCGGGTCGAAGCGGTCGGCGTCCTGGCCCCAGACCGCCGGGTCGCGGTGCAGGGCCGGGATCAGCACCAGGGCCCACGCGCCCGCGCGCATCGGGTGGACGCCGCCCAGCACCGTGTCCGTGCGCGCGGCGCGGGTGAACGCGGGCGCCGTGGGCCACATCCGCAGCGACTCGTCCAGCACCCGGCGCACGTAGCGCAGCTTGCTCACCTGCCGGTACGACGGCTCCCCGGCCGGGCCCCACACCTCGTCCACCTCGGCGCGGGCGCGGGCCATCACCTCGGGGTGGCGGGAGAGGTAGTACAGCGCGAAGGACAGCGCGCCCGAGGTGGTCTCGTGCCCGGCGACCAGGAACGTGAGGATCTGGTAGCGGATGTTCTCCGGCGACAGCCGCTCGCCGGTCCGCGGATGGCGGGTGTTGAGCATCAGGCCGAGCAGGTCCTGCGCGTCCGGGTCCGGGTGCGCGGTGCGTTCCCGTACGACCTCGTCGACGACGGCGGTGAGATACGCGTTGTCGGCCGTGCCCCGGCGGCCGGGCCCGCGCCTCTTCACCGGGCTGAACGGCCGGGGCACGTTGCTGCCCTGGGCGTGGCGCAGGGAGCGCACCATGGCGGCGATGAAGGGGTGCTGCTCGGTGCGCTCGAAGGAGCCGAAGTCGTAGCCGAAGCCGGTGTTCGCGATCGTCTCCAGGGTCAGCTTCGTCGTGTCGGCGGACACGTCGGCCGCGGTGCCCGCGGCGGCGTGCGCGTCCCAGGCGGTGGTCAGCCGGCGGGCCATCGCGAGCATCACGGGGTGGTAGCGCTCCATCGCCCCGCGGGTGAAGGCGGGCGCGAGGATGTCGTGGCCGCGCTGCCAGTTGGGCTCGTGGTTGTGCGCGGTGAACAGGCCGTCGCCGCCGAGGTCGCGCAGGTTGTGGACGGCGAGCACGACCCGCTTGGCGAAGCGCGACTCGTCCGTCAGCTCGGCGACCAGCTCGGCGCCGGAGACCACCACTATCTCCAGCCCGAAGATCTTGCGCCGGAAGATCGGCCCCAGCTCCCGGGCCATCCGCAGCGAGTCCTGTACGGGCGTCGCGGGGGTGATGCCGAAGACGTCGCCCAGCACCGGCAGCCGGTGGGGCGGGTGGGGGATGCGGTGCAGCTCCGGCCAGGGTCCGGGACGGGTGCGTAAGAACGGCTTCGCCATCGTGCCCTCCCTTATTGAACTCGGTTCAGTACGCAGCGTGCGGCAGCGCAGGACCGGTGTCAAGTAAGGTGGCGCGATGGCTCGTTCCGGCTCTCGCGGCACGCAGACGGGGCGCCCGCGCACCCGCATGGGCACCGAGGAGCGGCGCCGGCAACTGCTGCGGATCGGTGCCGAGCTCTTCGCCGAGCGGCCCTTCGACGACGTGTGGATCGAGGAGGTCGCCGAGCGCGCCGGCGTCTCGCGCGGGCTGCTCTACCACTACTTCCCGGCCAAGCGGCAGTTCTACGCCGCCGTCATCCGGCACGAGGGCGAGCGGCTGCTGAGCATGACGGAGCCGGACCCCGCCACGCCCGTCGGCAGGCAGGTGCAGCAGGGGCTGGAGGCGTACCTGCGGTACGCGGAGGAGCATGCGCGCGGCCTGCGTGCCTTCCACCGCGCCTCGGCCACCGGAGACCGGGAGATCCACGAGATCCACGAGCAGCTCCTCGCCGAGCAGGAGCGGCGGATCGTCACGGTGCTCGACGCCCAGGCCGCCGCCGGGCTCATCGACGGCCCGGCGCCCGCGGCGCTGCGGCTCGCGGTGCACGGCTGGCTGGCGTTCGTCACGGCGGCGGTCCTGGACTGGCTGGAGCGGGGGGAGCCGTCGCGGGCGGAGGTACGGGAGGTGTGCACCGGGGCGCTGCTCGGCGCGCTGGCGGGGGCGCGGGGCGACAGCGGGCCGGGGGACTGAGGCGGAGGACTGAGGCGGGGGACCGGGCACCGCCGCCGGGCAGAGCGCGCGGTGGCCGCGGGCCGGTGGCCGCTCGACTCGTGGTCCCCAGGGCAGCGGCCGTACCCTGGGGAGCATGGCCGGGCGAGTACTGGACGCCACCGGGGCCGCGGCGCTCGTACAGGCCGCGATCGCCGCGCCCTCCATGCACAATGCGCAGCCGTGGCTCTTCCGCTGTCATCTCGGCCACCGGACCGTCGAGGTCCGCGCCGACCCGGAGCGCGCCCTGCCGGCCGCCGACCCGGACGGGCGCGGCCTGCACCTTGGCTGCGGCGCCGCTCTGTGCAACCTGCGGGTTGCCGCGGCAGCCGCCGACTGGCAGACCGGGACCGAGCTGCTTCCCGACCCCGGCGACCCGCTGCTGCTCGCCGTCCTCCGGCTCACCGACGCGGCCCCGGACGCCCGGCCGCACGCGGCGCTCGCCGAGCTGGAGCCGCAGATCGCCCGCCGGCACTCCAGCCGCTGGCCCTTCGGGGAAGAGCGGGTCGCGCCCGGCGACAGGGCGGACCTCATGGCGGCGGCCCGGGTCGAGGGCGCGGGGCTGGTGTTCCCGGACGCCTGGCACACGGAGTCCCTGCTGGAGCTGGTCCGCGACGCCGAAGTGCGCGATGCGGAGGACCCGCGCCGCGCCGCGGAGCTGGCCCGCTGGACGCACCCGTGGCCCGACACCGCCGACGAGGGCGTCCCCGGCTACGCCTACGGCCCCCGGCGCCACGACGGCGCCGCCCCGGTGCGCGACTTCGCCGGCCGCACCGAGCCCCCGGGGCGGGCCAGCGCGCCCTTCGAGGCCGCGCCGAACCTCGCCCTTCTGGGCACCGCGCGCGACACCCCGGCCGACTGGCTGCGCGCCGGCCAGGCGCTGGAGCGCGTGCTGCTGACCGCCACCCGCGCCGGGCTCGTGGCGTCGCTGGCGAGCGAGGCGCTGGAGTGGTCCGACCTGCGCGCGCTCGTACGCGACCCGCTCACGGACGTCGGCCACGTCCAGATGGTGCTGCGCCTCGGCTACGGCCAGCGCGGCCCGACCACGCCGCGCCGCCCGGTGTCGGAGGTCCTGGAGATCGTCGGCAGCCCGCGGCTGTGAGGCGCCGGAAACACGAACGGCAAGGAACGGGCTGCTTGACACCTACCACGCCGAACGCCACCCGGTGGCCGCCGACGTGCTCGACAACACCCGTGCGCAGACGCTGCTGATGTCCCCCGAGCCCGGCCCGCGGTCCGTGCGCCGGCTCCTCACCGAGCTGATGGACATCGAGGAGGCCAACCTCCGCATCATCGAGAAGATCATGGCGACCGCCGTCCGCTACGACTTCGGCCCCGGCCCCGACCTGCTCGGCCGCCGGCTGCGCGACCTGCGGCTGAAGCGCAACGGCCGGCTCTACGAGCTGACCCGCGCCGGCCGCGGGCTGCTGCTCGACCAGACCGGCCGGCTCTCGGCCGCCGGCTGGGCGGACCGTGTCGACCACGTCGCCGACACCGTCGCACCGGGCGGGACGCGGGATCCGGGCAACAGCCTCGACGCGCCCGCCGTGCTGCTGCGCCCCGACGGCCACGTCGCCTGGGCCGGCGAGGACCCCGCGGACCTCCACGGCCACCTGCACCGCTGGTTCGGCGCGCCGGCCGCCTGACCCGGGCCCGCGGCGGGCCGGGTCAGTACTCGCTCAGCAACTGCTCCAGCAGCTCCCGGCTCGACTCCTGCTTCTCCGCCGCCGCGCACAGACCGTCCATCGTCAGCAGATAGCGCTCGACGTCGTTGCGCTTGTCGAGGTAGAGGGCGCTGGTCAGTTGCTCGATGTACGCCACGTCCGGCAGGTCCGGCTCCGCGAAGCGCAGGATCGTCAGCGGGCTGACGACGGCCGCGAAGCGGCCGGTGGCCAGCCGGGCCACCTGGACCGTGATGTTCGACAACTCCAGGATCCCCAGCAGGTGCTTGATCTGCGCCCGCATCACCCGGCGCCCGCCGAGCGGGCGGCGCAGCGCCGCCTCGTCGAGGACCACCCAGTAGCGCGCGGGTGCCTCGGCGTGGCCCAGGATCTGCTGCCTGCGCAGCCGCAGGTCGACGTGGCGCTCTATGGCCGCCTCGTCCGCGTTCGGGTACGCGACCTGCGCGAACGCCCGTGCGTAGTCGGCCGTCTGCAGCAGTCCCGGGATGCGCTGCGCCTGGTAGGAGCGGATCAGCGAGGCGGCCTCTTCGAGGCCGAGGAACGTCTCCATCCAGGCGGGCGTCACATCGCTGTACTGATGCCACCAGCCGGTGGAGTTGGCGCCGCGCGCCAGATCGAGGTAGTGCCCGCGCTCGGCCTCGTCCTCCACCCCGTACAGCGTCAGCAGGGCGGCGATGTCGTGCTCCTTGCAGCCGCCCCGGCCCAGCTCCAGCCGGCTGAGCTTGGGCTGCGAGGCGCCGATGGTGCGCGCGGCGGCCTGGAACGTGATGCCGCGCTGCTCGCGCAGCCGCCGCAGCTGGTTGCCGAGGATGATGCGGCGCACGGTGGGGCCGCCTCGGGACGGGGCCGGCAGCGAGTTCGTCTCCGACAGGCTTGGCGCGTGCATCGGGCTCCCAAGGATGATCAGGTCCGCGCCCCTCAGTCTCGCATCGAAGGAGCAAACGTGTACAGGGAAAGCGATTGTTCGAGTTGAATATGCCTCTGGTACGCGGCTGTTATGCCCTCCGGCCGCGGCCCGGGCCCGTCAGGGGCGCCGGGCGAGCACCGCGCGGGCGCGCGGGCTGCCGTCCGGCCGCCGCCCCAGGTCCGCCAGCGCGACCGTCGCCACGGTGAACCCGGTGCGCTCCAGGTCTGCCCGCACGTCCGACAGGCGGAACGTGCGGTAGTACATGACGAACCGCGGGCGCCACAGTGCGTTGCGCACCCGCATCACGGTGTCGAACCCCCACAGCTCCCAGTATCCCCGGGACCCCACCGGCTGCGGCGCGGGGAGGGGGAAGGCGAAGTACCCGCCGGGGCGCAGCGACCGGAAGACCTGCGCGAAGAGCGCCGGGCGCGCCGCGGGCAGGAAGTGGCCGAACGCGCCGAAGCTCACGGCGAGGTCGAAGACCGGCGCGAACGGCAGCGCCAGGGCGTCCGCCCGCACCCAGCGCGTCGAGGGCGGGCCCGGAGCGTCCGCGAACGCGCCGCGCGCCTCGGCGAGCATCCCCGCGCTGAAGTCGGCCCCGACGACCTGCTCCGTGCACAGCCGGCGCAGCACCCCGGCACCCGCACCCGTACCGGTGCAGACGTCGAGCCCGCGCCCGAACGGCCCCAGCGGCGCGACGGCGGACGCGAACGCGTCCAGCACGCGGTCGGGGGTGCGGAACGGGGTGGCGTCGAACTTCGGCGCCAGCAGGTCGTAGCCGCGCTCCGTGGAGGACATCGCCTGCACGGTCAGCTCGAGAAGGGTCGGACCCTCGGGAGAGAACATCGCGATCAGCGTAGCCGCGCCGGGGCGCCGTGCAGGGGAGGGGCGTTCACCGCGCGCGCTACGCCGGCGCCGGCCCCGCCGCCTCGTCCTCGGCGGCCTGCCCGGCGGGCCCCGCCCCGGGCAGCAGCCGGGTCCGCGGCACCGGCGAGGGCAGCAGCCACAGCACGCCCAGCGCGGCGCCGACCGTCGCCACCCACAGCGTCGGCCGCAGCCCGAGCGCGCTGCCCAGCGCCCCGCCCGCGAGCGCGCCGAGCGGACGGACGCCGAAGTTGACGGTCTGGAAGGCGCCCAGGACGCGGGAGCGCAGCTCGTCGGGGATGGCCGCGGCGAAGTAGGCGTTGGCCGAGATGTCGAGGATCATCACGCCGAACGCGGAGGCGAACTCGGCGGCCAGCAGCATCCCGGCGGCCAGGGGAGTGGGCCCGGCCGCCAGCGGGACCAGCGTCAGCGGCAGGCTGAACCCGGCGAACCCCGCCGTCATCGCCGGGCCCACGCCGAACCGCCCCACGATCCGGGTGGTGAGGGCCGCGCCGGCCAGACCGCCGATGCCGCCGGCCCCGAGGACAACGCCGAGGAGCCCGGGGCCGAGGCCCAGTTCCTGCGTCGCGTAGAGCACGAACAGCGCCTGGAAGATGAAGTTGAAGAAGTTGAGCGTCGCCGTCGCGGCGGCGCAGGCGCGGACCGCGGGCGTACGCAGGACCCAGCGGATGCCCGCCGTCGCGTGCTTCTTCTCCCGGGTGGCGGGCGGCGGTTCGGCCGGGGATATCCGGCCGAGGAAGAGCGCCGAGACGAGATAGCTGAGCGCGTCGAAGAGCAGCGCGAACGGCGCCGTGGCCAACTGCACGAGCCCGCCGCCGAGCCCGGGGCCGGCCGTGAACGCCAGCGCCCGGCTGCCGTTGAGCAGCGAGCTGCCCTGGACGTAGCGCTCGACGGGCAGCAGGGCGACGTACACGCTGCCGGCGCAGACGTTGAAGACCGCGCCCAGGGTGCCGACCGCGAAGGCCGCCGCGTACAGATGCGTGAGCGTCAGCGCGTCGAGCGCGTACGCCACGGGGACGGAGGCGACGGCCGCCATCCGGCCGAGGTCGGCGGCGATCATCACCCGGCGGCGGCTGCGCCGGCGGTCGGCCCAGGCGCCGGCGGGGAGGGAGAAGAGCAGCGCGGGCAGCAGCGCTGCGGCGGTGAGCAGGCCCATGTCGGCCGCGCCGGCACCGAGGAGCAGCACGGCGGCGAGGGGGACGGCGATGCGGTGGACCTCGTCGCCGAGGAGGGAGACGCTCTGGGCGGCCCAGTAGCGGCGGAAGGGGCGGTCGCGCAGCAGCTCCGGGACGGCCGGGAGCCGGGCGGGGCGTCTCACGAGGGCCGCTGCGGGGGCTGCGGGGGCTCGGCGGCGGGGCCGGCCGGGGCCGGTGTGTCCGGCGGGTTCCCGGAATCCGCCGGGTCCGTCCCGTCCGCCGCATCCGCCTCGTCCGCCCCATCCGCCGTGTCCTGCGGGTCGACGAAGGCCAGCCGCAGCATGCTGACCAGCCGTGCCCCTTCCGGGCGGCGCGCGGGGTCCGTGACGCGGTCGTCGTAGCGGGACAGCAGCCGGGTCATCTCCTTCGTCAGCCCGGTCAGTTCCTCCGGAGTGAGGTACAGGCTCCAGTCGCCGGAGTACTCCGCGGCCTGCCACGCACGGGGCAGCAGGTGGCGGACGGCGAGCGCGCCGCCCAGCCTCCGCACGAACGCCTCCACCTGCGCCATCGTCAGGTCACCGACGGCCTCGGTCGCGGCCGGGTCGTCGTACGCGGCCTCCCAGTGCGTCGTACGCGCCGTGGCCCGCCACGGCTTCTCCCGGCCCCGCCCGCCGCCGCTCTGCTCGACGAGGCCGTACTTGGCGAGCATCCGCAGGTGGTACGAGCACCCGGCGACGGACTCCCCGGTCAGCTCCGCGGCCCGGGTGGCGGTGAGCGGCCCGTGGCGGCGGAGCAGGCCGACGAGCTCCATCCGGGTGGGGTGGGCGTAGGCGCGCAGGGCGCGGGCGTCGGTGAGGTCGATGCGGTCCGGCATGAACTAAAGGTATCTTTAGAAAGACTTCTATAGAAGCTGTCCGGGCCGACCGGGAGGACAATGGGTCCGATGGACCTGCAGAGCGTCGCGGACGAGCTGTACGCGCTGCCGCCGGGCGAGTTCACCGCCGCCCGCGGCCGGCACGCCGACGCGGCGCGTACGGCCAAGGAGCCGGCCCTCGCCAGGCAGATCGCCGCACTGCGCAAGCCGACGCTCGCCGCCTGGGCCGGCAACCTGCTGGTGCGCTCCGCACCCGAGCAGGTCGACGCGCTGCGCCGGCTCGGGGAGGGCCTGCGCGCGGCACAGGACCGGCTCGCGGGGGAGCGGCTGCGCGAGCTGACCCGGCAGCGCAACGCGCTGGTCGCCGAACTCGCCCGCGAGGCCCGCCGGCTCGCCGCCGAAGCCGGGCAGCCGGTCGGCGACGCCGTCCAGCACGAGGTCGAGACGACCCTCCACGCCGTCCTCGCCGACCCGGACGCGGCCCGCGCCTGGGCCACCGGCCACCTCGCCAGGCCCCTGGCCACCCGCCCGGGCTTCCCGGGCACCGCAGCCACCGCCCGCGAACCCGCACCCCGCCCCGCCCGCAAGCGCCACCTCAAGGTCGTCGAGGACCCCGGCAGGGCCCGCGCGGAAGAACTGGCCCGGGCGCGTAAGGAGGCCGGGGAAGCCCAGCGCCGCGCCCGCGACCAGGACAAGGCCCTGCGCCACGACGAATCCCGGCGGGCCGCAGCGGAATCCCGCCTGGAAGAGGCCACGGCCCGCGTCGCCGAACTGACCGCGCAACTGCGGTCCGCCGAAAAGGCCGAAACCCGCGCCCGCGAAGCCCTCACCCAGGCCCGGCGCACCGCGACCGCCACCACGCGCACCACCCGCGAGTCCCGCAGAGCGGCGGAGAAGGCAGCGGCAAAGCTCGCCGCCCTGGAAACCGGAACGGACACCTGAGGCGTCCCTTCCTGCGATGAACGGGCCGCGGGCGGCACGTCGCAGAAGAACCGCGTTCAGGTGTCACGCCCGGGCCGTGGGCGGTGTCTGGATGGGGACCAGATCATCCGGCCAAGGAGAGATCATGACTGTGCGTGTCCCCAAGGCGGAACTGCCCGGCGAGATGAAGGAGGCAATGGCGGCGCAGTTCGGCGGCGTGCCCGAGCCGGTGGAGGTGATTTTCAACCACCCTGACCTGGCCGCCGCCAACATGGAGTTCTCGGCGCAGGTGGCCTCGTGGCGCGCCGTCGACGCGAGTCTGAAGTCGTTCGCCCACATGGCGGTCGCCGCGCTCGTCGGGTGCAGTTGGTGCCTTGACGTCGGCTACTTCCAGGCGCAGCAGGAGGACCTGGACGTGGCCAAGGCCAGCCAGGTGCCGCGGTGGCGGGACAGTGACGTGTTCTCGCCGCTGGAGCGGGAGGTGATGGCGTACGCGGAGGCGATGTCGGTCACGCCGACGACCGTCACCGATGAGCAGTCGGCGAGCCTGCTGCGGCAACTCGGCACCGCCGGGCTCGTGGAGCTGACCGTGTTCATCGCGTATGCCAACATGTCGACACGGTCGAACACCGCGCACGGGATCACCTCGCAGGGCTTCTCGGAGTCGTGCGAGATCCCGCTGGCCGCCCGCCCGGCGCCTGCCGGCAGGGCATGACGGCGACGCCCGGCGACCCGTTCGTCACCCACCGCAGCCTGCTGTTCACCGTCGCCTACGAGATCCTCGGGTCGGCGGCGGACGCGGAGGACGTCCTGCAGGAGTCCTGGCTGCGGTGGGCCGACGCGGACCGGTCGCAGGTACGGGACGCGCGGGCGTACCTCGTACGGACCGTCACCCGGCAGTCGCTCAACCGCCTGCGGACGCTGGCGCGCAGGCGCGAGGAGTACGTCGGCGAGTGGCTGCCGGAGCCGTTGCTGACCACGCACGACGTCGCCGAGGACGTCGTGCTGGCGGAGAGCGTGTCGATGGCGATGCTCACCGTGCTGGAGACGCTCGGGCCCACCGAGCGCGCGGTGTTCGTGCTCCGCGAGGTCTTCGACGTCCCGTACGGCGAGATCGCCGGAGCCGTCGGCAAGCCGGCGGCCACCGTGCGGCAGATCGCCCGGCGGGCCCGCCGGCACGTCGCGGCCCGCCGCCCGCGGGTGCGGGTCAGCCCGTCCGAGCAGGAGGCGGTCGTGGAGCGGTTCCTCGCCGCGCTGCACACCGGAGAGCTGCGGGAACTCCTGCAGGTCATGGCGCCGGACGTGGTCATGGTCGTCGACGGCGGCGGGATCGTGCCCGCCGTGCTCTCCCCGGTCCACGGCGCCCGCCCGGTGGCGGAGCTGCTGGCGACCGTGCACCGGGTGACGCTGGAGACGGCCGCCGTCCGGCTGAACGGCGCCCCCGCGGCGCGGCTCGCGTTCGACGGCGAGCAGGCGGCGGTGAGCCTGGAGGCGGCAGCCGGGAAGATCACCCGGATCTACGTCGTGCGCAGCCCGCACAAGCTCACCCGCATCGACCGTCCCGCGGACCTCACCAGGTGACGCGCGGACACTGTGGCCGGACCGGGCCGGCCGCGGTGTCCGGCCTCCCCCGGGGGTCAGGTCGCCTCCGGGTGTTCGCGCGCGCGGACGTGAGTGAGTTTTTCGGGGTTCGAAACGATGTAGACGTCCGACACCTGCTCGCCGTCCGCGGTGAGGTCCATGACCATCACCGCGTACGGGGAGTCGCCCGCGTACACCACCGCGGACGGGTCGCCGTTGACGCTCCGGTACTGGACGGAGAACTCCTCCGGCCGCCGGCGTGACGAGGAGTAGCCCGCCAGCAGGCGCGCGGCCTTCTCCCGGCCCCGGACGGGGCGCAGCCCCGCGCCGCGGCTCTTGCCGCCGCCGTCGGTCCACACGGTCACGTCCGGCGCCAGGACCTCCATCAGGGCCTCGACGTCGCCACCGAGCGCCGCGGCGACGAACCGCTCCGTCGCCTCCCGGCGCACCCGGGGGTGGGCCTCGTAGCGGGGGCGGCGGGCGCGTACGTGCTCGCGGGCGCGGCGGGCCACCTGCCGTACCGCGGCGGGACTGCGGTCGAGTACCTGGGCGATCTCGGTGTGGGCGTAGCCGAACACCTCGTTCAGGACGAACACCGCCCGCTCCAGCGGCGTCAGCGTCTCCAGCACCACCAGCATCGCCAGCGACACCGACTCGGTGCGCAACGCCTGCTCGGCCGCGTCCACGGCGTCCGTGGGCTCGCCATCCGCCGCCGTCAGCAGCGGCTCCGGCAGCCAGGCCCCGACGTACGTCTCGCGGCGGTTTCGGATGCGGGCCTGCCGGGCGAGCGCGTGGTTGACCGCGATCCGTACCAGATACGCGCGCGGGTTGCCGATCTGCGCCGACGCCGCCGCCCGTGCGCGCTTCCCGGTCCATGACAGCCACGTCTCCTGCAGCACGTCCTCGGTGTCCGCGACGCTGCCGAGCATGGAGTAGACGATGGAGAACAGCAGCTCGCGGTGGTCGACGAAGATCTGGGTCCCGGTCCGCCGCGGCTCGGCCGCCGTTTCGGTCGCGGGCGCCGTGTCCGGTGCCATGTTCCCTCCTGGTGCGTCAGTGCGGTGCCCCGCGCTTACAGAAGGGGTCACACCCTCCCGAGTGTGACATCCGGTGCCGTCCGTGTGGTCCACGCCTCATCCGGCCGCCGGGATGTCACACCCGCGCTCCCGCCGCCCTCCTGAAAGGCGAGTCACGGCACGGAGGAAGGAAAGAAAGTGCTGCGAAAATGGCGCGGCAATCCGTGGGCGATCCTGCTCACGCTCTCCCTCGGATTCTTCATGACGCTTCTCGACCTGACGATCGTGAACATCGCGATCCCCGACATGGTCGACGATCTGGACGCGTCCCTGGACGAGATCTTGTGGGTCGTCAACGCGTACACCCTGGCCCTCGCCGTCCTGATGATCACCGCCGGCCGGCTCGGCGATCTGCGGGGCAAGCGGAACCTGTTCGTCGCCGGCGTGGCGCTCTTCACGGCCGCCAGCCTGGCCTGCGGCCTCGCCCAGGACGCGGCGCAGCTGATCGCGTTCCGCGCCGTCCAGGGGCTGGGCGCGGCGCTGCTCATGCCGCAGACCCTGTCGATCGTCGCGGATGTCTTCCCCGCCGACAAGCGCGGCAAGGCGATGGGCGTCTGGGGCGCCGTCGCGGGCGTCTCCGGCGCCCTGGGACCGATCATCGGCGGGGCGCTGATCAGCGAACTCGACTGGCGGTGGATCTTCCTGGTCAACCTGCCCCTCGGGGCGCTGGTGCTCGTCATGGCGATGGCGATCATCCCGGGCGCGCAGCGCACCGTCAGGCACAGGTTCGACCTCGTCGGGGTGCTGCTCGCCTCCGCCGCCCTCTTCTGCCTCGCCTTCGCGCTGATCGAGGGGGAGCGATACGACTGGAACGCGGGCATCTGGACGCTCGTCGGCGTGGCCGCCGCGCTGCTCGCCGTATTCCTGCGCTACGAGCACCGCCGGCAGGACGACGAGCCGCTGGTGCCCCTCTCACTCTTCCGAGACCGCAACTTCTCGGTGCTCAACCTCGTGGGCATCACGGTGTCCTTCGGGTTCGTCGGGATGCTGCTGCCGCTGACGATCTACCTGCAGTCCGTGCTCGGCTTCAGCGCCCTGAAGTCCGGTCTCGTGCTGCTGCCGATGGCGCTCGGGTCGATGATCATGGCCGGCCCGGCGGGCGTGCTGGCGGACAAGGTGGGCGGCAAGTACGTCCTGATGACCGGGCTGCTGGCCTGGGCGGGCGGGCTGCTGTGGGTGGTCGCCGCCGCCGACGTCGGCGCCGGCTGGACGGAGATCTCGGCCCCCCTGCTGCTCATCGGGCTGGGCGCCGGCTGCACCTTCGCCCCGATGGCCACCGAGGTGATGCGCAACGTGCCGGCCCACCTGTCCGGCGCGGCCTCCGGCGTCAACAACGCGCTGCGCCAGGTCGGTTCCGTCCTGGCCGGCGCGGTGATCGGCGCGGTGCTGCAGGCCCGGCTCGCCTCCTCCCTCACCGACGGGGCCCGCCGCCAGGCCGCGGAGCTGCCCGCCGGCTACCGCGAGCCGTTCGTCGAGGGCTTCGCCGGCACCGGCGCGGCCGGTGCCGACGTGAGCGCCGCGCAGGGCGGGGGCGGCGCGGACCTGCCGGCGGACGTGCCGCGGGACGTGGCCCGGCGGATCGAGGAGCTGGGCGGCCGGGTCTTCGGCGACGGCTTCGTGGACGCCATGGGCCCCACCGTCTCGGTCTCCGTCGCCGTGCTCCTTCTCGGCGCCGCCGCCTGCCTCGTCGTCAGCCGCCACACCGGCCCGTCCCCGGCCGGCCACGGTCTGCCCGCCGCCGACCCGGAACCCGAAACCGTATCCCCCGTCACCGAAGGACACACCGCATGAGCGCCACACCGCCCGGAACGATCGACTTCACCATGATGTACGTGACCCACGACGCGTTCCGCCGCGACCTCGACCGGCTCCTCGCCGCCGCGGCCGACGGCACGGCGCACACCCCGCAGGTCCTGGCGGGCTGGGCGAACTTCAAGCACCAACTGCTGCTCCACCACACCGTCGAGGACGAGGCCCTGTGGCCGCGGCTGGCGGACAAGGTGGCGGGCCGGCCCGCCGACCGGCTCCTGCTGGCGGACATGGAGGCGGAGCACGCCCGCCTCGACCCGTTGCTCGCCACCGTCGAGGCGGCCCTGGCTGAACCGGCCGACGACCTCGCCGAGCAGGTGAGCGAGCTGCGGGCGACGCTCGTGGAGCACCTCGACCACGAGGAGAAGAGTGCGCTGCCGCTCATCCAGGAGGTGCTGACGCCGGCCGACTGGCGCGTCTTCGCGGGCAAGATGCGCGAGCGCCAGGGCATGCGGGGCGCGGCGGTCTACGTACCGTGGATCACGGACTCGATGCCGGCCGCCGACCGCGAGCGGTTCCTGGCCCAGTTGCCCCCGCCGGTGCGGGTCCTCAACCGCAGGCTGTGGGAGCCGCGCTACCGCAGGCGCGCGATGTGGGCCGTCTGACCCCGGCCCACGCGCGCTGACCCGGGCCGCCCGGCCTTACCTCGGCGGTAATCGACGCCGTGGCCGGGCGCCCCGCATGGTGGGGCCACCGACCAGCAGTCGCCTTCGAGGAGGTTGTCCGCATGTCCGCTTACGAGTCCGCCGTCACCCGCTACTTCGCCGCCTGGAACGCCACGGACCCCGCCGAGCGCGAGAAGGCCGTCGCCGCCGCCTGGACCGAGGACGCGACGTACACCGATCTCCTCGCCGAGGTCAGCGGCCACCCCGGTCTCGCCGCCGTGATCACCGGCGCCCAGGAGCAGTTCCCCGGCTTCGAGTTCCGGCTCCTCGGCCCCGTCGACGGCCACCACGACACGGCCCGTTTCTCCTGGGAGCTGATCGCCCCGGACGGCTCGGCACCCGTGCAGGGCTTCGACGTCGTCACGCTGGCGGAGGACGGCCGGATCCGCTCCGTGCTCGGCTTCCTGGACCGGGTGCCGGGCTGACACCGGTGCCCACGGCAGACCGGTGCGGGACGTGGCCTGACCCGGCCCGCACCGGGAGCGCCGGGCAGGCTGCGGGGCCGGGGCGCGCTCCCTACGCGGTGGTGGCGGAGCCGGCCGGTTCCGGAGCGGCGGCGGCCCGGCCCGCGGCGGCGCGGTCGGCCTCCACGCGCTCGCAGATCCGCGCGCACGAGTGGCTGATCAGCCGGGAGACGTGCATCTGCGAGATGCCCAGGTGCTCGGCGATGCGGCTCTGCGCCATGTCGCAGAAGAACCGCAGGTAGAGGATCTCGCGTTCGCGTTCCGGCAGCCGGCTCAGGTGCGGTCGCACGGCCTCGCGGTCCACGGCCTGGTCGAAGCCGGGCTCGGTGCTGCCGAAGGTGTCGATCAGCGAGTAGCCGTCCTCGATGTCGGTGAGGGCGGCGTCGAGGGACAGGGTGGTGTAACTCTCCAGCGCCTCCAGGCCCGTACGCACCTCGTCCTCGGTCAGCCCGGCCGCCTCCGCGATCTCCGCGGTCGGCGGGAACCGGTCGTCGGCCGTGACGGCGAGCGACATGCCCGCGGTGCGGACGCGGTTGCGCAGCTCCTGGACCCGCCGGGGCACGTGTACGGCCCACATGTGGTCGCGGAAGTGGCGCTTCAGCTCGCCGGTGATCGTCGGCACCGCGAAGCTCTCGAAGGCGTTCCCGCGCGCCGGGTCGTACCGGCCGACGGCCTTCACCAGGCCCAGGAGCGCGACCTGTTCCAGGTCTTCCAGCGCCTCGCCGCGGTTGGTGAACTGGCGGGCGAGCCGCTCGGCCATCGGCATCCAGGCGCGTACGACCTCCTGCCGCAGGGCCTTCTTGTCGGGGCCTTCGGGCATGCCGGCGAGCCGGCGGAACTGCGCGGAGGTGTCGGGTGCGTCGTGGTGCGGGTGCTTTCTCCCTGCCCGGACATACGCCACGGGGGCCTCCCTCGGGCGAGTCGTGCGCGTTCATTTCTGACGGGAGGACGACGGCGGCGGCCACCGGAGCGCCAGCGGCTGGGAAGCCGTGTACTCCCGCGGCGTGCCTCTGACTCCGAAGCACGTGACTCCGCCTGCCCGCCGCCGTGCGGGGCAAACGGCGCTGGCCGCGACTGTTCCAGAATACGCCGGTGGCGCGGGTCGCACGAGCGGTCGCCCGGCGGCGGGACAGCCGGCCGGAACAGCCGGGCGGTGACCGCCGCGGCGCCCACCCCGGCCCTGCCGCCTCCGCGCGCCTGGCCCGCGCCCGTAGCCGTCCGGGCCTCAGATCGATCGTTAGTGCCCGCCGGAGCGTGGTACCCGGCCCGTATGAGCGACCAGGACACGGCGCGTGCGTTCCCGGACGAGCGCGCCGCCGTGCCCGCAGGCCGGACCACGGCACCCCCGGCTCGGACAAGGAGAACGACATGACCTCCGCCGATGTGGATCTGGACCTCCCCACCGCGCTCGGCCGGCAGTTGCGCGTGGACGCCGTACGGGCCGCTGCCGCCGCCGGATCCGGCCACCCGACCTCGGCGATGTCCGCGGCCGACCTGATGGCCGTGCTGCTCACCGGACACCTGCGCTACGACGTCGACCGGCCCGACCACCCCGGGGCGGACCGCCTGGTGCTGTCCAAGGGGCACGCCTCGCCGCTGCTGTACGCGGCGCTGAAGGCGGCCGGTGCCATCGGCGACGAGGAGATGCTGACCTTCAGGAAGCTGGGCAGCAGGCTGGAGGGGCACCCGACCCCGCTGCTGCCGTGGGTCGACGTGGCCACGGGGTCGCTCGGGCAGGGGCCGCCCATCGGCGTCGGCATGGCCCTCGCGGGCAAGCGGCTCGTGCACCTGCCGTACCGGGTGTGGGTGCTGTGCGGCGACAGCGAGATGGCCGAGGGCTCGGTCTGGGAGGCGTTCGAGCACGCCGGGTACGAGCACCTGGCCAACCTCACCGTGATCGTCGACGTGAACCGGCTCGGCCAGCGCGGCCCCACCCGGCACGGCTGGGACCTGGAGGCGTACGCCCGCCGGGCCCGGGCGTTCGGCTGGCACACCGTGGAGGTCGACGGCCACGACGTGGCCGCCATCGACGCCGCGTACACCGAGGCCGCGGCGGTCACCGACTGCCCGACGGCTGTGCTCGCCCGCACCGTCAAGGGCAGCGGGGTCGCGTCCGTCGCGAACCGCGAGGGCATGCACGGCAAGCCGCTGCCGGACGCCGAGGCGGCCATCGCCGAGCTGGGCGGCGTCGGCGACGTGCGCGTCGAGCCGGCGGCCCCGCCGCACGCCGCCCCGCCGCCGCGCATGTCCCCGCCGTACCCGGAGCTGCCGCGCTACGGCATCGGGGAGGCGGTGGCCACGCGCGACGCGTACGGGCGGGCGCTGGCGGCGCTCGGCGCGGCGCGGGCGGACGTCGTCGCCCTGGACGGCGAGGTCGGCGACTCCACGCGCACCGAACTCTTCGCCAAGGAGCACCCCGACCGGTATTTCGAGTGCTACATCGCCGAGCAGCAGCTCGTCGCGGCGGCCGTCGGCATGCAGTCCTGCGGCTGGGCGCCGTTCGCCGCGACCTTCGCCGCGTTCCTGACCCGCGCCCACGACTTCGTGCGCATGGCCGCCGTCAGCCGGGCGAACCTCAGCCTGGTCGGTTCGCACGCCGGCGTCGCCATCGGCGAGGACGGCCCGTCCCAGATGGGTCTTGAGGACCTGGCGATGTTCCGCGCCGTGCACGGCAGCACGGTGCTGCACCCCTGCGACGCCAACCAGACCGCGCGGCTCGTCGCCGCCATGGCGGACGACGAGCTGACGGGCGTGCGCTACCTGCGCACCATGCGCGGCGCCCGGCCCGTCCTCTACGGGCCCGACGAGGACTTCCCCGTAGGCGGCAGCAAGCTGCTGCGCGCCGCGGCCGAGGACCACGTGACGATCGCCGCGGCCGGGGTCACCGTGCACGAGGCGCTGACCGCCGCCGACCTGCTGGGCGCGGAGGGCATCGGGGCGCGCGTGCTGGACCTGTACTCGGTCAAGCCCGTCGACGCCGCCGCCCTGCGCGCCGCGGCGGAGCTGACCGGCCGGGTGCTCACCGTCGAGGACCACCGCCCGGAGGGCGGCCTGGGCGACGCGGTGGCCGAGGTGTTCGCCGACGGCCGCCACGCCCCGCGGCTGGCCCGGCTGGCGGTACGCACCATGCCGGGCTCGGCGACCGGTGCGCAGCAGCTCGCGGCGGCGGGCATCGACGCGGAGTCGATCGCGGCGGCGGCCCGCAACCTCGTCGCGGCCGAGGGCTCCCGGCCCGGCTGACGGCCCGGCTGAGAGAGAACACCCGGCCGGAGAACGGTAACGAGTCGGCGAAGGGACGGAACGGTGACGAAGAGCGAGACGCGTACGGTGCACGCGCTCCTGGACGAGTACGGGCGCACGTACGCCGAAGACGCGGGCATCCGGCTGCGTAACACCCCGCAGCCCCTCTACCGGCTGTTCGTACTCTCCTGCCTGCTCAGTGCCCGGATCCGGGCGAGTGTGGCGGTCGCCGCGGCCCGTGCGCTGTTCGAGGCCGGGATGGGCGACCCGCGCCGGATGGCCGACGCCACCTGGCAGCAGCGGGTCGACGCCCTCGGCGAGGGCGGCTACCGCCGCTACGACGAGCGCACCGCCACCCAGCTCGGCGACGGCGCCCGGCTGCTGCTGGACACCTACGGCGGCGACCTGCGCGCCCTGCGCCGTGCCGCGGACGGCGACGCCGCCCGGATCGCCGGCCTGCTCCAGCGGTTCCCCGGGCTCGGCCCCGCGGGCGCGGCGATCTTCCTGCGCGAGGTGCAGGGGATGTGGCCGGAGGCTGCTCCGTACATCGACGCCAAGGCCGTGCAGGGGGCCGCCCGGGTGGGTCTGCCCAGCGACCCGTCGCGCCTCGCGCGGCTCGTGGGCGAGCCGCAACTGCCGCCGTTCACGGCGGCGCTGGTGCGCTGTGCGCTGGACACGGGCGTCGCGGAGCAGGTCAGGGAGCACGCGCACGCCTGAGCGCGCGTGCGCGCGACCCCCGCGCCCCCCGGCACATCAGCTCCCGCCGCGCGGACCCGCGCCCGCGCCGGGAACCCGGGTGTGCACGCCCCGGGTTGCTCCCCTCGGCGCGGGGCGGTGTCCCGCTGGCCCCGCTATCGGTGGATCAGTCCTCTCCGGGCAGACACTCACGCCAGGCGACGTGGTACGTGGTCTTGATGTCTCCGTCCGTCGAGTCCATGGTCAGCATGCTGGTGGTCGTCGTGGGGTCCGACGTGCCGGCGCTGACCCGCAGTTCGGTGTTGATGTTGAAGTTGCGGATCTCCCCGCACGGCGCCCAGACGAGCGACTCCAGGTCGGTCTCGTCGGTCGCCGTCCAGTTGTCGTCCATCGCCCCGGCGAAGTTGTGCGTGAAGGTGTCCGTGTCGGGCGAGCCCTGGAAGTAGTACGACGCCTTCTCCATGCCGGTCGCGCCGTCCTCCAGGTAGCCGTACCCCCGGTAGTCGACGCTGGCGATGGCGTAGGTGAAGCCCCCCGGTACCTTGACCGCCAGGTTGAGCTGGCAGTTCTTGCGGAAGTCCGTCGGGCTGGCGCCCACCCCGACGACGGCGGTGTACTCGCTGTACGTCACGGTGAACGCCTGGTTGTCCTCGGAGACCGCGATGGCGGCGCTGCCCGGCTCACAGCCGGTGCCGTTGACGGTGATCACTTCGATGGCCATCTGGTCGGGCGGTACGTCTTCGAAGTACGGCGGCGTCGCGATATCGTGGGACGGCGACGCGATGGGGCTGCTGACGGTCGCGGCCAGTAATGCTGCCAGGACACTGCCTGCGACAAGAGTCATGGTTCTCCAATCGGTCGGATGGGCCGTTCCCCGGGCACGGCAATGCCCAGGAGCGGGCCATGCGGGCGGAATCTGGCCAGCGGGCGGCAAACGGGTCCGCTGAGCCGGATTCCGTCAAAACACACACCGGCGGCATACCGGCGTGAAATCCGAGTTGGACAGGAATTCACCGCCGTTTCAGAAGGTGTACCGCGGGTATGGTGCTTACAGGTCGCGGTATTTCAGCACTCCTTCCACGCCAGGTGGTACTTCGTGCTCACCGCACTGTCGGTGGAGTCCATCGTCATCAGGCTGGTCGCCCCCTGTTCGGAGGAGCCCCGGTACACCCGGAGTTCGGTGTTGACGTTGAAGTTCCGCTGCTCGCCGCAGGGCGCCCACACCAGCTCGGCCCACTCCTTTGAGTCGGTCACCTGCCAGTTGTCGTCGAGCGGGCCGTTGAAGGTCTGGCTGCTCGTGGTCGTCTCCGGCGAACCCATGTGGTAGTACGACGCCTGCTCCATGCCGGACGCGCCGTCCGCCAGGTACGCGTACCCGCGGTAGTCGACGCTCTGGATCGCGTACGTGAACCCCGAGGGGACGTCCAGCACCAGGCTGAGCTGGCAGTTCTTGCGGAAGTCGAGCGGGCTGGCGCCGGCTCCCGCCGTCGCCAGGTAGTCGCTGTAGGTCACGGTGAACGCCGTGTTGTCGGCGTTGGCCGCCACCGCCGCCGTGCCGGCGGCGCAACCCGAGCCGTTGATCGTCTCGATGCTGACCTTGATCTGCTCGGCGGGTCCGTCGGCCGGCTCCTCGCCTGCCGCGGCGGTCTGGGCGGAGAGAGTGGTGGCTACTAACGCCGCCAGGGCTCCACCAGCAATCAACTTACCGGACATGATTCTCCTATCCTTTGTCTCCGGCCGGGCGAAAGCGGTGCCGGCCGTGCTGAATTGGGCACGGGAGAGCCGGATCGCGGCTCGTGAAAGCACATCCGCCGCAGGCGGGATGGGACGGTGCAGCCGCTCCCGAGGGCTACGCAGGGCATGGCGAAGAGCTCCCGGGCGCCCGAGCGGGCGCGAGGGTGATGAAAAGGGGGAGAGCGGCTTCGGGGACTGGGAAGCATTCGTGCGGAACGCTGTGGGTGGGGAGTGCCGTACCGAATGCGTCCCCGACCTCAGGGAGCGTGAGGTGGGAGCGTTCTCATGTTAGGGGTGTGTAAAGCCGCTGTGAAGAGGAATTCCGCAAAGATGGAGAGGAGTCCGAAAATATGTTCTGTGCGGGGTTGGCAATATATCGCCGAATGTAAAGTCTACGCGTGTGGACGCACGGAATACGCGACGGTAAGGAAACAACTTCTCCTGATGCGCGGTGCGGGCTGCCTGAGTCCGGCCAGCAGAAAGCGCATGCGGCGCGGGTACGTCCCGGGATACCGCTTCCGGACGTAACCGGCAGAGGCGAATACGGCGTGGAGCCGCCGCAGGCTCAGGCAGTGGCGAGCAGGTCCCGTACGCCCTGGGCCGTCAGGGCCATCTCCTCCGGCGTGCCCGCGTCGACGACGAGCGACGGGCCGTCCGAGGGCCAGCCGCGGGCGAGGTCGCCGAGCGCCACCGCGTTGTAGCGCTCGATCTCCGGGAAGACCTGCCCCAGGCGGTCGGCGGAGGTGAAGACCGGCACCAGTTGGGTGCCGTCGCCCTGCTCCACCACCGGCAGGGTCAGCATCTGCGCCTGCCCGGGCCCGGCCGGCTCCACGGCCGGACCCGGGTTGGGCAGCAGGACCCGGCTCTCGGCGAGCGTGTGCAGCGCTTCCCGGTCCGGGCCGTTCTCGGCGACGGTGTGCAGCGCCTGCTGGGCGGCAGAGCGCTGGCCGTCCGGGTGGTACGTCATGGGTGCCCCTTCGCTTGGTGCCGGAGGCGGTCACGTCGCGGGTTCCCCGGGCCGGCCGACTGAAACCGGTGCGTACAGCAGACTGATTTGTCCGTTTGATCCGGAACCCCGGATGGTTGACGATGGGGGCGTCGCAGTCAACCGCCACCAGGGAGAGAACATGCCGCGCGGATCCAGCCCCAAGAGGGAACGCCAGTACGAGCACATCAAGGCGGGTGCCCGGAAACGCGGTGCCGGCGCCGCGCGGGCCAAGGAGATCGCCGCCCGCACCGTGAACAAGGAGCGCGCCAGAACCGGCGAGGCCCGCACCGCGAGCCGCACCTCCACCCGGGACATCTCCTCCGGCCGCCGCGGCGGCCTCCGCTCCCACCGCGGCGCCGAGGGCCCCACGTACGACCAGCTCTACGCCGAAGCAAGGCGCCGCAACATCCACGGCCGCTCGTCCATGAACAAGGCCCAGCTCAAACGCAGGCTCGGCCGCTGACGGCTCAGTCACGCCCCTCGTCACCCGTACGGCGGACGCCGTACCCGCCCGGGAGGGCGGGCAGCGGCGCCCCGGGGCGCAGGCAGGGGCGCAGCCGTCATGGCGCATCGACTGCGACGCGAAGGACGCGGTCGTCGCCGGGCCGGGGCTCGGTGCCGCCCAGGCGGACCCGGACCTCGCCCAGGCGTGGTCGCAGAACTACGCCCTGCCCCGCCGCGAACTCGCCCGGGTCCGGCTGCGTCTCGCTCAACAGCAGGGGCAGGTGCGCGACGACGCGGACCTGGACATCATCGTCGACCAGTTGTGGGGCGCCTGCTACCACCGGCTGCTGGTCCTCCGGGTCCCCCTGGACGAGTCGATCGTGGAACGCCTGGTCGACCAGGCACTCCACGGAGCCGCCCCACGCGAATCGTGACCTTCCGGGGCCGCAGCTCCAGCGAACGACCGTCACACAGCGGCGTCCGCACATCGGGGAGTCCGCTACTCGGAGCCGCGTGCCTGCTGGAGCAACTCCCATCCGGCCTCGGCGGCCTCCCCGGCCACGGCACGCGGGTCGCCCTCGCCGGCCAGCACCTTGTACTCGGTATGTCCGAGCAGTTGCCACGCTGCACGCATCTCCGGCCACGACGGCATCACTTGGCCGTCGGCACATTGACCGATGTACGGACGCAGGACCGCATCCCGGGCGGCGACGGTGCCCATCGCCTCCTCCTGCACGGGTACCAGTTGCTGAAGCTTGTTGAGGTCCTCACCCGCGTCCGGCTGGGACAGATAGGAGGTCACCAGGTCGCGTGCCGCGGGAACGTTCGGTGCGTCCCGGTAGATGTAGAAGCCGTACACCGAGACCATCGAGACGGCCTGCCTGTCACCCAGCGGAGGTGCCGCGGCGACACTCACGTCCATGTGCTGGTCCTTGATCGAGGCGAGTGCACGCGACGAGCAGACCAGGAACGGGGCGCGGCCGTCCAGGAAGAGCGGTAATGCCTCCGCGCGCCCGATGTCCGGGTTCAGTGCGCCGCTCCCGCCCGGGCCGGTGCCGAGCTCGCTCAGCCGGACGAACGCGTTCACGAAGTCCTCGCGCCACTCCGAGATGTCCTCGAACCTGCCGGCGCCGCCCGCTTCGGCGGGCGTCCCGCGCAGCCCGAAGAACGTCCCGCCGCAACTGGAGAACAGCGGCCACATATGGTAAGGATCCCCGGCATTCCCCGCCGTATCAGGAGAGCCGACCTGGAGCGCGACTCCGACGCCGTCCTCGATCCCCTTGGCTTCGACGGCCGCGTCACCAGCGCGGATGACCTCGTCGAACGTCGTCGGCATCGGACCGCCGCCCGCGAGCGCGTTGTTGCGGATCAGAGCCACGCTGTCGAAGACGTACGGTATCGCGTAGAGCTGTTCTCGGCTGGTGAGCGCTTCCACGGCGACAGGGGAGAGCCGAGCCAGCCCCGCAGGGCTGAACGGCGGCTCGAGTACCGAACCCTCCCGCACGACGCGCCCGATCCAGTCGTGTGGCCCGGCCACCACATCCGGAACGTGGTATCCGCGTGGTGGGCGGCCGGTCGCGACGAGTCTTGTGAGCGCTTCTTCCAGCGCCTCGGTGCGGTCGAACGACTCCACCTTGACGGAGACCGCGTACGTTCTGCGGAAAGGGCTGGAACGCCCGAAGTATCTGGCCAGAGTGCGGGCCCGGGTCCGCTCCGCCCAGACCACCAGCGACCGCACCCGGTCTAGCTGCTCCTCGTTCCGGGACCAGTAGCCTTTGCCGTCCCGGAAGGTGATCTGCACATCGTGCGGTGTGCCGTGGTGCCTGGTCGAGGCATCCGCGGGACGCGGTGTGGCCCGCACCGACCGGTGGACGTCGTCACTCGGCCACAGATGCTCGCCGCCCGCCTTGAGGACGGCGATGTCCTTGCGGGCCGTACGCAGGTGGGGGCCACAGGTGACGGTGACGACCAACTTCTGAAAGGTGGCGGTGGATTCGTTGAGGACGAGGGCGCCTGTCGAGTCGGGGCCTGAATCGACCTGCCAGCCGATCTTGAGGCTTCTCGCCCGCACCGTCCGCTGGTTGGAACGGATGGCGCGGGTGAGAGCGATGGCCCCGGTGATCGCGGTACAGACGGCGACGACGGTGGAGGCGACGACTTCGATGCTACTCAGGAACGGCAACACCGCCGCGTAGTCAACTGACCGCATTGCCGCACCATACCCAGGCACCTGCGTCCTCGCGAGAAGTTCGAGTCGGTCAGGCGGCCGTTGCGGGGGCGGGGGTCAGGAGGCGGCCCATGGCCGCGAGGACCGCGGGCTCGACGCGGTAGTAGACCCACGTTCCGCGGCGTTCGGAGACCAGGAGGCCGGACTCCTTGAGCTTCTTCAGGTGGTGGGAGACGGTCGGCTGGGAGACGCCGACGTCGGCGATGTCGCACACGCAGGCTTCGCTGTCCGGGTGGGAGGCCACCTTGGAGAAGAGGCGGAGTCTGACGGGGTCGCCGAGGGCCTTGAACATCGCGGCGGTGAGTTCGGCTTCCTCCGCGGTCAGCTCACGCTCGGTCAGGGCCGGGCAGCACGGCTCGGCCGGGAGCGCGGCAGCCTTCTCCTGAAGCTTCGACATACATCTATGTTGTCACTAGTTTTCCCTGATGCCAAGGTCATATTATTAGACACCCGTCGAATCAAGACCTGGGGGATTCCATGGCGTCACCCGTCCACGGCCGGCAGCCGCGTACCGCGGTGGTCACTGGAGGGAGCAGCGGCATCGGTGCGGCCACCGCGCGCGAGTTGGCCCGGGCGGGTTTCGCCGTGGTCCTTGCCGCTCGCCGGGTCGACCGTCTGAATGCGGTCGCCGAGGAGATCCGGGCCGAGGGCGGCACGGTGCGTGCGTGCCCGCTGGACGTGACCGACCGCGAGGCTGTCGCCGAGTTCGCCGAACAGGTCGAGGCCTGCGATGTGCTGGTGAACGTCGCCGGCGGTGCCTACGGGGTGGAGGAGGTGAAGGACGCCGACCCCGGCGACTGGGGGCGGATGTACGAGGTCAACGTGCTGGGCGCGCTGCGGATGACGCAGGCGCTGCTGCCCGCGTTGGTGGCGAGCGGCGACGGCACCGTCGTGGTGCTGACGTCGACGGCATCCTTCACCTGCTACGAGGGCGGCGGCGGCTACAGCGCGGCCAAGCACGGGGCGCACGTGCTCGCGGAGACGCTGCGGCTTGAGTCGTGCGGGCAGCCGCTGCGGGTGATCGAGATCGCGCCCGGCATGGTGCAGACCGAGGAGTTCTCGCTCAACCGCTACCGCGGCGATACCGCCAGGGCCGACGCGGTCTACGCGGGAGTCCCCGGCCCGCTTGTGGCCGAGGACGTAGCGGATGCGGTGACATGGGCGGTGACCCGCCCCGCGCACGTGAACGTCGATCTCATGGTCGTACGCCCTCGGGCGCAGGCGGCCCAGCACAAGGTGCATCGCGTCTCTTAGCGCCCGTGGTGCCACGACGCGGCTGTCCTGCGCTTGCGCAGAGCAGCCGCGTCGCCGTCGTTCAGCAGCCCGGGGCGTCGGGTGCGTCGAACATGTCGGCCGCGTAGGCGGCGAGTTGCAGCGCGGCGGTGTGGTCGACGCCGAGTTCCGTTGCTGCGGTGAGCACGGCGTCCGAGGCGGTGGGGGAAGACCCCAGGTGCGTGGCGGTGACCTGGAGCAGTTGCTCGTGCTGGTCCTTGGTCAGCCCCAGGCGCAGTGCCAGGGCCTCGCCGCCGGCGGTCACCGAGCAGACGCCGGTCTCGGGCAGTTGGAGCTCGACCGACCGGGCGGCTTCCAGGTCACCGGCGAGTGCGGCGGCGATGGAGCGGACCTGCTCGTAGCCGGTGAGCATGAGGAACGTCGGGGCGCGGCCGTAGCTCTTCATGCCGACGGCGTAGTAACCCGGTTCGGGGTGGGCCAGTTCGCGGTAGCCGTGCGGGGTGACGGTGCCGCAGGAGTGCTGGTTGGGGTCGATCAGCGGAGCCAGCGCGCGGGGCGCGGACATGATCGGGTCCAGATCCAGGCGCAGCTCGTCGGTGATGCGGTGGTCGGGGCGGAAGCCGGTGGCCGCGACGACGCGGTCGGCGGTGAGGGTCTGCTCGTGGCCGTCCGCGTCGCGGGAGACGAGTTCGACCTGGTCGTGTGCGGGGTCGTCGCCCAGGCGGCGGACGGTGTGGGTGCGGAAGCCGGCGGCGAGGGTGACGCGGCCGGTGTCCACGAGCATCTTCAGGCCGGAGCCGAGGGCGCCGCGGGCGGGCAGTTCGTCGTCGCTGCCGCCGCCGAAGGAGGCGGCCGGGTCGGTGGCGCGGATGGCCCAGGTGATGGTGGTGCCGGGCGCCGCGTCGGCGAGTTCGGCGAGGGCGAGCAGGGTGTTGGCGGCCGAGTGGCCGGCGCCGACGACGACCGTGTGGCGGCCGGCGTGCTGGGCGCGGTCCGTACCGAAGACGTCGGGCAGGCCGTGGCTGATCCACGCGCCGGCGTCCGGCTCTCCGTGGGCGGGCAGGCCGTTGGCGCCCACGTGGTTGGGCTGGCGCCAGGTGCCGGAGGCGTCGATGACGGCGCGGGCGAGCAGTTCCTCGCCGCCGGCCAGGCGCAGCACGAAGGGAGCCGTCTCGCGTCCGGTGGTGCGTACGCGGTCGATGCCCTGGCGGCTGATGGCGGTGACGGCGGCGCCGTAGCGGATGTGGGGGGCCAGCGCGGGCAGTTCGGCCAGCGGCTGGAGGTACTGCTTGACGAGGTCGCCGCCGGTGGGCAGGGCGGAGGCGTCGGGCTGCTCCCAGCCGGCCGCGGCGAGCAGGCGGTGGGCGGCGGGGTCGGTGTTGTACTCCCAGGGGCTGAAGAGCTGGATGTGAGACCAGGCGCGCACCGCTGCCGCCGGGGCGTCGCCGGCTTCCACGACGACGAAGGGCACGCCGCGTTCGGCCAGGTGTGCCGCTGCGGCCAGGCCGACGGGACCGGCGCCGATCACGGCGACGGGGAGGTGGCCGGGGCTGTGGTCAACCACGATGCGATGTCCTCTCAGGAAGGCTCGTGCGCGGATCGGGCGCGCTTCGGCTCGGGCGACGGGGTACCGGAGTGCGCCTCGGTCTCCGCCTGGTCGTGCTGTTCCGTGCGCTGCCGGGCCCGGCGCTGCATCTCGGCGATCGCGGCGCAGCAGGAACTGGTGGGCTCGGCGGCGCCGGTGCCAGCGGCGGGGTCGCTCATCGGGTACGGCTCCTGTCGCGGCAGCCCTGATCGCGGCGCGGAAGCAGGCTCATCACGACCGCCTATATAGATGAACAACGAATCAGACTCCCAGGATTCCGCCTGGTCCGATGAATGTCAACCGCGGACCTGGCCCCCGCCAGATGTGACGAGCGTCACCCTGTATCGCGTTGCGTGAGCGCTGGATGACGGGCCAACCTCGATACATATCGAAACAGCGGGAGCAGACGGCGCGGGCGCTTGCCCGACGTCTGTGGGACACCGGGGGAACGGCGGCCGTGCCGACGGCCCACCCGGGCCCGTGAACGGCCGGAGCGCTCGCCACGCACGCAGCCGTTCAGCCGACGGGTCCGACGCTTCCCCGATCCGCTTTCTGCTCCTGCCCTCTCGGTGTGTGCGCCCGCCACCGGGCCGGCCCCGCTGCCGGCCTGCCGCGCACCCGCCGCGGTTCCTTCCGTGCTGCTTCACAGTGAACGGCTTCGCCCTTCCCGGAAGGACATCCATGCACCACGATCTGAGCCGTGCGGCAGCCGCTGCCGGCGAACCGATCGCCATCGTCGGTATGGCCGGACGGTTCGCCGACGCCACCAGTCCCGAAGAGCTGTGGGACATGCTGCTCCAGGGCCGTGACGCCATCACGGAGATCCCGCCCGAGCGCTACGACGTCGACGCCGTCTACGACCCCGCGCCCCGTACGCCCGGCCGCACGGTGAGCCGCTGGGGCGGGCTGCTGCGCGACATCGATGCGTTCGACGCGGAGTTGTTCGGCATCTCTCCCCGCGAGGCCGACCGGATGGACCCGCAGCAGCGGCTGCTGCTGGAAGTCGCCTACGAAGCCCTCGAAGACGCCGGCCAGCCCCTCGCCGCCATCGCCGGCACGGACGCCGGGGTGTTCATCGGCCAGCTCGGCGGCGACTACTGGCACCTGCAGTACCACAGCCGCGACCAGCTCGACCTCTACGCCATGACCGGCGCGGCCTCCCGCGCCATCACCTCGGGCCGCCTGTCGTACGCATTCGACCTGCGCGGTCCCAGCTTCACGGTCGACACCGCCTGTTCCTCCGCGCTCGTCGCCGTCCACAACGCCGTTCAGGCCCTGCGGCTGGGCGAGTGCCCGATGGCGATCGCCGGCGGCGTCAACGTCGTGCTGCTGCCGGAGGAAGGGGTGGTGTACTCCGGAGCCGGCATGCTCGCCGCCGACGGCCGCTGCAAGTTCGCCGACGCCTCCGGCGACGGATTCGTCCGCAGCGACGGCGTCGGCGCGGTCATCCTCAAACCCCTGTCCGCCGCCCGGGCCGACGGCGACCGCATCCGCGCCGTCATCCGCGGCTCCGCCGTCGGCAACGACGGCCAGTCCAGCGGCTACCTGGTCACCCCCGCGGTCGACGGCCAGCGCGGCGTGCTGCGCCGTGCGTACGCCAACGCCGGCGTCGACCCGGCCGACGTCGACTACGTCGAGGCCCACGGCACCGGAACCAGTGTCGGTGACCCGGTCGAGCTGGAGGCCCTGGCCGCCCTCGTCGGCGAGCGCGCCCGGGACCAGCGCTGCCTGGTCGGCTCGGTGAAGACCAACATCGGCCACGCCGAGGCGGCTGCCGGCATCGCCGGGCTCATCAAGGCCGTGCTGTGCCTGGAGCACAAGACCGTCCCGCCCAGCCTGCATCTGAAGAACCCCAACCCGGCCGTCGACTGGGAGCACCTGCCGCTGACCGTCCCCACCCACGCGACACCGCTGCCCGACAGGGGCCGCCCGGCCGTCGCCGGCGTCAGCAGCTTCGGCTTCTCCGGCACCAACGCCCACCTGGTACTGGAAGCCGCCCCCCAGCCGTCGGCCGCCGAACCGGACCGCCGCCGACCGGCCGAACGCAGCGAGCTGCTGGTGCTGTCCGCACTCACCCCCGAGGCCCTGGCCGAAGGCGCAACCCGCATGGCCGCCTACCTCGACGGTGACGGCGCACGTCACTCCCTGCGCGACGTCTGCCACTCGGCGGCCCTGCGCCGTACGACCCATGACGCCCGGCTCGCGTTCGCGGCCGACAGCCACAGCGAGGCGGCCGTCGCCCTGCGCGGGTTCGCCGCCGGTGCGGACGAACCCGGCCTGGCCGCCAGTGACTTCACCGCCCCCGACGCGCGGCCGAGGGTCGCGTTCGTCTTCCCCGGACAGGGCTCCCAGTGGCCCGGGATGGGCCGCGAACTCCTCGACGCCGAACCGGTGTTCGCCCAGGCGATGAGGGCCTGCGACGACGCCGTCAAGGCCGAGAACGGCTGGTCGGTCGTCGAGCTGCTGCGCTCCGCGGACGAAGAGCGCCTCAAGCAGCTCGACGTCATCCAGCCCACCCTGTGGGCGATGGAGATCGCCCTGGCCGAGCTGTGGCGGTCCTGGGGCGTGGAGCCCGACGTGGTCATCGGCCACAGCATGGGCGAGTCGGCGGCAGCGTACATCTCCGGCGCGCTCTCGCTGCAGGACGCAGCCGCCGTCATCTGCCGCCGCAGCCGGCTCGCCAAGCGCCTTTCGGGCCGCGGCACCATGGCCTGGGTGGCGCTGCCCGCCGACGAGGCCGCGGCGGCACTGGCCGGAGTCGAGGACAAGGTCGCGGTAGCGGCCAGCAACAGCCCGACGTCCACCCTGCTGTCCGGCGACGGCGACGCGCTGACCCGGGTGCTCGACGCCCTCGACGCCCGCGGCATCGACAACCGGCGCGTCAACGTCGACTTCGCCTCCCACTGCCCGCAGATGGACGCCCTGCGCGACGACCTCCTCGCCGAGCTGGCTCACCTCACCCCGCGAGCGGGCCGCATCCCGCTGCACTCCACCCTGCTGAACGAGGTGATCGACGGCTCCGGCATGGATGCCGACTACTGGGTACGCAACATCCGCCAGCCGGTCGACTTCGTCGGCGCCGTCCGCAGCCAACTCACCCGCGGTGACACCGTGTTCGTCGAGGTCAGCCCCCATCCTTTGCTCGTGGCCAACATCCGCGAGACCAGCCGCCTGCACACCGCCGCGGGCACCACCGCGGTCGGCAGCCTGCGCCGCCACACCGACGAGCGGTCCAGCCTGCTCACCTTCGCCGCTTCCCTGCACACGGCCGGCGTCCGACTCGACTTCCGTACGCTGACGGACGGCGGGCGCTACGTACCCCTCCCGTCCTACCCCTGGCAGCGCACCCGCCACTGGATCACCCCCACCGGCAGCCCCGCACCCTCCGCACCCGCGGACCCCGTCACCGCCCCGCGCCCGCAGGACCCGGCCGAACACCCCGCGCATCCGCTGCTGGGCCGGCCACTGCCCGCCGACGGCACCACGCGCACCTGGCAGGGGCCGCTGACCCTCGCGGACAACGCCTACCTGCGCGATCACCGCATCCAGGACACGATCATCCTGCCGGGCACCGCCCACCTCGAACTCATCTCCGCAGCCGCCCGCTCCGTCCTCGAAGCCAGTGCGCTGTCCGTCTCCGACGTGCGGTACCACCGGGCCCTGTTCCTGGACGAGGACGGCCCCGCACCCGAGGTCAGGGTGACCGTCATCCCCCGGCCGGACGCCTCGCTGCACTGCCGTATCCACGGCCGGGACGACGAGAACAGCGAGTGGATCCTCCACACCGAAGGCACAGCGCGCGCCCTGCCGACGGCCGTTCCCGAGCCCTCCGAACCACTCCAGGCGATCCGGGCCCGCCTGCCGCAGCACCAGAGCGCCGCGGAGTTCTACCCGTGGAACGCCGCACGCGGCAACCAGTGGAACGGCACCTTCCAGGGCATCACCGAGCTGTGGCGCACGGACGGCGAAGTCCTCGCTCGCCTGGCCTGTCCCGCGGCGCTCGCCGCCGATCTCGTACGGCACCACTTCCACCCCGCGCTGCTGGACGCGAGCGGCCACGCCATGGCCGCGGCCCGGCCGCTGACCGCCCCGGGTGAGGAAGGCGTCTTCGTCCTGGGCGGCATCGACGAAGTCCGCTTCTACCAGCAGCCGTCCGCGTCCCTGTTCAGCCACGCCCGGCTCCGGCCCGCCACCCGCGAGGACTCCTTCGCCGCCGACATCGACATCCGCGCCGACGACGGCCGCCTCGTCGCGCAGATGCGCGGCCTGCGGCTGCAGTACCTGGCCGGACACGCCCCCGTACTCCTGCACCCGCTGCCCGAGGACACCGTGACCGCAACCCGCACAGCCGAGCCCACCCCGACCGCAGACGGCGATCAGGGAACCTGGCTGCACACCCTGACCTGGGAGCCGGCTCCGCTGCCGGCCGATCCGGCGGCCCGGACCGAACCGGACGGCTTCTGGCTCGTCCTGACCGACAGCGGTTCCACAGGCCGTTCTCTGATACGGGAGCTGGCGGGCCGCGGGCAGCGTGTGGTGGCCGTCACCGCCGGCGCCGGCCGCCTCGCCGGAGGCGGCGAGCGCTACCGCATCGATCCGTCGAACGAAGACCACTACCGCGAAGTCCTCGCTGACCTCGCCCGCGAAGGCACCTGCCGCGGCATCCTCCACCTGTGGTCCCTGGACGCGCAGGCGGGCCTGGACGCGCACCCCACCGAGGTCGGCCGCGCCCAGCTCCTGGCCGCCCACAGCGTCCTGCACCTGACCCGGGCCCTGGAGCGGCACCCCCTCGGCAACCCGCCGCTGTGGCTGATCACCCAGCTCGCCCAGGCCACCGCCGTCGGCGAGGCGGTACGCCACCCCTTCCAGGCCGTTTCCTGGGGCCTGATACGCACCCTGGCCGGCGAAACCCCCGCGCTCACCCCCCGCCTGGTCGACCTCGACCGGTCCGCGGCCAGCGTGCCGGCCCTGGCCGGCCTGCTGCGGCACCCGGACCACGAAGACCAGGTCGCTCTGCGCGACGGACGCCGCTTCGCCGCCCGCCTCGTACCGGCGGCACCGCCTCCCACGGGCTCGGGCGTGCCGCAGGCACTCTCGCTGCCCGCACCCGGTGTCATCGACGACCTGCGGCTGACCGAACGGCCGCCACGCACCGTCCGTACGGACGAGGTACGCATCCGGGTCAGCCACGCCGGCGTCAACTACCGCGACGTACTGCTCTGTCTGGGCATGTACCCGGGGCAGGACGACCGGTCGCCGGTCATGGGCTGGGAGTGCGCCGGCACGGTCACCGAGATCGGCGACACCGTCACCGACGTGGCGGTCGGCGACGAGGTGATCGCCTTCGCCGAAGGCGCGCTGGCCTCCGAGGCCGTCACCCGGGCCTGTCTGACCGCCCCCAGGCCGGCGCGGCTGACCGCGGCCGAGGCCGCCACGCTGCCGGCCGCGTACCTCACCGCCTACCACAGCCTGGTCGACCTGGCCGGCCTGGAGCGCGGGCAGAAGGTCCTCATCCACTCCGCCACCGGCGGCACCGGCCGGGCAGCGATGAACATCGCGCGCTGGAAGGGCGCTCACATCTACGCGACGGCAGGCAGCGACGCCAAGCGCGAGATGCTGACCAAGCTCGGCGCCGAGCAGGTCGCCGACTCCCGGAGCCTCACCTTCGCCGACACCTTCAAAGCGGCCCTCGGCGAGACGGGCTTCGACGCCGTCTACAACACCCTGCCCGGCGAAGCGGTCGCGGCGAACCTGTCGCTGATGGCCCCGTACGGCCACTACCTGGAACTCAGCAAGCGCGACATCCTCGACAACAACCCCCTGCCGCTGGGGGCGTTCGCCCGCAACCTGTCCTTCCACGCCGTCGACGTCGTCCACATGATCCAGCACGCGCCCCAGCGGGCCGGACGGGTGCTGCGGGCAGCCGCCGCCCTGGTCGCCCGGGGGACCCTTCAGCCACTGCCGCACACGGTCTATCCCGCCGGGCAGGCCGCGGACGCCTTCCGGCTGATGGCCCAGGCCCGGCACACGGGCAAGATCGTGCTCTCCTTCGGCGAGGAGACGTCCGGGCCGGTCACCGCACCGCGGGGCCGACCCGTCGCCATCCACGCCGACGGTACGTACCTCATCACCGGCGGCGCGGGCGGCATCGGCGGCCGGCTGGCGCTGTGGCTGGCCGACCAGGGCGCCCGGCACCTGCTGCTGACCGGGCGCAGGCCACTGCCCGAGCCCGGCACGCCGCTGGCCGCCTCCGTGGCCCTGGTGAACGAGCTGCGGGAGCGCGGCGTGAACGTGACCTACGAGGCCGTCGACGTCGCCGACGCACCGGCCATGCAGGCGCTGCTCGCCTCCCGGCGCCGCACGGGCCTGCCCCCCGTGCGCGGCGTCTTCCACGCGGCGGGTGTCATCGACTACACCCCGCTGAACGAGATGAACGGCACCGAGCTGGACCGGGTGCTGGCCGCGAAGGTCTCCGGCGGATGGAACCTGCACCGGCTCCTGCGCGAGGAGCCGGTGGAGGCGTTCGTGCTGTTCTCCTCCGGCTCCGCGCTGCTCAGCTCGCCCATGCTCGGCGGGTACGCGGCCGGCAACGCCTTCCTGGATGCCCTGGCCCACCACCGGCAGGCCCACGGGCTGCCCGCCACCGTCGTCAACTGGGGCTTCTGGGACGACATCGGCATGGTCGCCCGCAAGGAACAGGAGGAGCAGCGCACCCTTCTGCCGCAGGGAATGTCGTCCTTCAGCCCCGACGAGGGCCTGGCCCTGCTGGGGAAGATCCTCGCCGAGGGGCTGGTCCACACCGCGGTGCTGCCTGCGGACTGGCCCGCGTGGGCCCGCGCCTACCCGGCGGCTGCGGACGCGCCGTTGCTGAAGCACCTGATCCGCGCTGCCCGGCCGGCCGCAGCGGCGGCGCCGCAGGTGCCGTACGAGCAGACGGCCCAGCCCTCCGTACAGCCCTCTCCCGCACCGGCCGCTGAGCCCGAGCCCGCCACCGTGGTGCCACCGGCCGCAGCGGCTCAGGCCGCACCGGATGCCGACGTGCTGGACTTCCTGAAGCAGGAGGTGGCCACCGTGATGGGGCTGCGTCCGGAGCGGGTGAACGTCAACCGGCCGCTGAACAAGCTGGGCATGGATTCGCTGATGGCCGTCGAGCTGCGTAACCGCATCGAGCGTCGCTACCAGGTCAAGCTGCCCATGGTGAAGCTCCTCAAGGACGGCACGATCACCACCGTCGCCCAGGCCCTGGCCGACGAACTCGACTCCGCGAACGCCCCGGCCTGACCGAGCGACTGACGAGGAACCGACTGCCCATGAAGACCACCGACATCCGCATCGCCGGACTCGGCACGTACATCCCGGAGATCGTCGACGCGCGCAAGGCCGTGGCGCTGGGCCTGTACGACGCCGAGGACTACGAGTTCTACGGCTGGACAGGCGCCGCGGTAGCCGACGACACGCCCGCCCCCGACATGGCGGTCGCCGCCGCACGCCAGGCGATGGAACGCTCCGGACTGCACCCGCACGACATCGACATGCACATCCACGCATGCGGACACGAGCAGGGCCCCGAAGGCTGGTCACCGCAGCACTACATACTGCGCCACCTCACGGACCGCGACGTGCCGTCCTTCCGCGTCTGGCAGGCGTGCAGCGGCCTGATCGGCTCCCTGGAGCTGGCCGCCTGCTACCTGAAGGCCGTACCCGAGCGCACCGCCGCCCTCCTGACGGGTGCCGACAACGTCGGCACCCCGAACTTCAACCGCTGGGCGTTCGGTATCCAGAACGGAGTGCTGGGCGATGCCGGCAGCGCCGTGCTGCTGTCGAAGGCCGACGGCTTCGCGAGCCTGCTGTCGATCAACACCGGCTCCACGGCGGAGGTGGAGGAGCAGTACCGGGGCGACGAGCCGCTCTTCCCGCCGTCGGCGACCGTCGGCAGGGGCATGGACTTCAAGGAGCGGCTGGCCGCCGCCGGCGGGCTGGAGGAGACCGTCGCCGAAGTCGTGCGCCGCCAGGGTGAACTGCGCACCGAGATCGCGCTGCGCACCCTGGCCGAGGCGGGTCTTGAGCCGGGTGACGTCACCCGGGTCTGCCATGTCTTCACCGGCCAGGAGAGCTATCTGAAGGTCATCCTCGACCCGATGGGCCTGTCCCCGGAGCAGGGGCTGCTCGACTTCGGCCGCAACCTCGGCCACCTGACGGTCAACGACCAGATCGTGGGCCTGACCCACCTGGTGGAGACCGGGCAGGTGGGCCCGGGGGACCACGTCCTGATCGTGGCCCACGGCGGCGGGGTCTCCATCACCTGCGCCGTCGTCCGCATCGATCGGCGTCCCGACTGGGCCGCCGGCTGATCACCCCGCTCGCCGGCCCCTCCGCGGGGCCGGCGAGCGGCATGTCCGCCCGTTCCCACCGACCCCGGGGGTATCCGTGTTAAACCTCGCCGCATCACCCTTGCTCGACGCCGAAGCCCTGATCTCCACCTTCGGACTGCTGGGCATCATGGCCACCGTCTTCGCCGAATCCGGGCTGATCGTCTGCTTCTTCCTGCCGGGCGACTCGCTGCTGTTCACGTCCGGGCTGCTGGTGGCCAACGACGAACTCCTGCACCAGCCGCTGTGGCTGGTCATGCTCGCCATCGCGGTGGCCGCCGTCCTGGGCGACCAGTTCGGCTACGCCTTCGGCCGCAGGGTGGGAGGCTCGCTGTTCCGCAGACCCAACTCCCGCTTCTTCAAGCAGGAGAACGCCGAACGCGCCCACGCCTTCATGGCGAAGCACGGGCCCAAGGCGCTGGTCATGGCCCGCTTCGTCCCCGTCTTCCGCACCTTCATCCCCATCACGGCCGGCGTGGGCAAGATGGCGTACCGCACCTTCCTGCTCTTCAACGTGATCGGCGCGGTCCTCTGGTCGGTCAGCCTCACCCTGGTCGGCTACAACCTGGGCCAGGTGGACTTCGTCCGCAACAACATCGAAGCCATCGTGATCGGCATCGTCCTCGTCTCCGGTATCCCGATCATCATCGAAGGCATACGCATGCGCCGCCGCGCCCGCAGCGCGAAGGCCGCAAGCCCGCAGCCGGACACGACCGCGACCGTCGCACCGGAAACGGAGTTCCCCCGTCCATGATCTCCGCACCAGACTTCTGCGACCTGCTCGCCGACCGCGGGTTCACCCTGGCCAGCGGCGTGCCCTGCTCCCACTTCGGCGGGCCGATCGCCCACCTGAGCAACCGGCCCGGCGCGTACGTCCCGGCCCCGAACGAAGGCAGCGCGCTGGCGGTCGCCGCGGGCGCCGCGCTCGGCGGCCGGCGCGCGTACGTGATGCTGCAGAACTCCGGCCTGGGCAACCTCATCAACCCGCTCACCTCGCTGGTGATGACCTACCGGCTGCCGATCCTGACCTTCACCAGCCTGCGCGGCTGGCCCGACCCGGCCACCGACGAGCCCCAGCACGCGGTGATGGGACCGGCGACCCCGGGCCTGCTCGACAGCGTCGGCACTCCCCACTACACGCTGTACGCCAAGGACGGCACGGAGGAGTTCTCGACGATCCTGGAGAAGGCGGACAAGGACCTGGCCGCGCAGCGTGCTCCGTTCGTCCTGGTGGAGCGCGGCGCGATCGGCAAGGCCGCGGCCACCGGCGCCGCCCCGGCCGAGGGACTCGAGGCCGCGGAGGCCATCCGCATCGTCACCGCCGCCGCGCCGGAGGCGGCCGTCGTCGCCACCACCGGCTACACGGGCCGTGACACGTTCGCCGTCGGCGACGCACCGGGCAACTTCTACATGCAGGGCTCCATGGGCCACGCCTCCTCGCTCGGCCTGGGGGTGGCGCTGACGCATCCGGAGCGGACGGTGGTGGTCCTGGACGGGGACGGCGCGCTGCTGATGCACCTGGGCGCGCTGTCCATGATCGGCCACGCGGCGCCCGGCAACTTGATCCACGTCGTACTCGACAACCGGGTGCACGAGTCGACGGGCGGACAGGCGACGACGTCGGCGACCACCTCGTTCCCGCAGACCGCGCTGGCGGCAGGCTACGCAACCGCGGTCACCTGTGACGGCCAGGACGCCCTGCAATCCGCGGTGCTGAGCGCTCGCGCGGCCTCCGGCCCGCATCTGATCAGCGTGACGACACTGCCGCGCACCGGCGCGATCCCGCCGCGGGCGACCAACGCCCTCAGCCCGACCGGCATCCGGGACCGCTTCCAGCACAGCCTGCAGCAGTAGCCGGTCACATACCGGAAGGCCGGTGTCCGCTCGCGGATGCGAGCAGGCACCGGCCCGACTGCGCCCGGGACTTGCGTCTCAGGCGCTCTGGGAGGCGCCGGGCTGGTCGGCCTCGGGATGCAGGCAGGCCGCCACCGTCTCGGGGTCCATCGCCGCCAGGCTGGCGAACATGCGCAGCGGCTCGGCCAGGGTCTGACAGCACAACACGTACTGGTTGCTGCGGCCCTTGGGGATCGCCTCGACGAGGCCCTGCTCGCGCAGGGGCGCCAGATGGTGACTGACCAGCGTCTGGCTCAGGCCCGTGGCCTCCTGCAACTCCTTGACGGTACGGGGACGCTGCGCGATCAGCAGTATCAGCATCAGCCGGGTCTCGTCGGCCAGCGCACGCAGCTTGGGCGCCAGCATCCCGGCCCGCTCGCGTTCGCTGAGCCACTGGGCGGGATCACTGACCGCGACCCTCAGCTTCGCCGGCCGGGCCATCGCCACCTTCCTCTCACCCCTGTACCTGCCGTCCAGCCATGGTCCGGCGACGTCGGGTGAGGCGAAGCGGACCGCGGGTTCAATCCTACGCACCTTCGATCTCCCTCGAACCTAGGACGAAGCAGCGGGGTCCGCCTTGCCGCTGCCGGCGGCGACTTCCGTCTGTGCCGTGTCGTCGTCCTCGGCCACGCGGGCCCGGGGGAGCACGACGGCCGTGGTCAGCGCGCCCGCGACGGCGACGCCGACGGCGATCGTCAAGGTGGTGGCGAAGCCGTTGACGAAGGAGTGCTGCGCGGCCTCCAGCACCCGCTGGCCCGCCGCTCCGCCGAGTTGCTGAGCAGTCGCGGAAGCACCCGCCAGGGACTCGCGCACCGCCGCCCCGGCCTCGCCGGGCAGCCGGGCGGCCTGGGGCAGGTCGTCGCGGTAGAGGGTGGTGACCACACTGCCGCTGATGGCGATGCCGAGCGCACCGCCGACCTGCATGCCCACATCCGCCACCGCCGAGCCGGCGCCGGCCTGGCGGGCGGCGGAGACGACCAGGATCGCGTCGACCGCAGCCGGCAGGGCGATCCCCATGCCCAGGCCGAACACGGCGAGGCCGAGGAGGGCCTGGTTCTCGTCGTCGACGGACAGACCGGCCAGGATCCCCAGGCCGACGGCGCACAGCAGCAGTCCGGACACCACCGTGGCCTTCAGGCCGGCCCGTTCCACCAGCTTCGCCGACAGCGGAGCGCCGATCATCATGGTGCCGATGGCGAGCATCCGCAGCCCGGCGCCCAAGGGGTCCAGCTCCAGCACCGACTGCAGGTACTGGGTGAGCAGGTACAGGCCGCTGTACAGGCCGAAGGACGTACAGGCGATCGCCAGGGCGCCGCCACCGTAGCGGGCGTTGAGGAACAGGCCGACGTCGAGCATGGGATGAGCGGTGCGGCGCTCCCACAGCACGAAGGCGACCATCAGGGCAACGCCCACGAGCAGTGAGCCGAGCGTGACGACGTCGCCCCATCCGTTGTGCGGTGCCTCGACCAGGCCGTAGACGATGGCGACCAGGCCGCCCACCGTGAGCAGGGCACCGACGAGATCCAGCCCGGGGTGTCCCTCCGCCCTGGACTCGGGGATCAGTTTGGCGCCGCCGATCAGCGCGATGGCGGCGAGCGGGACGTTGATGAGGAACATCGAGCCCCACCAGAAGTGCTCCAGCAGCAGGCCGCTGACGAGCGGGCCCAGCGGGACGCCGACGGCGGCGGCACCGGACCAGATGCCGATGGCCTTGCCCTGCTCCTCACGCGGGAAGACGTCCTTGATGATGGCCAGAGTGGCGGGCATCATCAGCGCCGCCGAGACGCCCATCAGGGCGCGGAACGTGATCAGCATCTCGGCGCTGGCGGCGAACGCGGCGCCCAGGCTGGTCAGCGCGAAGGCGGCCAGACCGATCGACAGCAGCCGTTTGCGGCCGAACCGGTCGGACAGGCCGCCGGCCATGAGCAGCAGGCCGCCGAAGGCCAGGGCGTACGCATCGACGGTCCACTGCAGTTGACTGCTGCTGGCGTCCAGATCCTTCTGGATGCTGGGCAGGGCCAGATTCAGGATGAGGGTGTCCAGGCCGATCAGCACCAGGCTCAGGCACAGGACGTTCAGGATCTGCCATCGACGGGGATGGCCGGTGGAGCTGTTCACTCGCGCTCTCCTCGGACGCAACAGGTGAGGTCCTGCCGTATCTAAACAGTGATCACCCCTATCAACAGCACTTGCTGTTGATAGGGGTAAGTGTCATGTGACAGTTTCAGCCATCTGGCTGATACTCTCGCAATCTCTCCGACGGGCCCGTCTGCTGCCCTTCTGATGTGCGCAAAGATCCGTCGGCGCCGGATGGCGCTCCCGTGACGCTTGATCGCTTGGCGATCCCGCCGGGTGTGCGCTGCCGCGGAGTTGGCGCAAACCTTTCCCTGTCGCACACGCGACCCTCGAATACTTAGACCACCATCGATACATTGTGCGAGAAGCAGCACGGGATTCCGTGCAGAAGGTCACGCACGAGGTGCCAGGGGGATGGAACACATGCGTACATCCGGCAGGCAGATGCCCGCAGCCGCACCGCCGACGGCGCCGCGGTAGCGCCCGTACACCTTCGTCTTCCACGAGGCCCGTGCATGGCGGCACGGTCCTGACGTCACCTCGAACCCGATGACAACTGCGCAGTCGGACGCGTTCGGCACACGTCCGGCTCCGCACACGAGGCTGGGATCAGTCACTGGCGGCGGCTGGTTCCCGGGCCTGTCGAAACACAAAGGGGAAACGATGTCAGTTTCTGCTCAGCCACGCCTTGCCCTGGTGGGCGATCGCGGCAATCACGACGAGCCGTCCCACCCCAAGATCGACGCGATGCGTGAGGGGTGGGACCTGGCCACGGAGTGGATCCCGACCTCCGACATCCACGACGTGTCCGCGCTGGAGGGCTGGGACGGCATCTGGGTGGTGCCCGGAGCGCCGTACTTCAACCAGAAGGGCGTGCACATCGCCGTCCGGTACGCGCGTGAGAACCGGCTGCCGTTCCTGGGCACCTGCGGGGGGTTCTTCAGCGCCCTCGTCGAGCATGCGCAGAACGTCCTGCACCTGCCGGAGGCGGAAGGCGTGGACGAGGACCCGGAGAAGCTGATGCCTCTCGTCACGCCGCTGACGTGCTCCTTCCGCGGAGAGAAGGCTCCGCTGAAGGTCAAGGAGGGCTCCCGCCTCGCCGGCATCTACGGGACGACCGAGGTGGAGGAGATATTCCACTGCGACTACGGGCTGGCCGACTCGTTCATGGACGCGGCCAACCAGGGCGATCTGCAGTTCAGCGCATGGGACGGCGACGGTGCCGCCCGCGCCCTGGAGATCACCGGCCACCCCTTCTTCATGGGCAGCCTCTTCCAGCCCGAGCTGTCGTCCGCGCCCGGCACCGAGCACAAGATCCTCAAGGCGTTCCTCTCCGCCGTGCGCAGCAAGCCGGGTGAGCCGGCGGCCCCGGCGGCCTGACCGCCACCACCCACCGCAGCGGCCGACCAGGCCGTGCGCCGTGCGCACGGCTGAGGCACCGTCATGCCCGTTCGTCCCCCGCACCCCGGGCGGAAGGAGCCTTGAGCCTCTATGAAGTCCGAACAGCACGGTCTGTCCCGGCGCGGTTTCGTACGCGGCAGCGTCGTCGGCGGCGCCGGACTGGGCACCCCCGCGTTGCTGCCGGTCGTCTCGGCGCATGCCGCCACCGACGGCACCGCCGCGGCAGGCGGGGGCCCGGCCGGCAGCGGCGTCGTGCCGGCGGCATTCACCGATCAGTCGGCCGCCCTGACCCCGGACAAGACCGTCGCCACCGCCTGTCAGTTCTGCAACTCCAACTGCCGGCTCAACGTCGACCTCAAGGCCGGTCGCATCCTCGCCGTACGAGGGGAGGAGGACGATCCGGTTCAGCAGGGCCAGGTGTGTGTCAAGGCCGAACTCATGCCCCAACTGGTCTACAACGCCGAACGGCTGACCCGGCCGCTGCGCCGCGTCGCCGGTGCGAAGGGCTCGCCGGACTCGGTGTTCGAGCCCATCACGTGGGACGAGGCCCTGCGCACCGTCGCCGCGAAGCTGCTGGAGCTGCGGGACGCGGGCCAGGCACACACCATCGCCAACCGCACCACCGGCCGCCTTCCCCGCGGCACGGGCTCCCTCGTGGCCCGCCTGTTCGCGATGCTCGGCAGCCCCAACAACACCGACGTCGGGCCCGTCTGCAACGACGCCGGCGGCAACGCCCTGGCCACCACGTTCGGCCTGGGGAACTTCACCAACGGCTACGGCACCGACGGCGCCACCGGCAAGGACGACCTCGGCTCGGCCCGCCACTACCTGTTCCTGGGCACGAACCAGGCGGAAACCCACCCGGTGACCTTCGACTACCTGCTGCGCGGCCGGAGCAGGACCAAGGCCACCCTGACCGTGGTCGACCCCCGCCTGACCCCGACCGGCGCGGAGGCCGACCGGTGGGTGGCGCCCAAGCCGCACACCGACTTCGCGCTGCTGCTTGCCATGCTCCACCACGTCGTCGAGCAGGGGCTGTACGACAAGGCGTTCGTCAAGCGGTGGGTGGTCGGCTTCGACGAGCTGCGGGCACACCTGGAGAAGCATCGGTACACCCCCGCGTGGGCGGCGGAGGTCACGGGCGTAGAGGCCGCCACCATCAGGGAGATGGCCGAGGAGTACGCGACGGCGAAACCGGCGGCGATCTTCTGCAACGCCGGCATCTCCCACCAGCTCGGCGCCTTCGACACCTACCGGGTGGCGGCGTTCCTGGCCGCGGTGACCGGCAACATCGGCGTACCGGGCGGCGGCTGCAACTTCATGCACAACACCTGGCCGGGTGACCTGCACCTGCCGCCGCTCACGGTCGAGGTGCCCGAGCGGCGCGAAGCACTGCCCGTCGGCCCGGACTACTTCGCCGAGTCCATCCTGACGGGCGACCCCTACCGGCTGCGCGCGGTGATCACGCAGGGCAACCCGCTGGTGTCCTCGGCCAACACCACCAAGGTCAAGAAGGCGTTCGAGCAACTCGACTTCTACGTCTACACCGGCTTGTTCATGGAGGAGGCGGCCTTCTACGCCGACATCATCCTGCCCGTCTGCAGCGGGCTGGAGATGGACGGCGTCTACATGCGCCGCGACGACCGGGCCATCCGCTGGCAGGAGCAGGTCGTCGACCGGGTGGGCGAGTCCCGGCCCGACTGGGAGATCTGGATCGGCCTGGCGCACACCCTGGCCGAGTTGGACACCGACCGCCCCGGGGCCGAGTGGCGCGAGGCGTTCCCGGAGCGGTGGACGGACTACCGGCACCTGTGGGACGACTTCACCGCCCACACCCCCGGCACCGGCGGGATGACCCGTACCCGGATGCGCCGGCGCGCCGAGCCGCTGCGCTGGCCGTGCCCCACCCCCGAGCACCCCGGGGTCAGCACCCTGTACCTGGATCACCCGAGCTGGTACGAAGCCGCCGAGTCGCTGGATCCGGGCAACCGCGGCAAACGCTTCCTCACCCCCAGCGGGAAGGTCGAGATCACCACCCCGGAGCTGGAGAGCAAGCTGGCCGCGACCGGGCACAGTGCCCTGCCGGTCTTCTACACCCACCCCGAGGTCACCGGAAAGAACCCGACTCTGTCGTACAGCCGCAGGTTCGTCACCAACCCGATCAACCCCCAGGCCGTGACCCACCCGGTACGCCTGGGCGTTCCCGGAGACGACGCCGTGCACCGGGACTTCCCGTTGATGGGGATGACCGGCCGGCCCAGCGTCGTGCACTTCGCCGAGATCACCCACTGGACGCCGACGGGCAAGCAGCTCAACGGCATCCGCTTCATCCAGATCCACCCCGACACCGCCCGCCGGGCCGGCATCCGGGACGGCGACGACGTCCGCGTCGAAAGCCCGCGCGGCTCGGTCACGGGCACGGCACTGCTGTGGGAGGGGATCAGGACGGACACCGTGTTCGTCCCCAACACCTTCGGCCCCGCCCAGAAGACCGGCGACCTCTTCGACGACCCCCGTTACGAGGCGGCCAACACCCTCCCGGACGACCGCTACTACGACAACCTCTCGGGCCAGCAGGCGTTCAAGTGCTTCGCCTGCCGGGTCGTCAGGGCCTGACCGCCACGCGACGCCGCACCGTTCGTCCCCGACCGCTGGAGGCAGTGCATGACCGCAACGTCCGATCCACGCCTTGAGGCCGAGTCCGTCACCGTCCGGCCGCTGCCCGGTTTCGACGAGACCGTCCACGTCCTGGGTTCCAAGAGCTACACCAACCGCTACCTGGCCATCGCCTCCCTGTCCGGGCAGCAGACGGTCATCGACAAGGCGCTGCTCTCCGACGACACCGTCTACCTCGCCCGCGCCATCGAGAAGTTCGGGCACGTCACCTGCGACATCGACCGGCAGGCGGCCCGCATCCGGGTCACGCCCACCGGCAGGCCGATGCGCGCACCGAGTGAGGAGATCTTCGTCGGCGGCGCCGGCACCCCGCTGCGGTTCCTGATCTCCATGGCCGGGCACGCCGAGGGCACCACGATCATCAACGGCAACGCCCGTATGCAGGAACGCCCGATGGGCGACCTCCTCAAGGCGCTGCCCGCGCTCGGCGTGGACGCCGCCGCGGTCCGCGGCAACGGCAGCCCGCCCATCCGGGTGGTCGGCGGCTCCTTCAAGGGAGGCGCCACCTCGATCAGCGGCGCCGTCTCCAGCCAGTTCACCTCCAGCCTCATCATCAACGCGCTGCGGGCACAGACCACCACTGAGATCACCATCAGCGACGAGCTGATCTCCAAGCCGTACGTGGAGATGACGCTCGCCGCGCTGAAGGAGATGGGGGTGAGCGTCGACCGCGACGGCCACCGGCGGTTCACCGTCGCCGCCGGCCAGCAGGCCCGCGGCGGCACGGTCACCGTGGAGCCGGACGCCTCCGGCATGTCCTACTTCCTGATCGCCGCGGCCATCCTGAAGTCCAGGGTCGTCATCCCCGGCATCGGCAGCGGCTCCCACCAGGGTGACGCGCACCTGGTCCAGGCACTGGAGCGCATGGGCTGCCGCGCCGAGGTCACGGACGACTCCATCATCCTGACCGGGGGGCCGCTGCACGGCATCGACATCGACATGGAGGCCATGCCCGACGTCGTGCCGTCCCTGGCGGTCGCCGCCGCCCACGCCCGGGGCACCACCCGGATCACCAACATCGCCTCCCTGCGGGTCAAGGAGTGCGACCGCATCGCCGCCGTCACCACCGAGCTGCGCAAGATGGGCATCGAGGTCGAAGAGCACGCCGACGCCATGTACATCACCGGCGGCACCCCGAGCGGCGCGGAGATCGACACCTACGACGACCACCGCATCGCCATGACCTTCGCGATCGCCGGTCTGCGCACCGAGGGCGTGGTCATCAAGGACCCCGGCTGCGTCGCCAAGTCCTTCCCCACCTTCTGGCAGACCCTCGACACCCTGCACCCCACCCTCCAGAGCACCGTATGAGCGCGCCGGACGACAGCCGCGCCGGCCCGGGCATCCTTCTGGTGCTCGACGGCTGGGGCCACGCCCCGGCGGCCGACGACAACGCGCTTGCCCTGGCCCGCACTCCGGTCCTGGACGACATGGTCATGCGGTTCCCGAACACGCTCGCCGACGCCTCCGGCGAAGCCGTCGGACTGACCGCGGGTACGGTCGGCAACTCCGAGATCGGGCACATGGTCATCGGCGCCGGACGGCCCGTGCCGTACGACAGCCTGCTGGTCCAGCAGGCCATCGCCACCGGCACCCTGCGCACCCACCCGCGGCTGGGTGCCGTCCTGGACAGTACGGCTGCCGCGGGGCGTGCCCTGCATCTGATCGGCCTTTGCTCGGACGGGCAGATCCACGCCCACGTCGGGCATCTCGCCGAACTGCTGGCGGCAGCAGCGGCCCACGAGGTGGGCCGGGTGTTCATCCACGCCATCACCGACGGACGGGACGTCGCCGACGGCACCGCCCGCACCTTCCTGGCACAGGTCGGCGAGATGACCGACCGCGCCGGTACGGGACAGCTCGCCACCGTCATCGGCCGCGGCTACGCCATGGACAAGGCCGGCAATCTGGACCTCACCGAGCAGGCCGTCGCCCTGGTCGCCGACGGCCGGGGCACCCCCGCCGGCAGCGTGCAGCAGGCACTGACCGCCTCCGAACGCGGCGACGAATGGGTGCCCGCGAGCGTGCTCACCACCGCCGGAGACGCAGCCGTCGCCGACGGCGACGCGGTGCTGTGGTTCAACTTCCGCAGCGACCGCATCCAGCAGTTCGCCGACCGCCTCGCCGGGCACCTCACGGCCACCGGGCGCTCGACGCGGATGCTCAGCCTGGCCCAGTACGACACCCGCGCCGCCATCCCCGCTCTGGTGGAGCGGGCGGACGCCTCCGGCGGCCTGGCCGACGAACTCTCCGCGGCCGGACTGCGCAGCGTCCGCATCGCCGAGGCGGAGAAGTTCGAGCACGTGACGTACTACGTCAACGGCCGCGACGACACGGTGCGCAGCGTCGAGGAGCACGTGCGGATCACGGGCGACGGCAGACCCGACTACGTCGCCCGCCCGCAGATGAACCTCGACCGCGTCACCACGGCCGTCATCGAGGCCGCCGGCCGCGCGGACGCCGACCTTGTCGTCGCCAATCTGGCCAACATCGACGTGGTGGGGCACACCGGCCACCTGGCCGCCACCGTCAGCGCGTGCGAGGCCACGGACGGCGCGATGGGACGGATCCTCAGGGCGGCACGGGCCGGCGGGCGGTGGGTGCTCGCCGTCGGCGACCACGGCAACGCCGAGAAGATGACCAAGGAGGCGGCGGACGGCACCACCCGCCCCTACGGCGGCCACACCACCAACCCGGTCCCTGTGGTGCTGATCCCCCGCGAGTGGAGCGCGCCCATGCCGGCGCTGTCCCGGGCGGCGACGCTCGCCGACGTCGCCCCCACGGTCCTGCACCTGCTGGGCCGGAAGCCGGGCTCCGCCATGACAGGAAGGACACTGCTGTGACCCCCCACCCCGCTGCTCCCGCGAAGACCGTCTGGACCCGGGTACCGGAAATGACCCGGTGCCTGGACACGCCGCAGGTCGCGGCCGCGTTCGCCGACGACGCGGTCGTGCGCCGGATGGACATCGACGGGGTCGACGTCGTCGTACGCGAGCCGGCCGACCGCTCCTGCGTGGTGCTGGGCCTCTGCAACCTGTCCACGCACGAAGCCCGCATCGGCCTCAACGCCCTGCTGCCCGCCTACGCCGACAGCGCCTGGCGCTTCATCAGCGGCTCCATGCGCACCAGTCCCGCCGCAGACGGGATGAACGTCCACCTTCAGGCAGCAGGCCACGTCTGGCTGACCGCCACCCTCTGAGGAAGGGAGACCTCAGCTTTCCGGGCAGACTGAGCCCGCTTCTTGTCAACGGGCCGGCAGCGCCCCGCTGCCGGCACACCTGCGCCAGATCCACCGCAGCCTGCGCGGGGCAGCCCATCCGGGCACCGATGCCCCGCGTTCTCTTCAGGGCACCGCCAACCCGAAGGATCTGACCATGCACCAGCCCGTTCGCTTCGCCATGCCTGTTTCCGCCGCTGCCACCGGCACGGCAAGGACAGCAGCCGGACCTCCCCGTGTCGCTCCCGGCGACTCCCGGCTTTCCTCGGCCGCCTTCTGCGGCAATGCGTGCACCGCCGTCTCCCCCTCCGGGAGATCGAGCGGGATGTCTCGACCACTTCGCCGATCCGTCGCCCATCACCACGTCGGGTGACCTCCCGAAGAGGCTGAGCACGTCACCAACCACACCACAGCGCACATCACGCGCACGCACGCAGAGAAACCCGCAGAGGAAAGAGTCCCCATAATGATCACTTACAAGCGCCCCGCCGCATATCTCACCTCGACCGCCGTGCTGTTCATGTCCCTGGCCGGCTGTGCCGGCGACGATGCCGGATCAGGAGGTGCGCTGCAGGTCAGCGGCTCCACCACGGTGGCTCCGGTGGCAGCGGACGCGGCCGAGGCACTCAAGTCGAAGGGCCTCGACATCATCGTGGCCACCCAGGGCGGCTCCGCCGGCGGCATCTCCCAGCTCGCGGCGGGCCAGATCGGCATCGCGATGAGCTCCAAGCCCATAGCGGAGGAAGACAAGTCCGCCCATCCCGACACCGACTTCCGTCCCACCCAGGTCGGCGCGGATGCCGTCGGCGTCATCGTCAGCGATGAAGTCGCCGAAGGCGGCGTGGAGAACCTCACCGCTGCCCAGGTGCGTGACCTGTTCGAAGGGAAGATCACCAACTGGTCCGAACTCGGCGGCCCGGACCTCGAGGTCTTCGTCTACGACAAGGAACCCGGACGCGGCACCCGCGAAGTACTCGACAAGTACATCTACGGCGAAGAAAAGGCCCCGCCCCCGCCGGAGTCGGGCAACTTCGCCATCGTCGGCGGCAACCTCGAAACCCGCAACAAGCTGAAGTCGACCCCCGGCGCCGTGGCGCCGCTGTCCACCAGCTTCGTCGAAGGTCACGACGACCTGGCGGCCGTGACGCTGGACGGCATCGCGCCCAGCCCCGAGAACATCGCCTCCGGCACGTACCCCATGTCCCGGCCGCTGTTCCTCATCACCGATGGCAAGCCGGAGGGGACGGCGAAGAAGTTCATCAACTACGTCCTTTCCCCGAAGGGGCAAGAGCTGATGACCAAGCACGGCTACCTCAAGCTCATGGAAATCGGGAAGTAGCCGATGGCTGTGACCAAGACACCGGCTCGACCATCCGTCGCCCCCGGAGAGGGAAGACGCCCACGCCCGTCCACGTGGGTGTGGAGCTGGGTCTACGCCGGAGCGCTCGCCGTCGCGGGGCTGCTGCTGGCCGTTGCCGGGTATCTCGGCAACGGTATCGGCAGCGGCACCGTCGACTGGCTGAACCTGGTGACCGAGGCCGCGTGGAGCCCGCCCAACTCCGCGTTCGGCGGCCTGGCGATGATCTACGGCACCGCCGTGGTCTCCGTCCTCGCCCTCGTCCTCGCCGTACCCGTCGGATGGGCGGCGGCCATCGCCCTGTCGGAGTACCTCCCGCCGCGCATCGGCCGGCCGATGCGCATGTGCGTGGAGTTGCTCGCCGCCGTACCGTCGATCGTCTACGGCCTCATCGGCATCGCCGTCCTCCGTCCCGTCATCGCGTCGATCGCCGACGTGCCGGGCGGAGACAGCCTCGCGGCAGCCGGCATCGTCCTCGCCGTCATGATCGTTCCCACGGTCGTGGCCGTCAGCGTCGACGCCCTCGCCGCGGTTCCCGACCGCTACCGCGAGGCCGCCTTCTCCCTCGGCCTCACCCGCGGGGAAGTGATCCGCTCGGCGGTCCTGCCGCTGGCGCGGCCGGGTATGCGTGCCGCCGTTCTGCTCGGCCTGGCCCGGGCGCTGGGGGAAGCCATCGCGGTGTTCCTGGTCGTGGGCAGGGCCGACGGGCGGGTGCCCCGCAGCTTCGGCGAGTTCCTCGACTCGCTGAGCCACCCCGGCCAGACGCTGACCACGAAACTCGCCGGCCCCGAGCCCGTACTCGCCGGCACCTCAGGACCGCACTTCGCCGCCCTGTGCGGCCTGGGCATCATCCTCCTGGTGCTGGTGGCCGGAGCGACGGTCTGGGGCACGCGGGAGCGACGCCAGAGCGCCCGCAAGGCCGGGCACCTGCCGACACCGCGGCTGCGGCAGCAGCGGGACCGGCTGCTGACGGCATGGCGGCTGGGAGCCCTGCTGCTGCCCAGCGCACTGCTGATCGGGATACTCGGCCTCCTCGTGACACGGGGCAGCGAGGCGTTCAACCCGTCGTTCTGGTTCAGCGCTGCGACAGGAGCGGCCGGCGGCGGCGTACGCGACCAGATAGCCGGCACCGTCCTGCTCGTCCTCACCACCGGACTGCTCGCCCTGCCGCTGGGCTTCGGCGCCGGCATCCTGATCGGCACCCACGCCTCCCCGCGGACGGCGCGTGTCCTGCAGACGCTGACGCTCGTCCTGGGCGGCGTTCCGACCATCCTGCTGGGGCTTGCCGGATTCGTCATCCTGTCCACCACCATGGGATGGGGAAGATCGTGGCTGGCCGGCGCCATCGTCCTCGTCCCCGTCGTGGCACCCGTCGTGGCCCTGACCACCGCGGCACGAATCCGGAGCCTGCCGCCCGAACTCACGGAAAGCGCGCTGTCGCTGGGGCTCACACGTGCCCAGTACATCCGGTCGGTCGTCGTGCCCTACACCTGGCCCGCCACCGTCACCGGACTGCTCCTCGGCCTGGCGCGCGCAGCCGGCGAGACCGCTCCGCTGCTCTTCACCGCCACCGTGTTCTTCGGCGCTCCCGCGGTGCCGAACGGGATCGTGGAGTCCCCGGTGCAGGCACTGCCGACCCACATCTTCACCCTCTCCCAGGACTCCGGTGACCCGCAGGCCGTCGACCAGGCCTGGGGAAGCGCCATGGTGCTGGTCCTGATCACCGCGGTACTCCTCAGCGCGGCGATCGCGCTGCGCAACCGCTTCGAAGGAGAACGATGGACGACGTAATCACGGTGCACCAGCTCTGCGTACGCACGCGCGACAAGACCCTGGTCGGCCCGGTCTCCTTCAGCCTCGAACGGGGCTCCACCACCGGACTGTGCGGCCCCTCGGGCGCCGGCAAGTCCACCGTCCTGCGCGCCCTGGTGGACCTGCTTCCCCACGGGCTGGTCAGAGACGGCGACTTGAAGGTGCTCGATCGCACCATCGCACCCGGCAAGGGAGACGCGGACCTCAGAGCGAAGGTCGTCCTGGTGCCCCAGACGCCGGTCGTCTTCGGGGGCAGCGTCCTCGACAACGCCCTGTTCGGCCTGTGCCACGTCCTGCGCGCGTCCCGTGAGGCGCTACGCGAACGAGCGGAGCAGGCCCTGCGCGAGGCCGGGCTGTGGAAGGAGGTCGCCGACAGGCTCGACGCCCCGGCCCAGACCCTGTCCGCGGGACAGCGGCAGCGACTGTGCCTGGCCCGTGCGCTGGCCCTGGAACCGGCCGGGCTGCTTCTCGACGAGCCCACCAGTGCGCTCGACGAGCAGAGCAGGGACACGGTCGAGCAGTCCATCGCGGCGCTGCGCGGGCGACGCACGGTCCTCCTGGTCTCCCACGACCCGGCGCAGGTGGAACGGCTGTGCGACACGACCGTCCACCTGGACCTGCCCGCCGTAGCCGCGGTTCCCTGACCGCCTCCGCCGAAGAGGACACCCGTACCGCGGTACGCCCCGGCGCCCCGGCTTCGTACCGCCGTACGGGACCGGGCCGCAGGGACGGCCGGCCCTATGGGACACCGACCTGGCTGCGCTGATGCAGGATGTGCATCAGGGCCGTGCGCACTTCCGCACGCAGGCGGTAGTAGACGAGCCGGCCGTCCCGCCTGCTCTCGATCAGACCGATGCAGCGCAGGCGCTTCAGGTGGTGGCTGACCGTCGCGAGAGACACCCCGACGTCCGCCAGTTCGTGCACCGCCACCTCGGCCCCCTGCCGTTCGGCCAGGCGCATCAGGAGCCGGAGGCGCACCGGATCTCCCAAGGTCTTGAACACGCTGGACCACCAGACCACGTCCGCCGCGCTGAGCGTCAGGCATGTTCCGTCGCAAGCAGCAGCGCCGTCCCGGCACATGTCGTCTCCTCAGCCGCCGATCGGGTCGGTCTGCGACAGCAGGCCGGCCATGACCGACAGCGCCCCGGGCACGACCCGGTAATACACCCAACTGGCGCGGCGTTCGGACAACAGCAGCCCGGCTTCCCGCAGTTTGCGCAGGTGGTGGCTGACCGTGGGCTGGGAGACACCGACGTCCTGGATCTCGCAGACGCAGGCTTCCCCGCCCGGGCGAGCCGCGATCCTTGAGAAGAGCCTCAGGCGGACGGGGTCGGACAGCGCCTTGAACATGGCGGCGACCTGCTCGGCGTCCGCGGGGGAGAGCTCTTCCCGACCCAGCGGCTGGCAGCACCCCAGCGGCGTGACGGTGGCGAGCACGGCGGAGTCCGAAGCCAACTTAGACATACGTCTATGTTGACATCCGCCGAATCACCTGCCAAGAGTCGTGCGTGCTACGGGCGGCTTCCACCGGATGGATTAGACGAATCTCTATGTTGACGAACGTCGATTCAGCGTGCACGCTAGGCAGTATCGAAGAACGTCGAAACAGAAGGAGCGGCTCATGTCTCGGATGCAACTCGCTCTGCGCGTCCCCGACCTGCAAGCATCGATCGACTTCTACAGCAAGTTGTTCGGGGCCGAGCCGGCCAAGCTCCGCGACGGCTACGCCAACTTCGCCATCGCCGAGCCTCCCCTCAAGCTGGTCCTCATCGAGGGAACGGCGGGGGAGGATACCCGCCTGGACCACCTGGGAGTCGAAGTGGCGTCCGCCGAGGACGTCCGGCAGGCCACCGCCAGACTGGACCAGGCCGGACTGCCCACCGTCGAGGAGAATGACACCACCTGCTGTTACGCCCTGCAGGACAAGGTCTGGGTGCAGGGCCCGGGCCAGGAGCCGTGGGAGGTGTACGTCGTCAAGGCCGACGCCGACTCCCTGGTGAAGGAGCAGAACAGCAACTGCTGCACGCCCGCTGGCGCTGCCGCCACTCCCGCGGAGCAACAGACCGCAGCCGCCGGTTGCTGCTGACCGGCCGATGAGCGACGTGGGCACGAGCGGGGACGCGACCACAGCCGGTCACCGGCCGCGTCCCCGCGCGGCTCTGCCCGCCCTGTGCCTGACCCAGATCACGAGCTGGGGCATCGTCTACTACGCCTTCCCCGTCCTCAACCCCGAGATCACCGCCGCCACCGGCTGGAGCCCGGCGGCCACCACCGCGGCGTTCTCCGCCGCGCTCCTCGTCTCCGCCCTCGCCGGTATCCGCATCGGCCGCATCCTCGACGCCCACGGCCCGCGCAGAGTGATGACGTGGGGGTCGGTTGCCGGCATCACGAGCCTGGCCCTCATCGCCACGGCCCCCGGCCTCCCCCAGTTCTTCGCGGGGTGGCTGCTGGCCGGGCTCGCGATGGCGGCCACCTTCTATCAGCCCGCCTTCGCGGCCCTCACCCGGTGGTTCGCGCCGGACCACGTACGCGCCCTCACGACCGTCACCCTCGCCGGCGGGCTGGCCTCCACCGTCTTCGCGCCCCTGACCGCCGAACTCGCCGCCCACTTCTCCTGGCGGCACACCTACCTCATCCTCGCCGCCGTCCTGGCCGCACTCACCCTGCCCGCCCATGCCCTCGCCCTGCGCGGCCCCTGGCCGCCCGCCCCGCCGCCTCCCGCAGCGGGCCCGACGACCTCGACAAGCATCGCCCGCAGCCGCACCTTCGTACTCCTCGCCGCAGCCCTGACGCTCTCCGCCTTCGCCATGTACGCGGTCGTCGTCACGGTCGTACCCCTGCTCCTCGAACGCGGATACACCACGGGACAGGCAGCCTGGGTCCTCGGTCTGGGAGGCGTGGGCCAGACCCTCGGGCGCACCCTGTACGCGGCCCTCGCCCGCCGCACCCGGCCCGCGGCACGCACCGCCGCCCTCGTCGGCCTGGGCGGCCTGAGCACCCTCGCGTTCGCCCTCATCCCCGGCCCGTACGCGCTGCTCGCCGCCCTCGCCGTCACCGCGGGCGTCGTCCGCGGCAACCTCACCCTCCTGCAGGCCACCGCCATCACCGACCGCTGGGGCACCACCCACTACGGACGCCTCTCCGGGCTGCTCGCCGCACCCACTATCACCGCCTCCGCCCTGGCCCCCTTCGCGGGCACCGCCCTGGCCGCACCGCTCGGCGGCTACCCGCACCTCTTCGCCGCCCTCGCCGTGATCAGCGCGGTGGCGGCGCTGACGGCTCATCGCACGGCACCTCCGCAAGGGAGCCTGCCGGGGGAGGGGACGGTGCCGCCCGAGAGGGCGACCCGCCAGCCCCGCCGGTCATGACTCCCTACGCGCCGGCTGCCGGGGCGATGCCGGCGATGAGGGCTTCGATACGCGCACGGATCTCGTCGCGGATGGGACGTACGGTCTCGACGCCCTGCCCGGCGGGGTCGTCGAGATCCCAGTCGAGGCAGGTCTTGCCGGGGAAGACGGGGCAGGCGTCGCCGCAGCCATGGTGATGACGACGTCGGACGCCTGCACGGCGTCGGCGGTGAGGACTTTGGGCTGCTCGTGGGTGATGTCGATGCCGACCTCCCGCATCGCCTCGACGGCCGCGGGGTTGACGGTGCCGGCGGGGATCGAGCCGGCGGAGCGGACGTCGACGCGGTCGCCGGCGAGGTGGGTCAGCCAGGCGGCGGCCATCTGGGAGCGGCCGGCGTTGTGGACGCAGACGAACAGGACGGAGGGCTTGTCGGGCATCGCGGTCTGGCTCGTCGGCCCGGCGGTGATGTCCGCCCTCGCCTGGACCTTCCTGCCCGGCCTGCCCGAGTACCGCACCGGCCTGATCATCGTCGGGCTCGCCCGCTGCATCGCGATGGTCATCATCTGGAACGACCTGGCCTGCGGCGACCGCGAAGCCGCCGCCGTCCTGGTGGCGCTCAACTCCGTCTTCCAGGTCCTGGCCTTGGGCCTCCTCGGCTGGTTCTGCCTCGACCTCCTCCCCGGCTGGCTCGGCCTGGGTGAAGGCGAACACCTGGACATCTCCGCCTGGAAGATCGCCGCCAACGTCGCCGTCTTCCCCGGCGTCCCCCTCCTCGCCGGCTTCCTCACCCGCCGCCTCGGCGAACGCAGGCTGGGGCGCACGGACTACGAGCAGAAGTTCCTGCCCCGCATGGGCCCCTGGGCCCTGTACGGGCTGCTCTTCACGATCGTGCTCCTCTTCGCCCTCCAAGGCGAGACCATCACCTCGCGGCCCCTGGACGTCGCCCGGATCGCGCTGCCGCTCCTGGTCTACTTCGCAGTGATGTGGTTCGGCACCTTCGCCCTCGGCAAGGCCATCGGCCTGACCTGCGACCGCACCGCCACCCTCGCCTTCACCGCGGCCGGCAAACAACTTCGAACTCGCCATCGCGGTCGCCATCGCCACCTTCGGCGTCACCTCCGGCCAGGCCCTCTCCGGCGTCGTCGGCCCCCTCATCGAGGTCCCGGTCCTCGTCGCCCTGGTGTACGTCTCCCTGGCCTGGCGCCGGAAGTTCACCCCCCGCCGAGCGGACCCGCCTTGAAGGTGCGAACGAGGGTCGACGGCGGTCCGCTCGTTCCGGTGTGGAAGACGCTGACCACCACCGACACAAGGGCATTAGATAGACATGAAAACCATGTTCATCTAGCATGGCGCAGAGCACCAGTGCCGGTCAACCCTTGGGAGTCTTGCCATGCCAGAGACGCGGCTGCGCAGGACGCGGCAGCGCGCCGCGGTGTTCAGCGCGTTGCAGCGTGGCGGCGACTTCGTCTCTGCCCAGCAGTTGCACGCGCAACTGGCCGCGGTGGGTGCCGCCGTCGGGCTGACGACGGTCTACCGCACGCTGCGCGAGTTGGAGCGCATCGGGCGAGTGGACGTCGTACGGGATGAGTCCGGCGAGCGGCTGTACCGCCCGCGGCCGGACGCCGGTCACCGTCACTACCTGATCTGCCGCCTGTGCGGCTTCAGCCGGGCCGTCGATACCGAGGTCGTCGAGCGCTGGGCCGACTGCCTCACCGGCGCGACCGGCTTCGCCGACATCGAGCACACCCTCGAACTCAGCGGCGTCTGCGCCCGCTGCGTGCCGGACCACAGATAGGAGCCGCCCCATGCCGCCCGGTGTTCCTCAGCTCCACCCGTCCTCCCGCGTCACCGAGTTGAAGCGGCCCGTCCGTGAACTGCTCGGCCCGGACGACGCCGCCGCCGTGATGAACCGTCAGCCTGCCGAAGGAGCCTGACCACCATGACCGATGCCACCGCCCACGCAGAGCGCGTCGACGACCGGGTGCCGGTGACGGTGCTGACCGGCTTCCTGGGCTCCGGCAAGACCACTCTGCTCAACCGCATCCTCACCGAGCACCACGGCCTGCGCATCGCCGTCATCGAGAACGAGTACGGCGAGGTCGGCATCGACGACGGCCTCAGCGGCGTCGAGGTCATACCGGCCGCGCACGCCGAGATCGACCTGCGGCGCATCCTCGACGTCATCGGCCGCCACCTGGACCGGGCCGAACTGGAGCGCGGCTTCGCCGGCTGCCTGGTGGGTGCGGAGGCCGTCGTATGAGCACCACGTCTGACACGGTTCCCGGGACCGACGGCTCCCCGGCCGCGTACGCGTGGACCACCGAGGTGGACGACGCCCCGGTCTCCGTCAGCGCCGCCGGTGACCTGGTCGTGGTCGCCGGGGCCGGCGGCACGGCCTGGGTCTTCCATGCGGCTGCCGGCGCGCCGATTGACCACTTTCCGCTGCCCGAAGGCATGTTGCACACCGCGCTCTCCCCCGACGCGCAGCACCTGGCCGTTGCCGGCCCCGGCGGCCACGCGCTCTGGCGCCGTGCCGACCGGCGCGTACGACGGGCCGCCACCGGCACCTGGTCGCAGGCCGCCGCCTGGTCCGGCGTGGACCAGGTGGCCGTCGCGACCGGTCGCCGGGCCGTCGTCCTCCGCCCCGACGGCACCGAGGTGTGGACCACCGAGCCGGCGGCCAGCACGGTCACCGACGTCGCCTGGATGCGCGGCGGACGGCGGCTGGCCGTCGCCGCGTACGGGGCGGTGCGCTGCCACGAACGCCACCAGGCCGCACCCGTGGTCACCTATCCCTATGCCGGCTCCCACCTGGCGCTCGCCGTCGCCCCGACCGGCCGCTGGATCTGCAGTGGCAACCAGGACGCCTCCATCCACATCTGGCGCACCCGCGACGGCGACGAGCTGACCATGTCCGGCTACCCGGCGAAGGTCTCCCGGCTCGCTTTCGACGACACCGGCCGCTGGCTCGCCGCCGACGGTGCCCCCGACGTCACCGTCTGGGACTTCTCCGGTCAGGGCCCTGCCGGCACCAGTCCGCGCATGCTCCGGGCCCATGAGACCGTCACCGCGCTGGCCTGGCGTCCCGGCACCCGTGCCCACCTGGCCAGCGGCGGCGACGACGGCACGCTCGCCCTCTGGCACGCGGCTGCCGGCCAGGCGGGGGGACGCGTGCGACCCGTGCACCGGTACGAACTCGGTGCCCCCGTCACCGCGTTGGCCTGGTCCGGCCCGGGGCTGCTGGTCGCCGCCACCCGCGACGGGCGCGTCGCGGCGCTCCGGCTGCCGGACGGGACCCGGCTGTGACGCCTCAGCCTCCTGGCCCTGTCGATTGGCCGGAGAACTCGGACATCGTGAGGAAGAGGTAGTTCATGGATCCCGAAGAGTTCTGGGAGAACTTCTACCGCGAGCACCGGCAGGACGGTGCCGTGTGGCGAACCCGGACCAACCCGCTGCTTGTCGACGTGGCCGGGCAGCTTCCGGCCGGCACCGCACTGGATCTGGGGTGCGGTGCCGGCGGTGACACGCTCTGGCTCGCGCGCCGGGGTTGGCGGGTCACCGCGGCCGACATCTCGGCCACCGCGGTCGAGCAGATCCTCCTCATCGCCGGGGAGGCCGGTCTCGGCGGCCTTGTGGCCGCGGAACGGCACGACCTGGGACGGTCGTTCCCGAGCGGTACGTTCGACCTGATCTCGGCGCAGTACTTCCACACTCCCTTCGACCTCCCCCGCGCGGCGATCCTGCGCACCGCAGCCAGGGCGCTGAACCCGGGCGGGCACCTCCTGGTCGTCGACCACGGATCCATCGCCCCCTGGTCCTGGAACCAGGACCCCGACACCCGCTTCCCGGCCCCGGAGGAGATCCACGCCGAACTCGACCTGCCCACCTCCACCTGGACCGTCGAACGGGCCGATGCTCCCGAACGTGAGGCAACCGGCCCCGGCGGACAGACGGCCACCGTCACCGACCATGTACTGCTCATCCGCCGGACACCGCGCTGATCGCCCGTACCGTACGGGCGGTTCATGCGCGCACCGTGGACCGCGCCGCGGTGCGGCGGGCACCAGCCTTTTGACATCCGTTCCGGCCCATGATGAAAATGATTGTCATGAAGATTAGTCGCCGATGCATACCCGGCCTCTCCGTGACCGCTTTCGCCTCCGCCGCTGTGCTGACGCTTGCCGCCTGCGGCTGTGACGGTGGCGCCGGTGCCGGTGGCGGGGACGGCAAGCTGCAGGTGACCGCGTCGTTCTACCCCATGCAGTTCCTTGCCGAGGAGATCGGCGGCGAGCGCGCCGAGGTCACCACGCTCACCGCGCCCGGGGCCGAGCCGCACGACCTGGAGCTCTCCCCGCAGCAGATCGGCGAACTGGGCGATGCCGGCCTGATCCTCTACCTCAAGGACATACAGCCCGTGGTCGACGAGGCGATCGAGCAGTCCGGTGCCGAGCACGTGGTGGAAGCGTCGGAGTTCACCACCCTCGAGGCGCACGGGGGTGAGGAGGACGGCCGCGACCACGGCGGCGAGCACGCTGAGGGCGAGTCCGAGGACGAGGGACACGCCGAGGAGGAGGGCGAGGGCCACGACCACGGTGAGGAAGGTCTCGACCCGCACGTCTGGCTCGACCCCGTGCGCTACGCCGAGGTCGCCGAGGGCGTCGGCAAGGCGATGGCGAAGGCCGACCCGGAGCACGCCGCGGCGTACGAGAAGAACGCCGCCGGCCTCGCCGACCGCCTGCACAAGCTCGACAGGCGGTTCGAGGAGGGGCTGGGGAACATGAAGACCGATACCTTCATCACCACCCACGCCGCCTTCGGCTACCTCGCCGAGCGATACGGTCTGACGCAGGAGGCGATCAGCGGCCTCGCCCCCGAGTCCGAGCCCAGCGCGGCCCGGATACAGGAGCTTCAGGACATCGCCGAGCACGACGGCGTCACCACGGTCTTCTTCGAGACGCTGGTCAGCGACAAGACGGCGAAGACCCTCGCGGACGACCTGGGCCTGAAGACCGACGTGCTGGACCCGGTCGAGGGCATCACCGGCAAGTCGAAGGGCGACGACTACTTCACGATCATGGAAGCGAACCTCACCGCGCTCCAGAAGTCGCTCGGAACCAGCTGAGCGACCGGGCGGAGCTCCGGCGCTCGACGCCACGCGGGTGCGGTGAAGCCGGTCAAGCCGGCCGTCCGCGGTGCCGAGGGCGGGCGACGGTACGGGCCGTCCCGACTGCCCCGTCATGCCCGGCCGTTCACGGGGACCGGCCGGGGGGACGGGGCCGCGGCCCGCAGCAGTGTCGGGTGCAGCGGGCCGGCGACGAACCGTACGCCTTGCGGAACGATGAGGCCGACGAGGCCGATCGCGCCGACGGAGGCGACCGCGACCGCCGTCATCAGCGAGGTGACGACCAGGAGGACCGTACGGGTCCGGCGTACGGTGATGCTCAGCGAGCCCGCGCCGTCGCCCGAGGACGACCACGATCACGGCCCCGGTCGACGCGCCGGGGGAGACCCCGAGCAGGTACGGGTCGGCGAGCGGGTTGCGCGTGACGGCCTGCAGCGCGGCGCCGCACATCGCGAGACCGGCGCCGACCAGGGCCGCGAGCCCACCGACACCATCGCCACCGCCGGCGGCCGCACCATCTTCGCCGACCTCGACGAGCGCTGGACCCAGGTGGGCTGGGAGGCATCAGCGGCCCGCGGAACATCGACGGCCTGGAGAAGCTCGGGCGTTACCTGCGCGGACTGGAGAGCTGAGCCGGACGACCGCCCGGCCGCGCGGGCGGTCTCCGCGGCGTACCTGCTCGGCAGGCTCTACGTCACGATCCGGCCGTGGCGGTCACGCGCCATCTGCGTGCGCTCCTCTGCGCGGCCCACATGCCGGCGTAGCGCCCGCCCCTCTCCAGCAGTTCGGCGTGCGTGCCGCGCTCGGCGACCCCGCCCCCGTCGATCACGAGGATCTGGTCGGCACCGGCCACGGTGGACAGCCGGTGTGCGATGACCAGCACGGTCTTGTGCGCGACCAACGTGTCGATGGCTTCCTGGACTGCTGTCTCGCTCTCGCTGTCGAGTGCGGCGGTCGGCTCGTCGAGGATGACGACGGGCGCGTCCTTCAAAATGGCCCGGGCGATCGACACCCGCTGTCGCTCGCCTCCCGAGAGCGCGCCCCCGATCTCGCCGACGCGGGTGTCGTAGCCCCGGGGGAGGCGGGTGACGAACTCGTGCACGTTCGCCGCCCGGGCCGCAGCCTCCACTTCCTCGTCGGACGCCCCGGGACGGGCCATGGCGATGTTGGCACGGATGGTGTCGTTGAAGAGGTAGACGTCCTGGAAGACCACCGCGACATGGCGGTAGATCTCCCCGGGCGCGACATCCCGCAGATCGGCGTCGCCGATCCGGACGGTCCCGGCTTCGGGGTCGGCGTAGCGGGTGATGAGCTTGGAGATCGTGGACTTGCCCGACCCGGAGGGGCCCACGAGCGCGGTCAGGGAACGTGCCGGCAGGGTGAAGGAGAGGGCGTCGAGTACGGGCTCGGGGTCGGACGGGTGGTAGCGGAACGTCACTTCCTCGAAGGAGATGTCGAAGCGGTCGAGGCGCGCGTCACCGCCGGCGGCCGGCAGTGGCTCGCTGTCCATGATCTCGGCGATGCGCTCCAGCGATGCCTCCGACAGTTCGAATACGGCGATCATGGAGGCGGCGTTGGCGAGCGGCTCGGCGAGCTTGACGGCGGCCACCACCAGCGCGACGAGCAGTGCGGCGGACAGGTCGGCGTCGAAGACCATGGATGCCCCCGCCGCGGAGGCCGCGACGATGCCGATCTGCATGGCCGTGGTGGCGACGATGCTGGGCAGGGTGAGCGACTTCTGGGTCTTGCTCATGACGTGCGTCTGATGTTCGAGCGCCTCGTTGAGCCGGCGGGAGGAGGCGCCCGCCTGACCCGTCGCCCGCAGCACGGGCAGAGCCTGCACGTACTCGACGATCCTCGACGAGGCCGCGGCGTCCGCGGCGGCGCCAGCCCGCTGTCCCTCGCCGGAACGCCGCTGGATGCGGCGGACGAAGGGCAGTGCCGCCGGCAGCGTCACCGACAGCACCAGTCCGACGCGCCAGTCGACCGCGAAGATGACGGCCACGAGCACGACGGGAACGATGGCGGCCTGCAGGAACAGGAACGCGATATGCGACGCGCCCATCGATGCGTACGCGACGTTGCCGCCCACCACGGCGCTGAGATCGCCCGCGGATCGCTTCTCCAGGTCCCGCAGGGGCATCGTGCGAAGCTTCTCACCGAGCCCGAGGCGCAGGTCGGACATGACCTGCGCCCAGTCGTGGTACTGGAAGCGGAGTTCCGCCAGCCGGCAGACGGCTTCGATCGCGTACAGCGCGACGAATGCCGCGAACCAGGTCCAGGCGGCGGCACTGTCGACATCGGGCTGCGCCAGCTCGTGGATCAGGCCGATCAGGACGCCGTACGCGGCTGCCTGCGCGACCGAGCCGACGACCGACGCGCGCAGCGAGGCAAGGAACTGACGGCGGCGCGATCCGGCGGCGAGCAGCATCAGGCGGTAGAGGCGCTTCATGCCGGAACCTCCGAGGTGTCGGCGGTGGCCACCGCGGCGGGCCGGCTGCCGCCGAGCCCCCACCCGTCGGCCTTGGTGTGCTGCCGCCACAGGGCGGCGTAGCGGCCGTCGGCGTCGAGCAGGGACGTATGGGTGCCGCTCTCCGCGACCTTGCCGTGGTCGAGGACCACGATCTGGTCGGCGTCGACGATGGTGGCCAGGCGGTGCGCGACCACCACGACCGTGCGTCCGCGGGTCAGTTCGGCCAGGGCGCGCTGGATCGCGGCCTCGTTCTCCGGGTCCGCGAACGCGGTGGCCTCGTCGAGGACGATGACGGGCGCGTCGGCCAAGAGCGCCCGGGCGATGGTGATGCGCTGCCGCTGTCCGCCCGAGAGCAGGGTTCCGCGCTCGCCCACGCGGGTGTCGTAGCCGTCGGGCAGCTCGGTACGGATGAACTCGTCGGCCTGCGCGGCGCGTGCCGCGGCGCGCACGTCGTCGTCGGAGGCGTCGGGGCGGGCCAGCCGGATGTTCTCCGCGACGGTGTCGTCGAGGAGGAAGGGGTCCTGGAAGACGAGGCCGACGTGCCGCAGCAGCACGTCCGGGGCCATGTCGCGGACGTCGACGCCACCGACGCGCACGGTGCCCGAAGCCACGTCCCAGAACCGGGGGATGAGCCTGGCGACGGTCGACTTGCCCGAGCCCGAGGCGCCGACGAGGGCGCACACCGTGCCGTCGGGGATGTGCAGGCCGACCCCGTCGAGCGCTCTGCGGCCGGCGGACTCGCTCCCGCCGCCGGCGGTCGCACCGACGCCCGGGCCGTAGGAGAAGACGACGTTCTCGAAGGTGATCGAGCCGTCGGCCGGCTGCCGGGGGGCCTCCGGCTCGGGAAGGCGTTCGATGGCGAGGATCTCGCCGATACGGATGGCGCCGGCGCGGGAGTCGGTGATGAAGTTGCTCAGGTACATCAGCGGCACCACCGACTCGATCGGCATCGTGCCCAGCAGCGTGGCGAGGACGAGGTCGATGACGGACATGGAGTCCGCCGACACCAGCCAGGTGCCGACCGCGAGGACGATCACCAGGGTGGGAAGAGGCGTCATCGCGGCCCGGGTGAGAACCCCGGCGGTCCTGCTCTGCCGCTGCCAGACCTCGGTTGCCCTGGTGAAGTCCTCGACCCGGTCGGAGAAGCGGGCGAACGAGGTCGTGCCGTCGTCGAAGGTGCGGACCACCGGCATGCCCTGGACGAATTCGACGACGGCTTCGTTGACGGCTTCGTTGGCCTCGTCGTAGGCGCGGCGCTGGGCCGCGTAGTCGCGCGTCACGAGGCGGAAGCCGATCGCGACGGCCGGGACCAGCGCGAGAACCGCAAGCAGCAGCCGCCAGTCGATGACCGCGAGCGCGGCGAGGGCGGCGAGGGGCTGGGCCAGGCTCGCGCCGAGCATCGGTGTCGCGTCGGCCACGGCGCCGTGCAGAGCGCGGACATCGTCCTGGACGACCTTCTTGAGCGCCCCGGAGCCGAGGTTCTGGACTTCGCCGAGCGGCACGGCCGACAGGTGCTCGGCCAGATCGCGCCTGAGGGTGGTCTCCAAGGCGAACGAGGCGAGGTGCGACAGGTCGAAGGCCCACTTGCGCGTCGCGAACCGACCGATCATGACCGCTGTGGCGGCGGCGAGGAGCCATGCGACGCGCGTGCCCGACGGGTCGCCGGCGAACAGCTCGTCGAGCGCGAACCCGACCAGCACCAGCCCGGCGACACCGAGGACTCCGCCGGCGGCCCCCACAACGAGTGCCAGACACAAGCGTGCTCGGACGCTGCCGAGCAGAGCGAAGAGCGGATCCCCGCCGCCCGGCGGTTCCTTGCCCGTGCTCTCTGCCCTGCCGGGCTGTGCCGTGGTGTCCCTGACGGACATGGGTTCCTCCCTGAGTCATGCGGATACCGGAGCCAATTCGGGTATGAAAATCATTATCATATACTCTGGTCGTCAGTTCGGTGGCCGATGGGTAAGGGTAGCCTTACGCGCACACCGTACGCATAGCTCTGCCGATCGAACACCGGAGTGTCATGTCCCGCATTGCGCCGCCCGGCGGCCATCCGCTGTCCCAGCCCCTCACCGGTCACGTCACCCGGCGCGGTGTGCTCTCCCTTCTGGGGCTCGGCGCCGCCTCCGCCGCCGCGCCGCTCCTCGTCGGCTGCGCGTCGGGCGAGGAGCCCGGCCCGGCGGTCACCGGTGCCCCGAGCGGCAAGCCGAGACGTGGAGGCACCGTGCGTCTGGCCTTCGCCGGCTCAGGCGCGGGCGAATCACTCGACCCCACCGTCGGCACCGCGCCCTGCGACCTCGCCAGGTACGCCATCGTGTTCGACCAGCTCTTCTTCTTCGCCGACGGCGAGGCGCAGCCAGCCCTGGCGACCTCCGCCAAGCCCGACGCACGGGGCAGCCAGTGCACTCTGACGCTGCGTCAGGACGTCACCTGGCACGACGGCTCCGCCTTCACCTCGAACGACGTGGTGTACACGCTGGGGCACCGCGCCTCGCCCGACCGGGCGTTCCCCAGCGAGCTCTCCGCGTACTTCGACCTCGCGGCGGCCAAGGCGACGGACGAGCACACCGTCGTCCTGCCCACGGTGCAGCCGGTGGGGGATCCCGCGACCCTGCTCGCCGGCTCCGGCCTCTACGTCATCAAGAACGGTGCCGCCCACTTCACCCCGGCGGACACCGTGGGCACCGGCCCCTACCGGGTCACCGCGTTCAAGCCGGGGGTCGAGACCCGGCTCGAACGGTACGACGACCACTGGGACGGTGCCGGATACGCCGAGGCCGTCACCCTCCTCAGCGTCAACGACCCGCAGGCCCGGGTGAACGCGGTCAAGGGAGACCAGGCCGACTACGCCTCGGACATCGCCTACGTCACCGCCAGGACCGGCGTCCAGGAGTCCGGTCTGCAGATCCGTGACGGCGGCGAGGCCATGCGTACGACATACGGGTTCGTCCTCAACGTCACGCGCGGCATCTCGTCCGATCCCCGGGTCCGCGAAGCCATCAAGCTGGGCATCGACCGCGCAGCCTTGGTGGAGGCCGTGTTCCTCGGGTTCGGAGAGGTCGCCAACGATTTGTTCGGGGCAGGTGCGAAGCACTTCCTCGAAGGCGTCCCGGTGCCGGTGCGCGATGTGCGGAAGGCCAAGCGCCTGCTGCGGACGGCCGGGGCGGCGGGCAAGCCGTTCGTGGTCAGGACGGCGGAGTACGAGTCGGGGCTCAACTCCTCCGCGGAGCTGTTCGTCGAGCAGCTCGGCGGCCTGGGGCTCGACGCGACCCTGGACAAGGTGACCGTCAACGAGGGCTTCGACCCCGAGGGCATGAAGGCATGCGACGCCATCTCCTTCCCCCTCGGCCCCTTCTCCCTGGCCGTCACCTACACGCGCTCCGCCGCGTACGAGACCCTCGCCTTCCCGGACGCGGAGCTGACCCGGGCGGTCGCCACCGCGATATCCACGACGTCCGAGACCACCCGGGCCGCGGCGTGGAAGACGGCGCAGCAGGTGATGGCGGACCGCGGCAACTGGGTGGCCTGGGGGCGCGGCGACGTGCTCAGCCTGGCGAAGGAGAAGCTCACCGGCGTGGACGGCCGCGAGTCGCCCAAGTACCCGTGGCTGGGCAGAGTCGGGTTCGTCGCGTGAGAGCGAACACCCTGCGGTACGTCGCCGTGCGGCTCGCGACAGCCGCGGTGCTGCTCACCGTGCTGTCCCTGGTCGTCTACGCCGGCGTGGACCTGCTCCCCGGAGATCCGGCCACCGCCCGCCTCGGGCCCGGTGCCACACCCGAGCAGGCGGCGCTCGCCCGCGAACGGCTCGGTCTCGACGCACCGTTGTTCCAGCGGTATCTGGAGTGGGCCGGCGGGCTGCTGCGAGGCGATCTCGGCACGGCGGCGAACGGCACGCCGGTCTCGCAGATGCTCTCAGACCGGATCGGCAACACCGCTGTCCTCGCCGGGCTCACCATCCTTCTCCTCGTGCCGCTCTCACTTGCCCTGGGCGTCGCGCTCGGCCGCCGGGCCGGCAGCCGGCTGGACCGGCTGGGGTCGGCGGGCCTGCTCCTGACCTCCGCGGTGCCCGAGTTCGTCGTCGCGGGAGCGCTCGCCCTCGTACTCGCCGGGCAACTGGGCTGGTTCCCGGCCACCTCGCTCGTCCCGGCGGGAGACCATCCGCTCGCTCATCCCGAGGTAATCGCCCTGCCGGTGCTGAGCCTGCTATGGGTGAGCCTCGCCTACGCCACCAGGGTCATCCGCGCCCAGACCTCGACAGCCATGCGGGCGCCGCACGTCGAGGCCATGCGGCTGAACGGCGTACCGGAGCGGACCGTCGTGCGTCAGGGCGTCCTGCCCGCGGTCCTCCCGTCCGCGGCGCAGATCTGGTTGATCAGCGCCGCGGCGCTGCTGGGAGGAACGGTTCTGGTGGAAGTCGTCTACAGCTATCCCGGGATCGGGGAGGTGCTCGTCACCTCGGTGGCCGCCGGCGACCTGCCCGTGGTCCAGGCGCTGGCCATGATCATGGGTGCACTCACCCTCGTGGCCACCGTAGCCGCCGACGTCATCGGTGCGGCCGTCGGCCGTACGAGGTCGGCGTGAGCGCCCGTGCGCCGGTGAACGGCGCTGCTCGGGGCCGGCGTGCGCGCCGTCACCGGATAGCCGCGGTCACGGTCGCCACCGTGGTGGCGGCGGGACTGCTCGGGCCGCTTCTCGCACCGCACCCGCCCACCGCGACGATCGCCGCCCCCTACGCGCCGCCCAGCGTGGGCCATCCCCTCGGCAGTGACCACCTCGGCCGCGACGTGCTGTCCCGGCTGCTGGACGGGGGCCCGTCGGTGCTGGTCACGACCACGCTCGCGACCGCCGTCACCGTCGTCCTCGGTACGACAGCCGGACTGCTCGCCGCGTTCGCCGGTCACCGCAGGCGCGGATGGGAAGGGCTCGTCATGCGCCCGCTCGACGCGGTCGCCGCCATCCCGCCGGTCCTCGCACTCCTGCTGGTCCTCACCGTGACCCCGGGGCGTCTCGGCATGGTGCTCGCCACCTCACTGGCGAGCGTCCCGCTGTCCGCTCGCGTGATCCGCGCGGCGGCTGCGCCGGTGCTGCGCCGGTCCCATGTGGAACTCGCGATCGCCCGCGGCGAGCGGTGGCCGTGGCTGCTGCGCCATGAGGTGCTGCCCCTGGTGTCCGCGACCGTGGTCGCCGACGCCGGCCTGCGATTCGTCCTGGCGCTGTACCTGGTCACCGCGGCCGGATTCCTCGGCGTGGGGGGCGCCGCCACCGACTGGGGGACGCTCGTCCATGACGCCCTGCCGGGAGCCGCCCTGCAGCCGGTGGCGTTGCTTGCACCGCTGCTGCTCATCGCCACGCTCGCGGTGAGCGTGAACCTGTTGTCCGACCGCTGGACTCTCCGGAAGCGGGTGGCCGCGCCATGAGCGAGACGATGGTCAGCATCGAAGGTCTGGAGCTCTGCTCGTCCGAGGGGCCGGTGCTCGACGGGGTCTCCCTGGCCATGGGCCCGGGGGAGTCCGTCGCCGTGGTCGGCTCGTCCGGCTCGGGCAAGACGACGCTCGCCCTTTCCGTGTTCGGTCATCTGCGCCCCGGGATCACCCACCGCGCCGGTCAGGTCACCGTCGGCGGACGTCCCACGCTGCCGGTCCCTCCGCGCGGGCTGCGCGGAGGGACCGTCGCGTACCTCGGACAGGACCCGGGCACCACCCTCAACCCGTACCGGCGACTGGCGACGAACATCCGGGCGGCCCTCGGCACCACCGACGGACACGCGGTCGGGTCCCTGCTGGAGAGGGTCGGACTGCCCCCTTCACTCGGCGCGCGCAAGCCGGCAGAACTCTCCGGCGGCCAGCAGCAACGCGGGGCACTCGCCCTCGCGCTGGCCGCCGGACCGCGTCTGCTGGTGCTCGACGAACCGACCTCGGCCCTCGACACCGCCGCCAAGGCCGAGGTACGGGAAGAGCTGGCGCGCCTCCGCGCCTCCGGCGTCGGACTGCTGTGGGTCACCCACGACCTGACGTCGGTTGACGGTCTCGTCGACCGGATCGTCGTCCTCAGCGACGGCCGCGTGGTCGAGGACGGGTCACCGCGGCAGATCACCGAGGCGCCGGCATCCGCGGCAGCCGGATCACTCGTTGCGGCAACCCGGTTCGCGTCACCTCGCCGTCGCGGTACGGAACAGAAGACCCCCGTACTGCAGGCCGAAGGGCTACGTGCACACCACAGCCACCACCTGGTGCTGGACGGCATCAGCCTCGCTGTGCACGCCGGCCAGTGCACGACCGTGACCGGCGCCTCGGGAGCCGGCAAGAGCACGCTCGCCCGCTGCCTGGCCGGTCTGCACCGACCCGCCGGGGGAACGGTCCTGCTGGACGGGCGACCCCTGCACCATCAGGCACGCAAACGAACACCCGGCGACCGTGCGGCGCTCCAACTGGTACCCCAGAGCCCGGCGGAGACACTGCACCCCGCGCAGAGCGTGCACGCGGCTCTCGCGCGCCCCCTGCGGGTCCTGCGGGGCATGAGGCAGACGGCGGAGATCGACCAGGAGATCGAACGGCTGCTGTCGATGGTCCATCTGCGGACGGACCATCTGCGCAGGCTCCCGGGCGAGCTGTCGGGCGGACAGCGCCAGCGTGTCGCGATCGCCCGAGCCCTGGCCGCACGCCCCCGCGTGCTCCTGTGCGACGAGATGACCTCCGCGCTCGACTCGGTCACCCAGGCATCCGTGCTCGACCTCGTGCGTGAACTCTGCGAACAGGAGAAGCTCGGTGTCCTCGTGATCACCCACGACCCCCAGGTGGTCCGCCGAGTCGGCGACGAGACGGCCGTACTCGCCGACGGCACGTTGCACTGGACCGGCCCGCCGCAAGAGGCCCCGACGCACGAGGACCGGCCCGCCGGCCCCCTCCCGCGCCCCACCGGCGCCCCCCGGCCGGAAGCCCGCCGCTGACCAGGCGCACGGTTGCCGGGGCAGCGAAGGCGCATCCGCGGGCGCCGGCCGATCGCCCGCCTTGCGCACAGCCCCGCGACACGGCTCCGTACACGGCCCGCGTCAGGGGAACCCCACGTGCGGAAGCGTGCGGGCGCGGGCGGACGCCCGTCGTGCGAGCATGACCGGATGGCGAAACAGACCTGGCCGCACGGCGTCGGCCGCTACGGACCGCGTCGTCCCAGACCCGGGCTGACGACCGCGTCCGTCGTCGCGGCCGGACGGCGCGTCATCGAGCGGGACGGCATCGACGCCCTGTCCATGCGAGCGGTGGCCGCCGAACTCGGCACGGCCGCCACCTCCCTGTACCGCCATATCGCCGACCGCGACGCGCTGTTGCTCGCCATCCTGGAAGAGATCGCGGACGGCCTGCCGGTCGACGTGCCCGGGAAGAGCCCACATGCCCGGCTGCTGACACGTCTGGTGGCCGCGCACGACTACATGGCCGATCACGTGTGGGTCCTGCACGTACTGATCCGGGGAGAACTCGTCGCCGAAAACGCCTTCCCCTTCACCGACGCGTGTCTCGCGGACTTCCTGGCGGCGGGGCTGGAACCCCGCCCGGCGATGTCCGCCTTCCGGTCATGCTGGCACCTGATCGTCGGTGAACTCGTCTCCCAGCACCCGCTGTCGCCCCCCAGCCGGCCGAGCCAACGCGACCGCGCCGTAGCCGCCATCGACCCCGACGCGCTCCCCGCACTCGCGCGCATCATGAAGGCCACACCGGATGCCGCCCTGCCGAACGACGAATTCGCTCAGGCCATCGCCGGCCTGCTGACCTCGCTGCTCCCCAGCCGCTGACTCCCTCGTTCACACGGTCGCCGTGCGGAACGAAGAGATGCGCGGGGCCGAGCCCTTGGCCGATGGGCCGGCATCAGGTCCACCACAGGAGCTCGTCGCCCACGATGCCGGTGAAGCAGGTGATCAGCAGCCGCCGGTTCGCGTCCTCGGCCGGCCGGCCGCCCAGAACCGCATGGATCAGGTTCCCGTTGATCAGGCACAGATCCCCCGTCTCGACGGGGACCACGAGGGTCGGCAGCCCGGACAGCGCGGCCCGGGGGTAGGGGAAGCCGCTGTGGGTCAGGCCGAGCCGGGCACGGGAGTCGTCGTCCGGGGCGATGTTCCAGAGCTGGAGCTGGCCGGTCCCGGCCGGCACGTACGGGTAGGCGTTCACCGCCATTACCCGGTGCACAGCCTGGATCTCGAAACCGGCCTGGAGCGGGTCGCCGAGCTGGGCCACGTCGTCGTGCGGCTCCAGCAGGAAGTACCCGGTCCCGGTCCAGCTCACCGCCTTCGCGGAGCCGGATGCACGGCCGTCCTGCTCGGCCGCACGTACCCGCCGGACGGGGCCGTGGCCGGCGAGCCGGTCCCGGAGGCTGGAGACCGGGTCGGACACCCCGCTGAAGAGGTCCGCGAGGGCCCCGGCGAAGCGCCCGGCCTCTCCGAGATAGGCGTCGGTGGTCTTCTCGATGTGCGAGGCGCCGACGAAATAGCCCTCGACGCCCTCCTCACCCACACCGTAGCGGGGGGTACGCATGGAGGACGCCTGGAAGTTGCGCACGATACGCACGCAGTCCTGCGCGGGGATGAAGTGGCGCACCCGGTGGGCGGCCAGCTCGCCGCCGAGTACCGCGAGTGCCGCCTCGGCATCGACGTCGTGGTCGGTCTCGTGCACCCGGAACCCTCCCGGCGCCAGGGAGGTGCCGGTGAGCTCGGATACGGCCGCATCGGATTGCTGGTGCGCCGTCGACACGCGCTCCCCGCTCATGGGCGCTCACCCCGGATCTGGTGCAGCATCGGTCTGTCGCGGTACAGGAAGCCGAGCATGGCCGGTACGGGGCTGATGACCCGCTCGCCGCTGTCAAGCCGGTCCCGGGACCGCTCGCGCACCCGGGGCAACTCCGACCAGTGCGAGGACGGGCTCAGATGGTGCTCCTGGTGGTAACCGTCGTTGAATGCGATCAGGTTGTAGAGGCGACTGTAGTGACTCACCGCGTCCGCGGTCCGATGGTCGGGGTCAGCGCCGTAGTGCCGGTAGTAGTTCTGCACGTTGACCATCGTCAGGGCGAGGAAGAACGCGGGCAGATACACCGTGAGCGTCCACTGCCAGGAGATCACGGCGAAGCCTGCCAGCGACCCCACGTGCGCGACCCGGTCGAGCCGGACCTGGCGCAGCTCCCGGGCACGACGGGGATCTCGCGGGGCGGCCAGGGAAAGCAGGGTGCGTTCATGGGAGCCGACCCGCCACAGCCGGGTCACGGCCAGTACTTCGCGGGCGCGGTCGGCCAGCGACTCCAGTGCGCCGCCCAGGGCGTACGACAGCAACGGCTCGTGCTCACCGTTCCTGCCCTTCCGGTAGGTCGAGGAGAGATCACGGGTGGTGCCCTCCGCGTCCTGCCGGTCATTGTTGAACCGGTGGTGGTTGCGCACATGGGTGAGGTGGTATGCCTGCACCGACTGCCCGATGTTCACTGAATTCAGCAGAGATGCCACGGCATTGAGCCGTCTGGAGACGAACCACGGCGCGTGTGTGAACAGGTGGCTGACGACGATGATGTGGTACGCGATAAGGACCGCCACGGCCGGCACCGAGACCAGGCGTTCCGCCGTGGACGCCTCGGTCCACCTGCCGCACAGCCCCAGCATCACCGTGAGCTGAATGATGCTGACCCCGAGCAGGATTCCGTCCCGGGGAGTGTTCTTCCATATCCGCACACCGGCCTCCTAGAAGTACGACTGGAGATCGCCGCGACGGCGAACGTCGAGGGTGGCGCAATGAAATGACCCGCCGAAGCTGTTGAAGTGCCGGAAGTCGCAGAGGATGGGGGTGAATCCGTGGCTCTTCATCAGCGCGATCATGGGTTCGTCCTGCCGTTCGACCATGACCCGCTGCTCGTCCAGCATCAGGACGTTCATGTTTATCCATTTGCTGGTCATGTACAGGGGATGGCTGTCGGAGATGACGGGGCGTGGTGCCACGATGACGTCCCAGCCCTTGAAGAGCTTCGGCACCTTCGGCACGCGTTCGGGATTGATGAGCACCTTGCCCGGTGCGAGCGGGACGAGGGTGGCGTCGATGTGCATCGGGTGGGGGTCGTCGAACTCCAGAACATGAATGGTGTAGTCACTGGTGAGGTGGCGGCGCAGCCACTCGATCCCGAATGCGTTGGTGACGTTGCTCTTCTGGGCGATGATGTCCCGCCCCAGGCGGGTGAAGTCCGCCGCGTCGAACGTGGGCTCGAACTCGGTCACCACCAGCCGGGCCGGGCCGTCGTCCCCGGGATCCGTCCAGTCCTCGTCGTACAGGGCATCGCTCAACTCCGGCTTGGGGCCGGCAGTCCAGCGGGCGCCGCCGTGGAAGTACTCCTTGAGCAGGGGCCGGTAGGCGAGCGACTCGTAGTACCGGGAGCGCCACGCCATCGGGCACTCGATGATCTCGTCGCCCACCACCAGCAGCACGTCCCTGGGCATCGCCGCGTACATGCCCGTGCTCGTCCACGCCCGGGTGGCGTACGGCGTCCGCTGCGGGATCGGTTCGGGGCGCCGTACGGTCACGCCCTCGCCCTGAAGGATGTGCGCGAACTCGTCGAGTTCGCGGCGGGCGGCGGCCACCGCTTCGGCCGGGAAGGGCCTGCCCGCGCGCGTGCGGAAGGTCTCGTGCTGGTGCTCGGGCAGCAGCCGGTGGCAGCGCACGGTGCCAGGGCGGGAAGCTGGCATCGTCGACGATGCCGACGATCACCTCCTCAAGCGGGTCCCACTCGTTGTAGGAACAGACGGGGCCCGCCAGGCCCGCATCGGCCGAAGGCGTGACGCCGCGGGGTGCATCCGGCATAGAGATGTCTTCCCTGCTCTCGTGTCGGTTTCGTCAGCGTGGGGTCACTGCGGGCCGGCTTCGGCCAGTACGGCGCGCAACCGGCCGGCCAGCGCGGTCACATGAGGGCTTTTCATCATCGAGAAGTGGTCGCCCGGTACCTCGTGGACGGTCAGGCCGGCCGCGGCCAGCTCCCGCCACCCCAGGTGGGCATCGGCGGCCGTGTCGCCGGGCCGGCCGGCCGCCCGGAGCAGCACCACAGGCGTGCGCAGCGGCGCGGGCCGATGGTGCCGCATGGCGTGGACGTGCGCCCGCGCCACCTCGCGTGTCCGGGCGTCGAGCAACAGCATCCGGTAGACCACGGGTGCATCCGGGTCCAGCAACTCGCGGGCGAGCGCCGGCGGGACGCCGGCCGCCCTGATCTCCTCCCCGGTGGGCTCCGGCTCGGCGAGGAGCCGCGGCACCGCCTGAAGGTGCGGTTCCCAGGCGTCGAGGAAGTCCGCCAGCCCCGCCATCTGACGGGCCATCCGGCGGGGTGCTCGGCTGTCGAGGAGGACGACCGGTCCCACCTCGCGGCCGTCCTCGGCGAGCAGCCTGGCCACCTCGGTCGCGACCACGCCGCCGAAGGACCAGCCGCCCAGCAGCAGCGGGCCGTCCGGCCGGACCGAGCCGATGTGCCGGGCGTAGTGGCGGGCGAGTTGCCGGACATCCCGGAAGGGTTCCTGCCCGCCGTCGAGCCCGGGGGCCCGCAGCGCGTGGAACGGCCGGTCGGTGCCGAGTTCGGCGGCGAGCGCACGCAGTCCGACGGCACTCCCTTCGACCGGGTGGACGCAGAAGAACGGAGGAGCGTCCCCGGCCGCCTGGAGCGTGACCACCGGACCGTGGGCCGCGCCGGCCGTGCTGTCCTCGCTCTGCAGCCAGCGGGCCAGAGCCGCGATCGTCGGATGCTCGAACAGGCCCCCCAGCGGCACCCGTCGGCCGAGTTGCTTCTCCAGGCGTGCCTGGACCCGTACGAGGAGCAGGGAGTTGCCGCCGATGTCGAAGAAGTCCTCGTCCCGGCCGATCCCTTCGCGGTCGAGCACCTCGCCCCAGACGGCGGCAGCCTCGGCCTCCAGGCCGGGAAGAGGCGGGGCGGTGGCGCCGGCCGGCTGCCCGGCGGCGGGCAGCAGCGAGCGGTCCAGCTTCCCCCGCGGTGTGAGGGGCAGCCGGTCCAGGACCGTCACCGGGGGCACGAGGGCGGCGGGTAGCAGGTCACGCAGGTGCGCGCGGACCTCCTCCACGGACACCTCCGGTCCCGTCACATAGCCGGCCAGCCGGTCCCGGTGCCAGACGGCCGCGGCCGAACGCACACCGGGGGCGCCCCGCAGGGCCGCCTCGATCTCACCGGGCTCCACCCGGTGGCCGTTCAGGTTGAGCTGGTCGTCCATCCGGCCGAGTACCAGGACCGTGCCGTCCGCGCGCCGTCGCCCGAGGTCGCCGGTGCGGTAGAGCCGCTCTCCGCCGTACTCGCCGAACCGCGCACCGGTGGCTGCGGGATCACCGTCATAGCCCTGAGACAGGTACGGCGTGCGGACGGCGATCTCACCGACCTCGTCGACCGCGGCCGGGAACCCGCCGCGCGTCAGCACCAGGAGCTGCACGCCGTCGATACCCGTCCCGACCGGGACCGGGTCGAAGGCCGTGCGGGGGATCCGGTACGAGGACACCGCCTGCGGGGTCTCCGTCGTGCCGTAGAAGTTGACGAACTCGGCGTGCGGAGCCCGCAGGTCGTGCACGTGCCGGGCCGTCAGCCGCTCGCCGCCGAAGAAGACGTACCGCAGGTCCGGCAGTTCCTCCCCCGGCAGCGCGGCGATCTCGCCAAGACCGGGGGTGAGATGGGTGACGGTGACGTGCTGCCGGCGCAGCCAGTGCGCCAGCCTCTCCGGCGACCGGGCCTCGGCCTCGGCCGGCACGCACACCGTGCCGCCGAGGGTCAGCGGACCCAGCGTCTCCCGCAGGAACGGGTCGTGCCCCAGCCCGCCCAGCGCGCTCCACCGGTCCCCGGGACCGAGGCCGAACTCGGCCGCCTGCCAGTCGAAGAAGTGGGTCAGCGCGGCGTGGGATCCCCGTACGGCCTTCGGCGTGCCCGTGGTGCCGGAGGTGAAGGCCAGATATGCGGTGTCCCACGGTCCGGCGGACGGCCCGGGCCGCGGCGCCGTCGCGGTGAGGTCCGTGTGCAGCACCACCGGTGCCTCCAGCCCGGCCGGCGGGCCGTACACGACGAGGCCGCGTGCCGCCGACGCGGCCAGTTGGGTACGGCGCCTGGCCACCGGGTCGGCGGGATCGAGCAGCACGAACGACGCACCGGCCTTGAGTACGCCCACCATGAGACCTATCAGCCCGGCCGACCGCGGGCCGTGCAGCGCCACCCGGTCCCCCGGTCCGATTCCGGCCGCGTTCAGCTCGGCGGCGAGCCCGTTGGCGCGGTCGTCCAGCTCCCGATAGGTCCAGGAGCCGGCCGGGTCGACCAGGGCGACGGCCTCCGGGGTGCGGTCCGCCCGCGCCTCGATCAGGTGGTGCACGGCGTGTTCGGCCCGCCGGGGCAACGCCGGTACGGCGCTTTCCGCACCGGCCGGGGGCGCCTGGAGCCGGTACTCCTCGATGGGGAGCGCCGGTTCTGCGGCGATGTGCTCAAGCAGGGCCACGTACTGCCCGAGAAGGCGCTCCATGCGCTCCGGGAGGAACAGGCCGGAGTTGTAGACGAGGGTGAGCACCAGTTCGGCGCCGGGATCCTGCACGTACAGCGTGAGGTCCAGCTTCGACGGGGTGTCGTCGTAGAGGTCCGCCTGCACCGCGACGTCTCCGAGATCGGGCTCCGGAGCGGCGCCGCCGAGCATGTTCAGCATGACCTGGAAGAGAGGCTGCCGGGCGAGGTCCCGCTCCGGGGCCACGGCCTCGACGATCTGCTCGAAGGGCACGTCCTGCCCGTCGAAGGCGTCCAGTACGTGATCACGGACCTGGTCCAGCAGATCGGTGAACCGGGGATTCCCGGAGAGGTCGGTGCGCAGGGGCAGCATGTTCAGGAAGCAGCCGACCAGGTGCTCCACCTCGGCGTGCTGCCGCCCGGAGACGGGCGACCCGACGACGATGTCGCGCTGCCCGGAGATCCGGGCGAGCAGGAGCTGGAAACCGGCGAGCAGCGTCATGAACAGTGTCGCGCCCCCCGGCCTGCCGACCGCCCGCAGCCGGTCCGCCAGTTCGGCACTCACCTCCGCACGCACCCGGCCACCGGTGAACGTCTGCACGCGCGGCCGGGGCCGGTCGGTCGGAAGGCCGAGGAGGGGCGCGTCCGTCAGATGGCCGCGCCAGCGTGCCAGGTGCCGGTCGGGGGAGAGGCGGCGTTGCCACGAGGCGTAGTCGGCGTACTGCACCGGGAGCGGGGCGAGGTCCGCATCCGAGCCGCCCGCGCGGTACATCTCCGACAGCTCGCGCATCAGCACCCGCAGCGACAGGCCGTCCCCGGCGATGTGGTGCAGGGTCATGGCCAGCACGTGCTCCTCCGGCCGGATGCGCAGCAGCAGCCACCGCACCGGCACATCCCGCCGCAGGTCGAACGGGGCCGAGTGCGCGCGGTGGATCCGCGCGGCGACCTCGTCCTCCGCGACATCGGCCACCGGCAGCACGTTCTCGGGTACGTCGACGACGCGCACCCACGGCACCCCGTCCCGCTCCGCGCACACGCTGCGCAGCACCTCGTGACGGCGCATCAGATTCCGCAGGGACCGGCGCAGCGCCCCGACGTCCAGCTCTCCGGTGAGCCGCAGCGTGCCGGGCATGTGGAACGCGTCGCCCGCCGACCCCAGCCGCTCCACGAACCAGATCCGCTGCTGCGCGTAGGACAGGGGTCCCCGCTCTCCGGCCGGCCGCGGCGCAAGCGGAATCGCCTGCGTCTCCCCGGCTCCCGCCCGGGCGGCGTCTTCCACCAGCCGGGCGAGCCCCGCCGCGGTCGGTGCGTCGAACACGGCACGGACGGGGAGATCGGCACCCAGGGTCGTCCGGATGCGGCCGACGAGCTTCGCCACGAGCAGGGAGTGGCCGCCCAACTGGAAGAAGTCGTCGTGCGGTCCGACCGAGGCGATGCCGAGCACCTCGGCGACGAGCCCGCACAGGATCTCCTCCCGCGGGGTCCGCGCCCGCTCCCCGCGCGGCGCCGGGTCGGGTGCGGGCAGCGCGCGCACGTCGACCTTCCCGTTGCGGTTCAGCGGCAGAGCGGCCAGCGGCACGTAGACCGCGGGTACGAGATGTCTGGGCAGGATCGCCGCCACGTGATCGCGCAGGGTGTCGAGGTCGACGTCACCGTTCTCGGCGACGACATAGGCGACCAGCCGCTCGTCGTGGACCTGGACGTTCGCCTGCCGGACACCGGGGTACCGGGTGAGCGCGGCCTCGATCTCGCCCGGTTCGATCCGGAACCCGCGCAGCGAGATCTGCCGGTCCGCCCGGCCCAGGTACTCCAGCGTGCCGGATCGCGTCCAGCGGGCGAGGTCGCCCGTACGGTACATCCGCTCCCCGGAACCGGTGAACGGATCGGGGACGAACGACGCGGCGGTCCACCCCGGCCGCCTCAGGTAGCCCCGCGCCAACTGCGCACCCGCCACGTAGAGTTCGCCGGTCACCCCGGCCGGAACCGGCTCCATCCGCGCGTCCAGCACGTAGCAGCGGACGTTCCACATGGGACGGCCGATCGGCGGAAGCAGGGGGACCGGCTCGTCCGCGGGGGGCAGCACCCAGGAAGTGACGACGTGGGTCTCGGTCGGCCCGTAGTGGTTGTGGATACGGCTGTGCCCGCGCAGGCGCTCCATCGACTCGCTCATCACCAGCGCCTCACCGCCCTGGACGACGTCCGCCAGTTCGCCGGGCTCCTCGCCTGCCGCCTCGGCCACCGCCTCGATCACGGCGTTGGGCGCGAAGTAGCGGTTGACCCGCTGCTCCCGCAGCCAGGCGCCCATCGCCTCGGGTTCCAGCCGCAGATCCCGGTCGGGAATCACCAGGCACTGGCCGGTGGTCAGCACCGACAGGATCTCCTGGGCGAAGACGTCGAAGCCGCTCGCGGCGATCTGCCCGGTCCGCGTCCCGGGTCCGCCGGGCAGCCGCGACGCCTGCCAGGCCAGCAGGTTCACCAGCGAACTGCCCGGCATCACCACGCCTTTGGGCGTGCCCGTGGAGCCCGACGTGTGGACGACGAAGGCCGGGTGGGCGGGGAGCAGGGGAGTGGTGCGCTCCCGGTCGGTGAGGTTCCGGCCGGAGTACGCCGCGAGGTCCTGCGGCACCCCGGTGAGGACCAGGTCCGCCTGGGCACTGAGCAGCGCGATGCGCTCCGGCGGGTGTTCCTGGTCGATGGGCAGGTAGGCGGCGCCCGCCTTGAGTACGGCGACCATCGCCACCACCAGCTCCGGGGAGCGCCCCAGGCTGAGACCCACGGCCGCCTCCGGCCCGACTCCCCGCTCGGCCAGCCACCGTGCCCACCGGTTCGCCATGGTGTTCAGCTCGGCGTAGGTGAGGGCGCCGTGCACCGCCTCGGCGTCGGGGGTGCGGTCCACCTGCGCCTCGATGAGTTCGGGCAGGGTCCGCCGCGGCACCGGGTGCCCGGTGTCGTTCCACACTCGCAGCACCTGGTCGCGTTCGTGCGCGTCCAGGACCGGCAGGTCTCCGAGACGTATCCCGGGGTCGGCCGCGACCGCCGACAGGATCGCGAGGTACCGGGCACCGATCCGCTCGACGGTGTCGGCGTCATACAGGTCGGTGCTGTACTGCAGACCCAGATCCAGTCCGGCGGCCTCGCCGTCTTCCGTGCGGGGCCGCACGTTGAACAGCAGGTCGAACTTCGACGCCCGGACCTCGGCGTGCTCCCAGCGGAAGGCCAGGCCCTCGACGTCGAGCGCGCCGTCGGAGAACTGGTCGAAGGCGAGCATGGTCTGCACGACCGGATGGCGGGACGCGGCACGTACCGGGTTGAGCTCGTCGACGACGAGGTCGAACGGCACGTCGGCGTTGGCGTAGGCGTCGAGACTGACCGAGCGCACCCGTTCCAGGAGGTCGGTGAACCCGGGGTCTCCGCTGGTGTCGGTGCGCAGCACGAGGGTGTTGACGAAGAAGCCGATCAGACCGTCCAGTTGCGGGTCGTCCCGCCCCGCGGTGGGCACGGCGACGGGGATGTCCTCCCCCGCGCCGAGCCGCGTGTACAGCGCGGTGAGTGCGGCGTGCAGCACCATGAAGAGCGTGGCCCGGTTCCCCCTGGCAAGCCGCAGCAGCGCCCGGTGCAGGGCGGGGTCCACGGTGAGGCCGACAGTACCGCCTTGGCCGGTGGGGTCGACGGGACGCGGGCGGTCGGCCGGCAGGGCGAGTTCCTCGGCGAGGCCGGAGAGCCTTTCCCGCCAGTGGTCGAGTTGCCGGGAGAGCCGGCTCGCGGGGTCGTCCTCGTCGCCGAGCAGCGCCCGCTGCCAGAGGGTGTAGTCGGCGTACTGCAGAGCCAGCGGCTGCCAGCTCGGGGCGGCACCCGCCCTGCGTGCGGCGTAGGCGTCCGCCGTGTCGCGGACCAGGGTGGCCATGGAGGCGCCGTCACAGGCGATGTGGTGGATGACCAGGAGGAGGACGTGCTCCTCGGCACCCAGGGAGAAGAGATGTGCGCGGAAGGGAAGGTCGGTCCGCAGGCCGAAGGGGACCGCGGCTGCTTCGGCGAGCCGCCGGGTCAGCTCCGCCTCCGGCACGCTCTCGCAGGACAGCACCGGTGTCTCGTCGAGAATCTGCTGGCAGGGCTCCCCGGAGGCCACGGGGAAGACGGTGCGCAGACTCTCGTGCCGACTCGCCACGTCGCCGAGCGCCGCACGCACCGCCGCCACGTCGAGCACGCCGGACAGCCGCACGGCGATCGGCATGTTGTACGCCGGGCTGTCCGGCTGCATCTCGGCCAGGAACCACAGCCGGCGCTGCGCGTGCGACAGCGGCAGCTTCCCGGGCCGGGGCCCGGCGGGCACGGCGGGTCTGGCCTCGGCGTGCACGTCGGCGAGGCGGGCGCTCAGTTCGGCGACGGTCGGCGACTCGAACAGCACCGGCAGCGGCAGCTCCACGTTCAGCGCCTTGCGCACCCTGCTGACCAGTCGGGTCGCCAGCATGGAGTGTCCGCCGAGCTCGAAGAAGCCGTCGTCGATGCCGACCTCGTCCACTTCCAGCACATCGGCGAAGAGAGCGCAGAGGTATTCCTCCCGCGGGTTGCGCGGCGCCCTGGAGTTCTGCCGGGACCCGAGGTCCGGCAGGCGGGCGCGGTCCAGCTTGCCGTTCGCGGTCCGGGGCAGCGCGGGCAGGACGACGACCCCCGCTGGGACGGCGTGTGCGGGCAGCCTCGCCGCGGCGTGCCGGCGCACGTCCGCCGCATCCGCCACCCGGCCCGGCCCGGACACCACGTAGCCGCCCAGCCGGCCGTCGGCGGTGAGGTGCGCCGCCGCCTGGGCGACGTCAGGGTGGCCGCCCAGGACGGCGGCCACATCGCCCAGCTCAACGCGGAAGCCGCTGACCTTCACCTGCTCGTCGGCGCGCCCGAGGAACTCGACGACGCCGTCGCTCCGGCGGCGCCCGAGGTCGCCCGTGCGGTACATCCGTGCGCCGGGCCCGCCGTAGGGATCCGGAAGGAAGCGGGCGGCGGTGAGGCCCGGGCGGGCGTGGTAGCCGCGGGCCAGGCAGGTCCCGGCCGCGTACAGTTCGCCGCTCTCGCCGTTCTCGACCTGGTTCAGCTCCCCGTCGAGGATGCGCAGCACGGCCCCGTCCACCGGAGCGCCGATCGCCGGGGTCTCGCTGGTGTGCAGGCCGCAGACGAGCATGTCGATCGTGCATTCGGTCGGTCCGTACAGATTGAACGCCGTGACACCGGTCTGCTCCCGCAGCCGCCGCCACAGCGGCTCGGGGACCTCCTCGCCACCGAGCAGGACGACGCCCGGCCGGTGCCGCCCGGTGCTGAGCAGCCCGGAGTTCACGAGGTGACCGCAGTAGGTCGGGGTGATGTCCACGACGTCGATCCGGCGGGTTTCGACCGTGGCGAGGAACGCGTCGGCGTCCTTGACGACGTCGTCCTCGACGAGCAGCAGGTGGTGCCCGGCGAGCATCCACAGCAGACCGCACCAGGAGGCGTCGAAGCCCAGCGGCGCGGAGAGCGCGACCCGCAGCGGCCGGCCGGCCGCTGCGGGTTCGAAGATCGTCCGCTGGTGGGAGTGGAACAGTGTGAGCACGCTGCGGTGCTCGACCGCCACGCCGTTGGGCTGCCCGGTGGTGCCGGACGTGTAGAGGATGTAGGCCCGGCGTTCCGGCTCGACCGGCAGACCGAGGTCGGAGAGGTCCTCGCCGTCGACGCTGATGTCCTCCAGGACCAGCCGGGGCACTCCTTCGGCGGCGGCGGCCTCGGCCGCCGCCGCGGCGCCGCGCCCGCACACCAGGAGGCGGGGGGCGGCGTCCTTCAGGAGCAGGGCACACCGGTGGGCCGGAGCGTCCTGGGAGATCGGCAGGTACGTCGCCCCGGCCTTGAGCACGGCCAGCAGGACGGCGAGCGTCTGCGGCGTCTTGTCCGCGGCCACGGCGACGACGTCCTCGGCACCGACCCGGTGGCGGCGCAGCGTCCGGGCCACCCCGTTGGCGCGTGCGTTCAGCTCGGCGAAGGTCCAGGCGTCCGTGCCGCCGGTGACAGCCGTCGCTTCCGGTGTGCGGGCGGCCTGCTGTTCGAACAGCTCGCCCAGGGACCGCGCCCGCTCCCGGGCGAGCCGGCCGCGGTCCACCTTTCCCCCGACGGTGACGGGCATCGCCGGCACTTCGACGACCCGGGCCGGGATCATCACCGGGGGCAACCGGTCCCGCAGGAACGACCGGACCTCGGCGGCCGTCGGCGCCCCGTCCGCGCCGGGAACCACGTGGGCCACCAGGTTCCGGTCGCCGTCCTTGCCGTCGGTCACCGAGACCGCGACCTGGTCGATGTCCGGGTGCTCCCCGAGCACGGCCTCGACCTCGGCCGGCTCGACCCGGTGTCCGCGGATCTTGACCTGCCGGTCGGTGCGGCCGAGGATCTCCAGGTGCCCGTCGCGGCGCCGGGCCAGGTCGCCGGTCCGGTACATGCGCGTACCGGGAGGTCCGAACGGATCGGGCACGAACCGCTCCGCGGTCAGTCCGGGCCGGCCGAGGTAGCCGCGCGCCAGCCCGGCACCGGCGATGTGGAGTTCCCCGGCGGCGCCGTCGGGGACCGGATCACCTTCGTCGTCCAGGAGGTGGACCCGGTAGCCGGCCCGCGCCCCGCCGATGGACGGCAGCCCGTCCCGGTCCGCGCCGTCCAGGGGACCGCAGGTGGCTTCGACGGTGGTCTCGGCCGGGCCGTAACCGTTCTGGATCACACGGCCTTCGGCACGCCACCGGCGGACCAGGTCCTTGCCCGGCGTCTCCCCGCCGATCGTCAGCTTCCGCAGGTCGGGCAGGTCGTAGCCGTCCAGGAGGGAGAGCGTCGCCGGAGTGGACAGGAACACGCTGACCCGTTCCCGGCGCATCAGGCCGGCCAGCGCCCGGGGGTCCATCAGGACCGTCCTGGGCGCGGTGACGAGGCAGCCGCCGCCGGCCAGCGTCGCGAACATCTCGTAGATGCTGACGTCGAAGGCGGGGCTGGTGAACTGCACGACCCGGTCGCGGTGGTCCGGGGCGAACCGGCGGGGGATCCCCCGGACGAAGTTGACCGCCGCCGCATGCTCGATCAGCACACCCTTGGGTTCTCCGGTGGAGCCCGACGTGAAGATGATGTAAGCGAGATGCCCGGGGCGCGCGGCACAAGGCGGTGCGGTGACCGGCCCGCCGTGCCCGCGCGGTTCGATGACGGTGACGGCGGACGGCAGTTCCCCGCCCCGGGACGACGGCGTGACGGCCAGGCGGCATCCGGCCTGCCGGATGACCTCTGCCCACCGGGCCTGCGGGTGGAGCGGATCGAGAGGCAGGTAGGCGGCTCCGGACTTCATCACGGCGAGAGCGGCGACGGTCAGTTCGGGGCCGGGGTCGAGCAGGACGGCGACCGGCACGTCCGGCCCGGCGCCGGCCTCCTGCAGGACGCGGGCCAGCCGGTTGGCCTCGGCGTCGAGTTCGCCGTAGCTCAGCGTCCCGTCAGCGGTGAGCAGCGCGGGCGCGGCCGGTCGCGCGGCGGCCTGGTCCTCGAAGAGCCGGTGCAGCAGTGCGGTGCCCCGTCCCGCGCCGATCCGGGTCTGGAGGGACGTGGTCATCGCCGTGAGCGCGTCCACGTAGTCCGCGCAGAGCCGCTCGATGCGCTCGGGCTCGAACAGGTCGGTGGAGTACTCCAGCCAGAGCCGTACGCCTTCGCCGATGACCTCGGTGACCTCCACGGTGAGGTCGAACTGGGAGGTACGCCGCGGCAGCCTGAAGGCGCTGATGTCCACGTCCCCGACGCGGGCCGACTCGGCCAGGGCGTGATGCATGGTGAAGCACACGTCGAACAGCGGGTTGCGGCCCGGCTCCCGGGTGATGCCCAGGTCCTTGACGAGATGGTGGAAGGGCACGTCCTGGTGGAGGTGGGCGCCGACGACGGTTTCGTGCGTGCGGCGCAGCAGTTCGCCGAAGGCCGGGTTGCCCTCCGCGGAGACGCGCAGCACCAGCGTGTTGGCGAAATAGCCGATCAGCCGCTCGGTATCGCGCCGGGTGCGTCCGGAGAACACCGACCCCACGCACAGGTCGCTCTGCCCGGTGTGGTCGGCGAGCACCGCGTAGAAGGCGGTCAGGTACACACTGAGCGGGGACACCCGGCTGCTCTTCGCCAGCGCGGCCAGTTCGTCGGAGAGCCGCGCGGGGAGAGTGAGCGAGTGCGCCGCTCCGGCGCCGCTGGGCCGCGTCGGGCGGGGGCGATCCGCCGGGAGCACGGGCGCCGTCGCACCTGTCAGCCGCTCGCGCCAGTAGCCGAGCTGCTTCGCGAGCAGCTCCCGGGCTGTGGAGCCCCGCTGCCAGGCCGCAAAGTCCCCGTATTGTACGGGAAGTTCGCGAAGCGCGGGTTCGCTGCCGGCGGTTGCGGCCGCGTAACCCGCGACCAGTTCCTCGGTGAGCGTCGCGAGTGAAGCCCCGTCGAAGGCGATGTGGTGGATGACGAGGACGAGGACGTGGTCCTCGGGGGCGGCCCGGACCAGTGTCGCGCGCAGCACCGGACCGTGCTCCAGGTCGAAGGGCTCGCCGCCCAGCCCGGCGACCAGTTCGGTGAGGCCGTCCTCGTCCCGGCCGGTGGCGTCCACGACGGAGAGGTCCGGCCCGCCGGGCGGGTGCACGATCAGACGGGGAGTCCCGTCCTCCTCCCCGTAGCTGGTGCGCAGGATCTCGTGCCGCTCGACGACGGTGCGCAGGGCCCGGTGCAGGGCCGCCACGTCGAGTGGGCCGCGCAGCCGCACCGGAACGGTGGCGTTGTACTCCGGCCGGGCCGGATCCCACCGGTGGAGGAACCACTGCTGCTCCTGGTTGAACGACAGCGCCAGTCCCGTGCGGTCACCGACCGGCTCGATGCCGTTCCCCGGCGGCGCCGCCGTGCCGGGTGCACTTCGCAGCGCCTTCCGGGCCTCCGCGAGCGTAGGGGGGCGCCGGGTGGTCATCGGTCCCCGGCTTCCGGTGCGCCCTGCTGACCGGAGTGGCTGGCGAGGTCCCTGATCGTGTGGGCGCCGAGGAAGGTCTCGACGGGCACCTCGACACCGTGCTCACGTGCCCGGGTCATCACCCGGATCGCGCGCAGCGAATTGCCGCCGAGCGCGTAGAAGTCGTCGTCGACGGAGACGTCGTCGACCTCCAGGACGTCGATCCAGATCCGGGTCAGCAGATGTTCCAGGGCACCGTCCGGTTGCGCCGTGCGGACCGCGGCGGAGTCCGGCTCGGTGACGGGGTCGTCCTGCCGTACCAGGAAGGGCAGATCGGCCAGCCTCGTCTCGGTGGGCGCCCGCAGGATCGCCTCGAACGTCCGTGCCACCTCCGCCACGGTCGGCGTCGCGAACGCGTCAGCCGCGCAGGCCAGCCGTCCGGTCAGCGCACCACCGTCGTCCCGTAGCTCAAGCAGGACGTCGAACGGGGACCGTTCGTCCCCTGCCACGACGACCGGATCGACCTTCCGGCCGAAGAGCGGCGGCAGGCTCACGGCGTCCTGGAGTACGACCCAGGCGCGGGCCAGCGGCAGCCTGCCGCTGTGCCGCTGCGGCCGGACCTCGTCCACGAGCCTTTCGAACGGCACCGACGCGTGGGCGAACGCCTCCAGGCACCGCTCACGGGTGCGGCGCAGTATCCCGGCCAGCGACGGATCTCCGTCCAGATCGATACGGACGGGCACGGTGTTGACGAAGAACCCGACGAGTCCCTGGAGTTCCGGCTCCTCCCTGCCCGAGACCGGCAGGGCGATCACCACCGAGGACTGGCCGCTCCAGCGCCCGAGGAGGGCCGCGTATCCGGCTACGGCGATCATGAACGGCGTCGCGCCCCCGGCGGCGTGCCGCAACCCCTCGACGACTTCCGCGGGGACGGCCACCTCTGCGGAGCCCACCGCATAGGTCGGCCGCGCCGGCCGGGCGTGGTCCTGGGGCAGCACCAGCTCCGGGGCCCCGGCCAGCCGCTCGCGCCAGTGGGCGAGCTGGGTGTCGAGCGCACCGGACTCCAGCACCTTGCGTTGCCAGGACGCGAAGTCCCCGTACTGAACGGGCAGTTCGGGAAGCTGCGGCTCCCTGCCCGCCGCTCCCGCGGCGTACAGCTCGCTCAGTTCGGCCAGCAGGACGTCCCGGGACCGGCCGTCGCTGATGATGTGGTGCATGACGACGAACAGGATCTGCTCCCCCGTACCGGGACAGAGCAGGTGACAGCGGAAGAGCGGGCCTTCCGCCAGGTCGAAGGACTCGGCCGCGAGTTCCCGCAGGGTCTCGTCGAGGTCGCCGGCCGGCTCGAGAACCGGCACCTCCACCTCGGCCGACGGCCGCACCACCTGAACGACCTCGCCCCCGGACAGGGCGAACACGGTACGCAGGACCTCGTGACGCTCGACGATCAGACGCAGGCAGGAGCGCAGCAGACCGGTGTCGAGCTCACCCCGGAAGCGAAGGCCGCCCGCCACGTTGTACATCGGCTGGCCGAGGTCCGACTGCTCGTGGAGCCACAGCCGCTCCTGAGCGAAGGAGGCGGGCAACGTGAAGGGTTCGCGTTCAGACATGGATGAAGTCCTCACGGTCGTCCGGCTTCTTCAGCCGTGCGGCAGATGTCCGTCAGTAGTCGGTCGATGGTGGTCGCGTCGAAGATCTCGGTGGCGTAGTTCGCACGGAACTCCCAGCCCCGGGCCCCGAGGTCGGCCGCGTCGATGAAGCAGTCGAACTTCGCCCGGGCGGACGGCAGCGGGTAGAGGCTCAGTTCGAGACCGCCGAGCTGCGGCAGCCTGCGCTCGGCGGTGAACTGCACGATGTGCCGGATGAGCGGGACCTGCCCGGCCGCACCGCGCGCCCGCCGCTGCGTCCTCACCACGTGGTCGAACGGCACGTCGCCGTTCTCCTGCGCTTCGATGACGACGTCCCGTACCTGCCGGAGCACCCGGCTGAACGAAGGTGCGCCGGACACGTTTATCCGGAGCGGGACCATGTTGACGAAACAGCCCGCCATGTCGGCGAGTTCGGGGCGGTTCCTTCCGTTCAGCGGCATGCCGATCACGAGGTCGGACTGTCCCGACCAGCGGCCGAGCGCACCTGCGTGCAGAGCAGCGGCCACCATGAAGGGCGTGGCCCGGTGGTGCGCCATGCGCGCCGTCAGCCCCGCCACCGCATCCGGGCCGATCCGGCGGGACGCCCAGGCGCCGGCGAAGGAGGGCCGTGCCGGTCGAGGGCGGTCCGCAGGAGCCGAGCCGGTGGGCGCGCCGCGAAGCCGCTCCCGCCAGTAGGCACGCTGGCCGTCGAAGGCGCCCGCCTCCACCCGCGCGTTGTGCCAGCCCGCATAGTCGGCGTACTGCAGGGGCGGTTCGGGCAGCGGACCGTCCTGCCGGTACGCGGCGACCAGATCGCGCAGCAGGATCTCCATCGCGGTGCCGTCCACCACCATGTGGTGGGCCGTGACGACGAGCAGGTGGTCACGCGGAGCAGAGCGCAGCAGCGCGCCCCGCAGGACGGAGCCTTCCATGGCGTTCAGAGGGCCGGCGGCGGCTTCCTCCGCGGCTCTGCGGAGCCCGGTTTCGCCGCCGTCGACGTCCGCGACGACGAGCTTCGGCACCTCGTCCGACGGCAGGCCCACCAGCCGTCCCCTGCTGTCGGGCCGGAACGCCGACCGCAGCACCTCGTGCCTGCCGACGGCGGCCCCGAAGGCACGGGCGAGAGCGTCGGCGTCGAGCGGCCCGCGGAGCCGGAGTCCGGCGGTGACGTGGTACAGCCCGCTGCCGGACGAGAGCTGGTCGAGAAGCCAGAGCCGCTGCTGGGCGAAGGAAAGCGGCAGGGGGGCGTCCCGGGGAAGACGCCGGATTCCGTGGCCGAGGCCCGGGCCGTGGGCCTGCCGCAGCAGCGCACGACGCCCTCCGGCAAGCCACTCGCTCCCGCTCATATCGCCCCCTTTGCAGGTGGGTCGGGCTCCCCGGCCGACGTCACGTCGATCGTCCGCTCCCCGGGACCTGCGGGCTATCGGGGTTATCCCCGACTCCGCACGCCCAGGTCCCAGCGGCTACGGTCTGATCCGGTGCCGGGGGCCGAGAGGACGCCGACGTACGCATCCATGACCCGAGGTGCCGATGAACACAGTCCTCAGCCTGCGCAGGGCGCTCCGTCGCGGTTCGCTGTCCAGCCGGGAGCTGGTCGAGAGGTGTCTGAGCCGGATCCGGCTCCGCAATCCGGCACTCAACGCGGTGGTCACCCTGGACGCGGACCGGGCGCGCGCCGCCGCCGACCGCGCGGACCGGGCCGCGCACCGGGGCGAGTGGGCCGGTCCGCTTCACGGACTGCCCTTCACCGTCAAGGACGCGCTGTCCACCTCCGGCGTGCGCACCACAGCAGGCGTGGCGGAACGGATCGATCACGTTCCCGGCCACGACGCCGCCGCGGTCGCCGCCCTGCGACGGGCCGGTGCCATCGTGCTGGGCAAAACCAACACTCCACCGTGGGCGACGGGCCTCCAGACGCACAACGAGGTGTTCGGCACGACCCGCAACCCGTACGACACGTCGCGAACCCCGGGAGGGTCCTCCGGCGGGGCGGCCGTGGGGGTCGCCACGGGGATGACCGTGTTCGAGGTGGGCACCGACCTCGCCGGATCCCTTCGGGTACCGGCGGCCTTCTGCGGGATCTACGCCCACAAACCGACCTATGGGCTGGTGCCGCAGGACGGGTACCTCGGACTGCACGAGGACGTCGACATGAACGTGGTCGGGCCCCTGGCGCGGGCCGCCGGTGATCTCGACCTGCTGCTCACCGTCCTGTCCGGCGCGGCGGCGGGCCGGCTGCCCCCGCCGCGCCACGGGCGTCTGGAAGAGCACCGCATCGGTCTGTGGCTGGACGATCCGGGCTGCCCCGTGGACTCCGAGGTCGGGGACGTGCTCGCACCGATCGGGCACCGGCTCGCCTCCTGGGGGGCGAGGATCGCCGACCGGCCTCCGATCGACCTCGCCGACGCCGCCGCCGCGTTCCGGGAACTCGTCACCATCGCCACGCTGAGGCAACGGGCCCCGGAGGGACGGCGGATCGAGCCCACGGCAGAGCTCGAAGCCGTCCGCACCCGGCTGCGGTCCGTCTGGGACGACTACTTCCGGACCTGTGACGTCCTGCTCTGCCCGGTCACGCCGATGGTCGCGTTCCCGCACGACCGCCGCCCGGCAGCGGCCCAGCGGGTGACGGTCGGCGGCCGGGCCCTGCCCCCTCTGCGCTGCCTGTCGTGGGCCGGTCTGGCCAGTGCCGCCTACCTGCCCGCTACCGTCGTTCCCGTCGGGCACACCCGCACCGGGCTGCCCGTGGGGCTGCAGATCGTCGGCCCGTACGGAGAGGACCGGACCCCCCTGCGGGTCGCGCGGGAGCTGGCCCGGCGCCTCGGCTGAGCCGGAGCCGCACCACCGGGCGCCCCGTCACCGACCGCCCCCCGTCGGCAGGTGGACCACCGGGCCGCCGCCCGGGCGGTCCGCGCGGGAGGAGCGGAAGTCGAGCTGGATGAACGCCCTCTGCAGCCAGCGGTCGTGCCCGTCGTAGCGCGGCCGGAAGACACTGCGCCCGTGCAGCGCCACCCGGTTGTCCACGAGCGCCAGATCACCCGGCCGGAGGCGCACCCCGCGGCTCGCCGTCCGCAGGGCCTCGCCCAGCTCCGCCATCGCGGCCCCGGCCGCCGTGTCGCGTGGCCGGGTACTGGTGAAGTCCACCCTGATCCCGGGGTCTTCCGGTGCCCCGTACAGGATCGCGTGCGGCCCGGGCGTACGGTCGACGGCACCGAACGACGCCGGTGCAAGCGTCTCGAACCGTTCCTCGTGCAGTACCCGCCGGGTTCCGGGCGAGAGGTGCTCCAGCGCTCCGCGCACGCACGCCACCGTCAGCACGGCGTCGTCGTCGTGGTCGTTGCGCAGGCAGAGCAGCGCCACGTGGTCGGGGCGGTGGGAGTGGAACGCGTTCTCCACATGCAGCGTCAGCTCGGTCGAGCCGGCATTGCCCTGGTACTCCTCCATTCCGCGGACCGGAACCACGTTCTGTATCAGGGCTCCGCCCTTCTCCTCGCGGTAGGCGAGCAGTTCACCGAGCTGAAGCGCCACGAGCGCCAGCGTCGACGCGGACACCGTGGGGGCCCGCTCGACGGAGTCCGGTACGCACGGAGTGGGAGGCAGCGGCCCCGAGGCGACGGGCAGCCCGCGCAGCAGGAGCATGCCGTCGGGTCCGGGGTCGCGGCGGAACCGGCGCAGTGCGTTCCGGATCCGCTCCGGCAACCCGTTCGAACCGGCGGTCGCCTCCTCCACCCACGCCGGATCGTCGACCCCCGCGGCCGACGAGGCCGCGAGATCGGCGGCGAGCGTACGCAGGGTGAGCTGTTCCCGCGTGCTCGCGACAACGGTGCCGGAGTGCGTCATGGCCGACGGCATCTTGATCCTCACTGTCGTATCAGAGCAGCTCGCGGTCGAGCTTTCCGTTGGCGGTCAGGGGAAGGCGCCGGCGGACCGCGATCTCGTCCGGTACCAGATAGGCGGGCAGTGTCCGCACCAACTGGTGCCGGAGGGCGGCGGGGACGGGTCTCGCACCCTCGACGGGCACCACGTGGGCCACCAGGCGCCCCTCGGAGACACCGACGGCCGCCTGCGCGACATCCGGGTGTGTTTCCAGCGCCGCCTCGACTTCGCCCGGTTCGATCCGGTATCCCCTGAGCTTGATCTGGGAGTCCGCCCGGCCGGCGAACTCCAGCAACCCGGCCGCGTTCCACCGGCCGAGGTCACCGCTGCGGTACATACGTGAACCGGGCGGACCGTACGGATCGGGGACGAACCGCTCCGCCGTCAGCGCCGCCCTCCCCAGGTAGCCCCGGGCGACCTGCGGGCCGGCGATGCACAGCTCCCCGACGGCACCCCGCGGTACCTGCCGGAGCCGGTCGTCCAGCACGTGGATCCGCGTACCCGCCACCGGGAGTCCCAGCGGCAGCACGCCGTCCGCCACCTCGTCCTCCGGCCCGATGCGGAACTCCGTGCAGCCCACCGTCGTCTCGGTGGGCCCGTACTCGTTCACGACGGTCACCCCCGGGTGCCGTGCCCGCCAGGCGGCGACGGCCGCCCCGGACAGCGGCTCTCCCCCGAGGACCAACTGCCCGCTGGGGGAGCAGGCGGCCGGCAGCGCCGTCAGCAGGGGGACGTGGCTGGGGGTGGCCTTGAGGAAGGTGTAGCGGTGGCCCTCCGGGCTGCCCGTTCCCACCGGCACGATCCTCACGGCACCGCCGGCCAGCAGCGGAGCGAAGAGCGCGGTGACGGTGAGGTCGAACGACAGCGGCGAGTGCAGGGGTACGTGCCCGGCCACTCCGGGATAGGCGTCCAGACACCAGCGCAGGTAGTTCACGACCGACCCGTGGGTGACCATCACGCCCTTGGGCCGTCCCGACGAGCCCGAGGTGTAGATCACGTACGCGCAGTTGGCGGCCGTGCTCCTGGCGGGCAGCGCAGGCTGCCCGCGGTCACCGGACGAGTCGAGATCGTCCGCGGTGAGGACGCAGACGGGCGAGGAGTCACGGACCATGAGCCGGATGCGTTCGGCCGGGTAGGCCGGGTCGATCGGGAGGTAGCAGCCGCCCGCCTTGAGCACCCCTATGCAGGCCGCGACCGCTTCCGGCGACGGCGCGATCTGCACCGCGACCACCCGCTCGGCGCCGACCCCGCGAGCCACGAGCTCACGGGCGACGTGCTCGGCGCGGGCATCGAGTTCGGCGTAGGTCCACCGGGTCGACTCGGCTGCGACGGCCGTCGCGTCGGGGGTGCGCCGGACCTGTTCGGCCAGCAGGCTGGTGAGCGTCGCGTCCGCCATGACGCCATGCAAGCGTCTTCGGCACGAGCCTCGTAGTCCGGGAAACCACCTACGTGCGCGGGCGCGTGTCCTCACCGATCGTGGTGAACAGTCCCCGGCCGATTGGACGGACACGTGCACACCGAAGTCATGCATCTCCCGGTCGCCTACGCTCAGCAACGGATCATGCTCATCGAGCGACTGGCGCCGGGGACTGCGGCGTACCATGTTCCGTTCGCGCTGCGGCTGCGGGGGAGTCTGGACACCGGGGCGCTGCGGAAGGCGCTGCGCGACGTGATCGCTCGGCATGAGGCGCTGCGTACGTCGATCGGGCTGGTCGACGGCACATTCGTCCAGGTCGTCCGATCGGCCATGGAGAGCCCGCTGCGTGTCGTCGACCTCGGCGGCACGCCGGAGGCGGCGGACGACGGCCTCCTGCACGCCCTGCTGCAGGAACGGGCAGCCGCGCCTTTCGACCTCGACGCATGCCTGCTCCGGCTGGAGCTGTACCGCCTCGGCGAAGCGCACCACGTGCTCGCCGTGACCATGCATCACGCCATCTGCGACCACTGGTCCTGCGGCGTCTTCATCCGCGATCTCTCGGCGCTGTACCACCGGCACCGCACCGGCGAACCCGCCGGTCTGCCCGAACTGCCCGTGCAGTACGCCGACTACGCCGTCTGGCAACGCGAAACCCTGACCGAGGACCGGATCGCCGAGCTCGTCCGGCACTGGCGCGCGGAGCTGGACGGGGCGCCGGAGGTCATGCACGTTCCGTCCGACCGGCCCAGGACCGCCACCCAGACCTTCCGCGGCGCGGCCGAGCGGGTGGGACTGTCCCCCGAGGTGTCCCGCGCGGTGCTCGATCTCGGCAGGAAGCTGGGCGCAACTCCGTTCATGATCATGCTCGCGGCGTTCCAGCTCGTACTCGGACGCTGGACCGACCGCGAGGACGTGGTCGTCAGCACCGGAGTCGCCACCAGGACGCCGCAGGTCGAGGAGCTCATCGGAAGCTTCATCAACATCGTCCTCATCCGGTCGTCGCTGGCCGGCAATCCGTCCTTCGCCGACTTCGTGGGCAGGGTGCGGTCCGGCAGCCTCGCCGCGTTCGACCACCAGGACCTGCCGTTCGACGAACTCGTCGCGGCCATCACGCCCTCGCGTGACCTGAGCTACCAACCTCTCACCCAGGTCATGTTCACCGTGCAGAACGCCCCCATGCCCACACCGGACATAGCGGGGCTCGACGTCAGCGCGTGGCCGGTCGGCCGGCACGCCACCCAGACCGACGTGAACCTGCAGCTCTGGCTGGACGGCGCCCGCTTCGAGGGCTTCGTCGAGTACAGCACCGACCTGTACGACGCCGCCACCGTCCGGCGCCTGTTCGCACAGTTCGACACCCTGCTGGCCGCGGCGGTCGCCGCCCCCGACTCCCCGGTGGACGGGCTTCCGGTGCACGACGCCGAGGCTGAGGCGAGGATCGTCTCGGCCTGGAACGCGACCGGGACGGCACACCCCCGGCCGGGCCTGCATGAGCTGGTCGCGGAGCAGGCCGCGGCCGATCCCGCGGCGACGGCGGTCATCCACGGCGACATCCGCGTCAGCTACGGCGAGTTACTGCGGCGGGTGACGGAGCTGGCCGGGAGGCTGCGATCGGCCGGGGCCGGCCCCGACGTGGTGACCGCCGTGTACCTCGACCATTCGGTCGACCGCGTCGTGGCGACCCTGGCCGCGCTGACCGCGGGCAGCGCCTATCTGCCGCTGGATCCCGGCTACCCGGCCGACCGGCTGACGTTCATGGTCGCGGACGCCGCGCCGCAGGTGCTGGTGACACGTGGCGACCTGCACACCACGGCCGCCGGCGGGATCGCGGCCGGTGTCCCGGCAGTCGTCCGCATGGACGAGCAGACCGGTCCCGCCGGGCCGGTTTCCGTGTCCACCCACCCGGAGAACCTGGCCTACGTCATCTACACCTCGGGCTCCACCGGCCGGCCCAAGGGCATCGCCGTGCGGCACGGCGGGGTGACGAACAACATCGCGGATCTGAACCGCATGGCGGAACTAGGCCCGGGGGACCGGGTGCTGGCCCTGTCGTCCATGAGCTTCGACATGTCGGTCTACGAGATGCTGGGCGTGCTGGCGGCGGGCGCGACGGTCGTCCTCCCGGATGCGGAAAGGGCCGGAGACCCCCGGCACTGGCTCGACCTGGCGGTCGAGCACGAGATCGCCGTGTGGAACTCGGCGCCCGCCCTGCTCGAGGCGTTCGCAACGGCGGCCGAGACCTCCGGGACGCTGCTGCCGTCCCTGAAGACGGCGTTCCTGGGCGGGGACTGGGTCCCCCTCACGCTGCCCGGCCGGATGCGCGCCATCGCACCCCGGATGGCCTTCGTGAGTCTCGGCGGGGCGACCGAAGCGTCCATCCACTCGATCGTCTACCGGGTGGAGAAGGTATCGCCGGAGTGGACGAGCATCCCGTACGGCCGTCCGCAGGACAATCAGCAGGCGCTCATCCTCGACTCCCGCGGGCGGGTCGTCCCGGTCGGGGTGCCCGGCGAGCTGTACCTCGCCGGCGCCGGGCTCGGCCGCGGATACCTCAACCGCCCGGGGCACACCGCCGAGCGGTTCCTTCCCCACCCCTACGCCGGCCGCTATCCGAACGTCCCGGCCGGAGCGCGCGTCTACCGGACCGGTGACCTGGCGAAGTACCGGCCCGACGGAGTGATCGAGCTGCTCGGCCGCCTGGACCACCAGGTGAAGATCCGGGGGTTCCGGATCGAGCCGGGGGAGGTCGAGGCGGCCCTGCTCACCGAGCCCGATGTCGACGAGGCCGTGGTCGCCGCCGCCACCGGGGCGAACAAGGAGCGCGTCCTCACGGCGTTCGTCGTCGCGTCTCCCGGCGGCGAACCGGATCCCGGGCGGCTGAGAGAGCGGCTGCGTGACGTACTCCCCGGTTATCTGGTCCCGGCGTCGATCACGGTCGTCGACCGGATTCCCCTTTCCCCCAACGGCAAGGTCGACCGCGCCGCGCTCGCCGCGCGGCGGCCCGCACCGCACGCCCCGCCCGGCGACGACGCGCCGCGCACCCCGGTCGAGCAGGTGATCGCCGCGATGTGGCGCAGTGTCCTCGACCTCGACACGGCCGGAGTGACGGGGGACTTCTTCGCCCTCGGAGGGCATTCGCTCAACGCCGTCGAGCTGGCTGCCCTGCTGGAGGAGACATTCGGCGTCGAGGTGCCGCTGCGCGTCGTCTTCGAGGCTCCCTCCGTCAGCGCGCAGGCCGCCTGGCTGTCCGGCGCCGCCGGCAAAGACCTGGATCTGGACGCGATAGCCCGCTCCGCGCTGCACCTCAACAGCCTGTCCGATGCCGAGGTCGAGCGTCTGCTGGCCGGGGAGGCAGGATGACCGCGTCGGTCGCTCCCGCTCCGGTCGGCACCGGCCTCGGCTCCGCGGATCCCGTCCTGTCCGGCCTGCTCGAACGCGAACGCGAGCGCCAGCACCGCACGCTGGCGATGATCGCGTCCGCGAGCCCGGCCGACGCCTCGGTGCTGGCCTGTATGGGCAGTGACCTGGGAAACGTGACCGCCGAGGGCTATCCCGGCGCCCGGTACCACGCCGGCTGCGAGGTCGCCGACGCGGTCGAGCGCCTGGCCGTCGACCGCGCGCTGGCGGCCTTCAACGCGCGCTACGCCAACGTCCAGCCGCACTCCGGAACCACGGCGAACCAGATCGTCCTCACCAGCCTGATGAATCCCGGCGACACCCTCCTGGGCCAGCGCCTCGACGCGGGCGGCCACCTCACGCACGGGGCCCGGCCGTCGTTCACCGGCAGGTACTTCAACGGCGTGGGCTACGGCGTCGGCGCGGACGGGCTGCTGGACTACGGGGAGATCAGGCGACTCGCGCACCGGCACCGCCCGCGGGTCATCGTCAGCGGGGCGAGCGCCTACCCCCGGCAGATCCGGTTCGACCGGTTCCGGGCGATCGCCGACGAGGTGGGCGCCTACCTCGTCGCCGACATCTCCCATATCGCCGGGCTGGTGGCAACCGGCCGCCATCCCAGCCCGATCGACATCGCACACGCCACGACGACCAGCACGTACAAGCAGTTGTACGGCCCCCGGGGCGGCCTGATCCTCAGCGGTCGCGACGCCGACGCGCCCGGACCGGGCGGGGTGTCCCTGCGTGAGACCTTCCAGCGCGCGGTCTTCCCCTACTTCCAGGGCACGCCTCAGCTCAACGCCGTGGCGGCGAAGGCGCGGGCGCTGGCGATCGCCGCCTCACCGGAGTTCGCCGCCCTCACCGGGAGGATCACCGAGGGCGCACGGGCACTCGCCGCGGAGCTGCAGTCCCGGGGCTGGCAGATCGTCACCGGCGGAACGGACACCCACATGGTGCTCGCCGACGTGCGCGCGCTCGGCCTCACCGGCGTCATCGCAGAACGGGCGCTGGAGCGCTGCGGCATCCTCACCAACAGGAATTCCATCCCCCAGGACGGCCTCGGGCCGAGGGTGGCGGGGGGCCTGCGTCTCGGCACCAACACGCTCGCCGTCCGGGGCATGGCCGATGCCGCCGTCCGGGAGTGCGGTCGCCTCCTCGACGACGTGTGCCGAGCGGTCCGGCCCCGGGGACACACCGGATTCGACCTCCCCGAGAAGGTACGCCGGGACGCGGCCGACCGCGTGGCACGTCTGTGCAGGGCCCACCCACTGCCGAACTGAAGGAGATTGCGATGAGTGACCATTCCGGCGTCGAGGAGGCGCTCCGCGAACATGAGGCGGTCGAGCACGCCGCGGTCGCCGTCGTCGACGGGACGCCGACGGCGTACCTGGCCGCCACTCGCGCCCTCGGTACGGAGGAGATCCGCACGTTCGTCGCGGCCCGGCTGCCCGCCGACCGGATCCCCGACGTCTTCGTCCAGCTCCCCGCGTTGCCGCTCACGCAGGACGGCGAGGTCGACCGCGCCCGGCTCGCCGGCATCGACCTGGACGCCCAGCACGACCGTCCCCCCTACGTGCCGGCGCGGACGGACGAGGAGAAGGCCGTGGCCCGGGCGTGGACGGAACTGCTGGGAGTCTCCCCGGTCGGGGTGCACGACGACTTCTTCCAGCTCGGCGGGCATTCCCTGATGATCATTGAGCTGGTGACGCTGCTGGAGGACGGATCCGGCCGGCGGGTGCCTCTGAACGAACTGTTCACCGCCGCCACACTGGAGGAGCAGGCGCGGCTCCTCACCGCACCCGCTGAGGGTCCGGTCGCACGGCTCACCGCCCTGCCCCGGCCGCGGGAATGAGCACGGACCGCGCTGTTCCCGTGTTCGCAGCCTGACGACCACCGAGGAAAACCCATGGCTCTGCTCGACATCACGCTCAGCCCGGCCGACGCGGCCACGCTCTCCGCGCTCGCCGAAGAGATCGACGCAGACCCCGGCGAGCCCGGTTTCTACGACCGCTGCTGGTCGCACAGCGACCGGCTGCCCGACCGGCTGCACCGTCAGCTCACGGACTTCCGGCGCACCGAGCCCGCCGAAGGGTGCATCGTACGGGGCCTGCCGGTCACCGCACACGGGGCCGGCCCGACGCCCGCGCACTGGGCGGAGGCGGCGGACGACACCACGGCCAGGAAGGCGGAGACCCTGCTCGCGCTGTGCGGGATGGTCCTGGGCGAGCCGTTCGCCTGGTCGACGCTCCAGGCGGGGCGCATGGTGCAGAACATCCTGCCGATCCGCGGTGACGAGCAGGAGCAGAACGGCCACGGCAGCCAGGCCCTGCTGGAGTTCCACACCGAGGACGGGTTCCACCCCGACCGATGTGACTACCTGCTGCTGCTCGGCGTACGCAACCACGACGGAGTGCCGACCCTCGTCTCCTCGGTCCGCGACATCCGCCTGGACGAGCGCACCCGGACCGTACTCGCCGAACCCCGCTTCCACATCCTTCCCGACCACGAGCACATCCGGCAGCTCGCCGAGCGCGACCCGGGGGGCCCGGCCCTGGCCGCGGCACAGGAAATGGCGGAGCACCCGCCCGCGGTACCGGTCCTCTTCGGCGACCGGCTGCATCCCTACCTGCGGATCGACCGGCCGTTCATGAGGTGCGTATCGGACGACGAAGAGGCCGAGGCCGCGCTCGACACGCTGATGGAGGAACTGCACCGGGTCCGGCGCGAGGTCGTCGTCGGCACCGGCTCCCTGCTCGTCGTCGACAACTACCTGGCCGTGCACGGCCGCAAGGCGTTCCCGGCCCGCTACGACGGGACCGACCGCTGGCTCAAGAAGCTGACGGTCCGGCGCGACCTTCGCCGCCTTGAACGGGCCCGGCCCGCCGGGAGCCGGCGAGTTCTGTACTGACGCCGATCACCATGGAGGAGCCATGCGGACCGTCATCATCTCCGGAGCGTCGAGCGGAATAGGGGAGGCCACGGCGGATCGCTTCGCCCGGGCCGGCGACCACGTGGTCAACCTCGACGTCGCCCCGCCGCGGGACGGCTCGCCCGCGGAGTGGATCGCGGTCGACGTCGCCGAGTGGGATGCCGTGGCGCAGGCGGTCGCAGGGGTGTACGAGCAGCGAGGGCGGCTGGATGTCGTGATCGCCAACGCCGGCATCAGCGTGCGCCACGGCGTCCTTGAGCTGACGGAGCAACAGGCCCGGCGCACCGTGTCGGTCAACCTCCTCGGCGTTCTCGCCCTGTGGCAGGCCGCGGCGCGCGTCATGGTGGCGCGAAAGGAGGGCGTGCTCCTGGCGACCGCCTCGGTCAACGGGCTGCGCGGCTATCCGTTCTACGCGGACTACAACGCGACCAAGGCGGGGGTGGCGGCGCTGTGCCGCACCTTCGCGCTGGAGCTGAGCCCTCATGTCCGCGCGGCATGCGTGAGCCCGGGGGCCGTGCTCACGCCCATGCAACTCGCCGAGTACAGCGAGGCCATGCTCGACGAGACCAACCAGCGGATCCCGGCCGGGCGCCACGCCGCCCCGTCCGAGGTCGCGGAGGCGTTCTACTTCCTGGCTTCGCCTGCCGCGGGCTTCCTCACCGGGCAGGAGCTGGTCCTCGACGGCGGTGAGACGGCCGGGGCCACCACGAGCGTCTTCGGCAAGGGCGGACTGTCCTGACGGACGGGGGCAGCGGCCGGCGCCCCGGCGCTTGCCCGCCGACGGCCCGGGTCAGGACCCGTCCGGGCCGCGGACGACGTACCGGCTGCGGTCCACGGGCACGATCGGACCCGCGGCCGACGGCCGCGCCCCGCCCGCACGCCGTGCCGCCGCCAGCCGCGCCGCGACACCGGCGACCGTCGGCTCCTCAATCACCTGTCGCAGCGGCAGGCGCACCCCGAAGGTCTGGTCGATCCTGTTCGCCAGTCGCGACATCATCAGCGAGGTCCCGCCGACGTCGAAGAAGCTGACGCTGCGGCCGACCGACGCCATGGGCAGCAACTCCCCGACGAGGCGGGCAAGCTGCCGCTCCTCGGGACTCATCGCCGGGCCGTCGTCGACGGCCGCCGCCAGCGGGGGCGGCGGGGGGAGGGCACCGCGGTCCACCTTCCCGCTGGCGTTCACCGGCAGTCCGGGCAGCCACACCACCCCGGCCGGCACCATGTAGCCCGGCAGCTCTGCGCTGAGACCACCGAGGATCTCCTGCTCCGAAGCCGTCCCGTCCCCGACGAGATACGCGATCAGGACCGGGTCGGCACCGCCGCGGTACACCTCGACCACCGAGCGGCGCACGGCAGGGTGCTGCTCCAGCAGCGCCTCGATCTCCCCCAGCTCGACGCGCCGCCCGCTCAGCTTGACCTGCTGGTCGATGCGGCCCAGAAACTCGATGCGGCCGTCGGCGCGCACCCGGGCGAGGTCGCCGGTGGCGTACATCCGCTGACCCGCCACCCCGCAGAACGGGTCCGGGAGGAACCGTTCCGCGGTCAGCCCGGGCCGGCCGAGGTAGCCGGTGGCCACGCCGTGGCCACCGATGTACAGCTCGCCCGTGGCCCCGGCCGGCAGCGGACCGAGGTGCTCGTCGAGCACGTACACCGTGGTGTTCGCGACGGGCCCGCCGATCGGCGGGGAGCCGGCCGTGTCCGCGGCATCGAGGCGGGCCGAGGCCGACCAGATGGTCGTCTCGGTCGGACCGTACATGTTGAACACCCGGTCCGCAGACGCGCACAGCCGCGCGGCGAGCTGCCGCGGCATCGCCTCTCCTCCGCTCAGCACGGTCAGACCGGGGTCCGGGGACCACCCGGCATCGGTGAGGAGCCCCCAGGTGACCGGCGTGGCCTGCATGTGGGTGAAGGCCCCGGCCTCCAGCCTGCTCCGCAGCCCGTGGCCGTCACGGACGGTGTGGTCTGCGGCGAGGTGGCAGGTCCCGCCGGAGACCAGCGGGAGGTAGACCTCCAGTGCGGAGATGTCGAAGGAGAGGCTCGACGGCGCCAGCAGGCTCGATTTCCCGTCCATCGGGACGATACGCGCCATCGCGGCAAGGAAGTTGTTCAGCGCACGGTGCGGCACCACCACACCCTTGGGCCTGCCGGTGGACCCCGACGTGTACAGGACGTAGGCGGGGGCCTCGGGGTGCACGGGCACCTCGGGCGCCGCGGCGGGCGGGTCGGACAGCCCGCCGGCCACCCGGTCGAGGTCGAGGACCGGGCAGGGCGGCGCGGATCCGGCGGCCCCGGAACGGCTGATCATCAGGTACGCGCCGCTGTCCGCCACCAGGTAGCCGATCCGCGCCGGCGGCAGCCCCGGGGACACCGGCAGATAGGCGGCTCCGGCCTTCAGCACGGCCAGCATGCTCACCACGGCGTCCGCGCTCCGCGGCAACTGGACGGCGACCACGTGCCCCGGGCGCACGCCCCGCGCGATCAGCACGTGTGCGAGCGCACCGGCGGCACGCTCGAGCCCCCCGTAGGTCAGCTCCTCGTCATCGGTGACGAGCGCCGTTCCCTCCGGGCTCAGCCTCGCCTGCCGCGCGATCCGCAGGTGGACGTGGTCGTCGTCCCGGTACGCCAGGAGCGGCCCGGTGAGCATCGCGGGCTCCGCCGTGGCGATCTCCCGCACCGGCTCGCCGGAGCGGCGGATGATCTCCTCCAGAATCGAGGTGTACTGGCGGACCAGGCGGGCCGGCGACTCCGGCTCGAAGAGGTCGGTGTCGTAGACGAGTTCCCCGACGAGACGCTCCCCGACCTCCCCGAGATGCAGCGCGAGGTCGACCATGGCCCCGGTGCGGGGCAGCGCAACCGACTCGCAGACCGCCGGGCCGAACCGGCCCGGTTCTCCCGGCGTGTTGACCGCCATGGCCGCGATCGGCACGTCGCCGCCGGCGGCGGCCTGGTACAGGGCGAACATCACCTGCACCAGCGGCGGCCGGCTCGGATCCCGGCGGGCGTCGACCTGGTCGGCCAGCTCGACGAACGGCAGCGCCGCGTGGCGGAAGGCGTCCCTGCTCACCGCGCCGACGTGGTCGAGGAGCCGGGTGAAGGAGTCGTCCGGGTCCACCTGGCAGCGCAGGGGCACCGTGTTGATGCAGCTTCCGACGATCCGGCCCGACCCGGTGCTGCCGCGCCCGTGCACCGGTGTGCCGACCAGGAGATCGCGCTGTCCGGAGTACCGCCACAGCAGGACGGAGTAGGCGGTGAGCAGAACGGTGAAGAGCGTCGTGCCCCGGTCCCGGGCGAGTCGCCGCAGGCGCGCCGTGAGAGCGGAATCGAGGGCGAACGGCGTGGCGGCGCCCCGCATACGGGGGACGGCCGGGCGGGGCCGGTCGGTACTCAGGCCGAGGTCACCCGGCGCGCCGCTCAGCACCGAACGCCAGTGGTCGGCGAGCCTCCTGCCCTCCGGCCCTGCCAGGAGCCGGTGTTCGCGTGCGACGAGTCCGGGAAACCCCGGCGCCTCCTCCTCGCCCGGCCGGCCGCCGCCGTACCGCTCGGCGACCTCACGGAGTACGAGGTCGATCGACCACAGATCGGAGACCAGGTGGTGCACGGACAGCACGAGCCGGTGCCGGTCGGGTCCGGTCCGCAGGACCGTGAGCCGCACCGGCGGGCCCTCCGCGACGTCGAGCGGCGTGTTCGCCGCGACCGCGGTGCGTTCGCCGAGGAGTTCCTGCGGCACGTCCTCGAAGCGGCAGTCGGGCACGAGCCGCGCGTGCACCCGCTGCACCGGTTCGCCGTCCACCACGGGAAAGGTGGTGCGCAGGGCGGCGTGGCGGTCGACGGTGCGGGTGAACGCGTCCCGCAGCGCGTCCGCGTCGAAGAGGCCGTAGACGTCCACGGCGGCGCTGAGCAGGTATGCGGTGCTCTCCGGCGCGATGTCGTAGCTGTAGCGCATACCCCGCTGCTGCGCGGAGAGCGGGTGGTCTCCGGGCTCGGCCGGGTGGACCGGCCCGTCGCCGGGGCGGGTGCCCGAGGCGCAGAGTTCGCGGGCGGTGCGGTGGAGCAGCTCGTCGACGGCAAATTCTCTGCCGGTCCGCCTGCCCACGCGGTGTGCGACGGTCAGCGCGTCGAGGGAGTCGAGGCCCAGCTCGATGAGGGGCCGGTCCGCGGAGACCTCGCCGATCGCGACGCCGAGCAGGGAGGCGATCTCCGCACGGAGCCGTGCGAGATCGCTCCCGCCGGCCGCGGCGCCGGTCCCGGCAGCCGCCGGCGCTCCCGGGTGCCCCTGCTCCGCCCCGGGCGCGGCGGAGGGTGCTGCCAGCGCACCGAGGGTGCCGTCGAGGAAACGCTGCCTGCAGGCGTGCCGGGCGACCTTCCCGCTGGAGGTACGTGTCAGTCCGGCGAAGGGAACGAGGGCGACATGCCGGGGCCGTACCCCGTGCCCGGCGCCGACGGCGGCTCTGACCCGGTCGGCGATCTCGCCGACGTCTCCGCGGCCGGCCGCTCTGCGCAGCTCGCAGGCGACGACCAGTTCCTCGCGGTCGGCACCGGGCACGGTGAACACCGCACAACCGTGGGAGCGCAGGCGTGGGTCGGCTCCTTCGGCGGTCACCTCGATGTCCTGCGGGTGATGGTTGCGGCCGCGGACGATGACGACGTCCTTCACCCGGCCGGTCACGTACAGTTCCCCGTCCTTGAGGAAACCGAGGTCGCCGGTCCGCAGCCAGCCGTCGCGGAACACCTCGGCCGACCGCTCGGGCTGGTTCCAGTAACCCCGGGCCACGCTGGCACCGCTGACCTGGATCTCGCCCTCGGTCCCCGCGGGTACCGCCGCCGCGGTGTCCGGGTCCACGATCCGCAGTCCGACGCCGGGCAGCGCCCGGCCCGTGCCGACCACCGTATCCGCCGAGCCTCCCGCCGCCGACGTCCGGAATCCGCGACCGCGCTCGCCCGCGGTGACGATCAACGACGACTCCGCGAGGCCGTAGCAGGGGAGCAACGCCGTGGGGGAGAAGCCGGCATCGGCGAAGGCGGCGGCGAACGAGCGCATCGTCCGCTCCCGGACCGGCTCGGCACCGCTGAACGCGACCTCCCACGAGGAGAGGTCGAGCGTCGCGCGCTGCTCGGCCGGAACACGCTCGGCGCACAGGCCGAAGGCGAAGTCGGGGCCGCCGCTGACGGTGGCCCGGAAGTCGCTGATCGCGCGCAGCCAGCGCGCGGGGTCGTGGGCGAACGACGACGGCGGCATGAGCAGCGTGGAGCCGCCGCAGAACACGGTGCCGAGGACGGATCCGATCAGGCCCATGTCGTGGTACATCGGCAGCCAGGAAACCGCCCGCGTCTGTGCGGAGAGGCCGAAGGCGTCACGGATGAGTGCGGTGTTGGCCAGCAGGTTGTCGTGGGTGAGCATCACGCCCTTCGGCCGGCCGGTGGAGCCCGACGTGTACTGGAGGAAGGCGAGGTCCCCGCCCCCGGGCCGCGCGGTCCGCCGGCCCCGCGACAGCTCCGCGGGATCGGGGACCACCATGTCGAGTCGGGCGACGGACGGCAGGTCACGCCGGTGCCGCAGTCGCTCACGCAGGGCCGCCGTGGTCAGCGCGACGCGGGCGCCACTGTCGTCGACCACCCCGGTGAAGCGGTCGACGGACGACGGGTGGCGGCTCGGCGGATAGGCCGGGACCGCGACGACGCCGGCGTAGAGGCAGCCGAAGAACGCCTCCACGAACTCCAGCCCGAACGGGTGGAGCAGCACCGCCCGCTCCCCGGTGAGATCACGTTCCACCAGGTCGCCCGCGATCGCACCGGCCCTGGCGTGCAGTTGCGCGTAGGTCAGCTCGGCCGGTGGCCTGCCGTCGTCGGCCTGGAGGGTGAAGACCGCCCGGTCCGGTGTCCGCTCCGATGCGGCCTCCATCACGTCCTGCCATGTCGTCATTCCACGGCCTTCCTCAGACGGTGACGTGTCCTTCCCGCGCCCTGACCAGCCTTGCACCACGGGCTGAGCCCGCGGCGTCAGTGCTTTCCCCGACTGCCGTGCCGACGGCTTGCGAAGGAGGGTTCTGCTCAGGGAAGAACAGGAGGCGTCGTGAGCACTGTCAGCCTGCCCCGCGACTTCAGACGGCTCTGGGCAGGCAACGCCGTCACCGAGTTCGGCTCCCAGGTGACCATGACGGCGCTGCCCCTCGTCGCGGTCGGGCTGCTCGACGCCACCGGATTCGAGATCGGGCTGCTGCAGAGCCTCTACTTGCTGCCCTTCTTCCTGCTCGCTCTCCCCGCGGGGGTGTGGCTGGACCGGACGGCGCGGCGCCCCGTGATGGTCACTTTGGACCTGGCCCGCGCGGCACTCGTCCTCAGCATCCCGGTCGCCGCCGCGCTGGACTCGCTGACCTGGCCGCATCTGTACACCGTGGCGCTTGCGGGAGGCGCGATGACCCTGGTGTACGAGATAGCCGCCGCGGCCCACCTGCCCGCGCTGGTGCCGGCTGCCGCGCTCTCCCAGGCGCACAGCAGGATGAACGTCAACCGGGCCTTCAGCGGCACGGCCGGCCCCGGTGCCACCGGTGCCCTGGCCGGGATCGCCGGCGCGGCCATGGTGCTGCTCCTGGACGTGGTCACCTATCTGGTGTCCGCGTACATGCTGGCCTCCCTGCGGCTCCGGGAGCCACCGGTGGCGTCGGGGGCACGGAGGAATCCGGTCGTCGAGGCGCGGGAAGGGCTCCGGGCGGTCTTCGGCAACGCGCCCATACGGTGGCTCGCCGTCCACGCCGCCGTCTACGCGGGGGGCCTGCAACTGGCGATGGTGTCGTCCGTCATCTACCTGCTCAAGGACGTCGGCCTCGGCCCCGGCTGGTACGGGTTCGCCCTCAGCCTCGGCGGCGTCGGCGGCATCATCGGTACGCTCACCGCGCCCCGCATCGTCCGGTGGGCCGGATACGGCAGAGCGCTTCTCGGCGGCATCGTGTTCGCCACCGCACCGTTCGTCCTCGTGCCGCTGGCCACCGCTTCCGGTACCGCGGTGCTGTGCGCGGGTACGGCGTTCTTCCTGGTCGGCGCCGGAAGCTGCGTCGTCGGTACGTCCGCCATGACCCTCCGGCACCTGCTCACGCCCCGGGCCCTGCACGCCCGTATGAACGCCAGCTACCGGCTGCTGCCCATGGCGGCCAACCCGGCCGGGGCCCTCACCGCCGGCGCCCTGGTCGAAGTGGCCGGCGCGAGAAACACGCTCTGGTTCGCCCCGGTCGTCCTCCTCTCCTCCATCGCCCCAGCCTTTGCGTCCCCGCTACGACACCGCAACGAGGTGCACATATGACGGCCGCCCCGTACCCGGTCGCCGAACTCGGCGATGACGGTTTCTACGCATCGACCGATCCGACCGGCCTGTGGCGGTCGCTGGTCGAGGAAGACGCCGCGGTGTGGACCCCGCCGAACGCCGCGCACAACGGATTCTGGTCGGTCTTCTCACACCGCGCCTGCGCCGCGGTGCTGGCCCCCGACGCACCGTTCACCTCGGAGTACGGGATGTTCATCGGCTTCGACCGGCACCAGCCCGACTCCGGGGGCGGCCGGATGATCGTGGTCAGCGAGGGGGAACAGCACGACCGACTGCGGCGCGTCATAGGCGCATACCTCGCGCGGGCCACCGCCGGTCCGCTCCGCGAGGTCATCGCGCGGGAGATCGCGGACTTCTTCTCGGCGGCCCGCGGGCGTACGGTCTCCGAAGCGACGGATATCGCCTCCGGTCTGCCCAACACCGTGGTGTGCGAGATCCTCGGCGTACCGGCCCGAGACCGCGAACAGCTACGGCAGTTGACCGCGTACGCGGTCGGTGCACCCGACGACCCGGAGCGGATGTCGCCGTCGTCGGCGCACCTTCAGATCATGGGCTACTTCGCGGACCTCGTGCGGCACCGCCGCGGCACTCCGGGCTCCGACCTGGTCAGTCATCTGCTCGGCGACGGCATGGACCAGCACGACGTACTGATCAACTGTGACAACGTCTTCGCCGCGGGGAACGCGACGACGCAGCATGCGATCGCGGGCGCATTCGACGGCTTCGCCTCGTCACCGGGTGCGCTGGAGGTGCTGCACGCCGACCCGGAGGCCCTCAGGGTGGCAGTCGAGGAGGTGCTCCGCTGGTCGACGCCCGGACCCCACGTGCTGCGGGTGGCGCTCCAGGACACGGTCGTCGCCGGTCAGCCGGTGCCCCGGGACTCCGCCGTCGTCTCGTGGCTGGTCGCCGCCAACCGCGATCCGCGGGTGTTCCCCTCGCCGGACCGGTTCGACATCGGCAGACGCCCCAATCGCCACCTCGCCTTCGGGCACGGCCTGCACTACTGCATCGGTTCCACACTGGCCAGACTGGAGTTGCACATGCTCCTGGCCGCGCTCGCCCGGCACACCACGGCGGTCCACCGGGCGGGCCCGGCCGAGCGGTTGCGGGCGACCAAGGTGAACGGGTACCGCCGTCTTCCGGTCTCCTTCTCGTGGCGGGGCTGATCATGCGAAGGACGACATCGGCCCTGAAGCCGGCGCGGTTCCGGTCGGCTCTCGCCATCGTCCTCCCTCTCCTCTGCGCCGCCGCGGCACTGCTCGCCGTCCAACCGCCCGCGGGCAAGGGGGCCGGCTCCGCGGCCACGGAGTTCTCCGCGGAGCGGGCGCGCACACATCTGGAGCACATCGCGCAGAAGCCGCGTCCCACCGGGGGCGCGTACACCGCGGAAGTCCGCGACTACTTGCTGGAGACCCTCCGGGGCATGGGCCTGACGGCCGAGGTTCAGCGGGCCACGGAGTTCGAGGAGGAGCAGCCCGGCGACGTCGTCGGCGCGCGGGTGGAGAACGCGTCGAGTCGAGCAGCCTTCAGCACCACGGTGAGTACGCCACCGACGTCGGCGCGCACCTCGCCTCATCCGACCTCCCCCGGTCCACCGCGGACGACGTCTACTTCACCATGCCCTGGATCGGTGTGGTCTCCTATCCCGTATGGGCGACCTACCCGCTGCTCTGCCTCGTTCTCGCGCTGGTGGCAGCCGCCGTCGTGAGAGGGCTGCGCCGAGGTGACCTGGCACCGCGGCGGCTGGCACTGGCCGTGCCGCTCGCCGCGTGCGGCACGATCCTGGGCGGCCTGGTCCCGTTCGCCCTCTGGCAGGCACTCCACGCGTTCTACCCCGGCTACGACGACATCGCCAACGGCGACGTCTGCAACAGTGGTCTCCACCTGGCCGCGTTCGGCTTCCTCACCGCTCTCCTGCTCGCCTTGTGGCTGCGCTGGTGCCAGCGCAGGGTGAAGGCTCCCGACCTCGCGGCGGCGACGGCGGTCTGGTGGACGGTCGTGACGCTCACGGTGGGCCTGCTGCTCCCCGAGACGGCCTACGTGTTCGCCTGGCCGCTGCTGGCCGTCGCGGTGGCGCTCGTCGTGCCCCGGTTCCGGGCGGCCGGGTATGCGGTCGCTGCGGCGGTCGCCCTGCTGCTCACGGCCCCCGCCGTCTACCTGGCGCTCCTCGTCAGCGGTCTGGAGTTCGCCTGGGGTGTCTTCATCCTCGCGGCCGGCCTGTTCCTCCTGCAGCCGGTGAAGAGCGGCCGCATGCCGAAGTTCTTCCGCAACCGCTATCCGTTCCGGACCGGCGAAGCACCCGTGGTGGATCTGCCGGCGCCCGAGATCAGGGTGCGCGAAAGCAACGTCGCGGACGGCGTCCGCACGGTCCGGTTCCACGTCAGCGCGCCGCGCAGGCCGCCCGTGCTCGTGGTGTCGGCTCCCTCGGACCTGAGGGTACGCACCGCCGTCGTCGACGGAAGGAGAGTGCCGAGCCGGCCCGGCACCCGCGACGGCGCCCCGTGGGCCCTGGAGTTCATCGCCGTTCCCCGGGAGGGACTCGACATCACCTTGGAGGTGCTGTCCGACGAGCCGTTCCCCCTGCGTGCTTCCGACCGCAGCTTCAGCATCGAGGAGATCCCCGCGCTCGCCGGGGAGGTCGACCGCCCAGCCGACACCATGCCGGGGAACAGTCACGGCGACTTCGTGATGACCAGTTCGTCGATCGTGATGGACTGAGGAGGTCCGTCCCCGGTGGTCGCCCGTGCCCGCCAGCTCTAGGTCCGGGCGACCACTCTGTTGGCCACGATCAGCCCGGCCAGCTCGGCCCGGCTGGACACGCCGGATTTGGCGAAGATGCGCGCGAGATGCGTCTCCACCGTCTTATGGCTCACCCCCAGCAGACGCGCGATCTGCCGATTGGTCCGCCCTTCGCTGACCAGCCGCGCGATCTCGTACTCTCGTCGGCTCAGCAGAGACGGCTCCTCACTGCCCTTCTCCGGCCGGGTCAGCAACGCCTCGTACCGGGTACCGATCCGCTCCCACCTGGCGGCGCGCTGCAGTCGCCCCACGGCCCGCTCCGCACGGCTGAGGAGCTTCGCGGCCCTGCTGCGTTCCCAGACCGGCAGCTCGCACAGCTCGTCACCCGCGGCGCCGACAACGGCGCTGACACATGCCGCGGTGTCGCCCTTGGCAAGGACCGCGGCACCGTAGGAGAGTTGCGCGCGCCGCCACTGGGGGCTGTCCAGGTCGACCGCCCGCATCGCCTGCCTGGCATCCTCCAGGGCATGCTCGTAGCGGCCTGCGGCGAGCGCGATGTCGGCTCGTCCCACCAAGGCCATGGCCAACTGGTCGTGATGGCCGAGGGAACGCGAGCGGGACACCGCGCGTTGCGCCCGATCGGCCGCGGTCGGCAGATCTCCCTGCCGCAGGGCCAGTTCAGCGAGCCCGGACTGAAGTGAGGCTTCGACCAGATACTGGCCACTCGCCTCACAGACCAGCAGCCCTCGCCGGAACCGCTGCTGCGCGGTCCGCCACCAGCCGAGGTGCGTCTCGGCCCAGCCGAGGTCGGGCATGATCGCTGGACGCTCGGCCAGTTCCTCGTCGGTTCGCGGGTCGACCAGCTCGGCCGACGTCCGGATGAGCCGGACAGCCTTGCCGACGTCCTCGCGGCCGATCTCCTCGATCGCGAGCATCACCAGCGCGTGGGCCCGATAGAGGTGCCGCCCCTGCCGCGTCGACGCCCACGCGGCGTCCGACCAGGACCAGTCCGTGTCCCACAGAGCGGTGGCAGCCAGTTCCAGCCGCAGCGCCACGTCGTCCGCGGTCTGCGGATTCCCGATCGCCCGCCGCAGGATCACCCGGGCGTGGGTGAAGCGGCCGTCAGCGAGCGCAAGGGCCGCCAGCAGGTCAGCGGCCTCGTTCAGCTCTCGTTTCACGCCGACGACCGCGCTCCACTGGGCGAGGGCCGTACGGCACTCCGCCAGCTCACCGATCCGCATACGCGCACGAGCCATGGCCAGGAGCAGATCGGCCTTCCGGTGCTGACCGTCCCGGACGGCCGGGAGCAGTTCCAGGCCCGCCCGGCACCATTCGACGGCCATCCGCGGATTCCGCCTCAGAATGGTGTCGGCCCCGGCCGCGAGGACGCCGAGCACGCTGCCCGCTTGCGGCAGAGCATCCACAGGGCTAGCCCTCGTCCATCGCCTTCCGCAGACTGAGCGGCCTCATGTCGGTCCAGACGGCGTCGATATGCGCCAGGCACTCCTCCTTGGAACCCGTCACTCCCGCCGACCTCCAACCGCCCGGTACATCACGCGCGGCTGGCCAGATGGAGTACTGTTCCTCATCGTTCAAGACGACCACATAGCTGCTCAGATTGCTCACTGCTCCCCCGTAGTCGCAGATGACGATTTGATTTATTGCCGTGCTTTCTATCCAATCCAGGTCATCCCGAAACGCCACAGATATATGCTCTCGGCAGGTCGCTTGACCTGCAGTTTCCGAAGATTCGCAAGTCTTATTCACCGAGTGCCCGAGAATGCATCCCTCAGAATACGACCTCCGAGACCGTCCAGCTATGGTGGCATCCGGTAACTGACACTTTCTTGTTAGTCGACGACTCATTCATCAGTGGCGACTGCTGTTCCGGAGCCAAAGGGTCCGGGTTACCTCGAAGAAAGCCAGTTCGATAACCCGATCGTAGTACCGCGTGGGTTTGAATTGGCGACAGGCAGGATCAGCCCGGCTGCGGGAAGAGATCCACGCCATGATCAGGCCTCTCGGCTCACCAGCCCGAACGGCAACTGGTGCGTGTCGAGGCCAGGCTCGACACGCACCAGTTGGGGGCTGAAGCCGGTGTCCAGGGGGCGACACGACCCATACGTACACGCCGCTGGCGCGGACGACCCTCAAGCTGCCGGGGGCTTGACCAGTGCGCACGCTCGAACCCCTGGCAGGGGGCCCAGAACATGGGAACAGGGAGAGAGCCCGGGGAACGGGGGTCAGCTGGTGATCACTGAAACCTTCCGGGTCAGGCGATAGACGGCCGGTCGCCGTTCGTGTCCTGGGCAGACACCACACAGACGGGACGGTCATGAGGCCTGGTCACCGGCGCGTGAGCTCCAAGCCGGTCGCCCTGTCTGCTGTCTGGTCACTCGTCAGGTGGCGGCCGAGTGCTCGTAGCCGCGGTGGGCGGCGGTGCGTACGGCTCCGTGGGTCTTGCCGAGCACGCGCGCGGCGGCGGGGCCGTTGAGGCCGATGACGACGCGGAGCATGACGGCCTGGGCCTGGTCTGGTGGGAGGGTGGCGATGAGCGTCAGGGCCTGTTGGGTGGAGAGGCGGTCGAGGGCGTCTTCGGCGGTGTCGGTGCCGGCGGGGAGGCTGAGCGCTTCTTGAGGCAGGGGGACGGTGGGCAGGCGGCGGTGCTGGCGGCGGTGGTGGTCTGTGGCGCGCAGGCGGACGATGGCGGCGGCCCACGCGCGGAAGTCCGCGCCTTCGCCGTGGAAGCGTGGAAGGTCGCGGGCGATGTTGTACCAGGAGTCGGCGACGACGTCTTCGGCGTCGTCGCCGACCATGCTCCAGGCGTAGGCGAGCAGCCGGGGATGGACCAGGCGGTAGACGGTGGTGAAGGCGGTGTCGTCGCCTTCCTGGGCGAGACGGACGGCTTCGGCCAGGGCGGTGTCCTCGGCGCGTGGTGGCCGAACCTCCCGCGCTGGGCGTAAGTCTGCTACCACAGCGCCACCAGAGCCTCCTGAGGTTCGCTGCTGCCGGTCGGGCTGGGATCCGGAGGGGTCGGTATCTCCCTACGGGCGCCGGGGTGGGATGTCGGCGGTGCAGGTGGCGCGTCCGTAGGCGCCGTGGGCGGTGGCGGTCTGCAACTGCCTGCCGCGCAGGGCGATGGTGCAGGTGGCGCGGCCACCCTCCTTGCTCAGGAGGATGGCTACGGTGGCGGGGCCGCTGCGTGGGGTGACTTCGGCGTGTTTGTGCCAGGGGAGCCGTGCGTCGGTGTCGCGTCCGGAGGTGCCCTTGCCGGCGATGCCCGCGTGGTAGGTGATGTCGGCTCGGCCGGTTCCGGTGACCTCGTACGAGACCGGGGCGGTGTAGGGAGGGGGAGGATCGGCCCGGCCGCGGTCGGCGCCGTGCCAGGTCAGGGCCGCGGCGGCGATACCTGCGGTGGCGAGGACGCCGATGGCGACGGCGGTTCGGCGGCGGATGCGGATGTCGGGTGTGGGCTGAGCTTCCGTATCCGGCTGAGGTGTCTGCTGGTTCACAGGCTCCGTGGCCGAGGAGGGCTGGTGGTCCGTCACGGCTGCTCTTCTCCCGGATGTCAGGGCGCGAGGACGTCGCCGATGTGGGATGTGGTGGGCAGGGTGAGGTCGCCGGGGCCCAGGTAGTCGCCTATAGCGGGTTGCGGGCCGGTGGCGGTGGCGCCGATGACGAGGACGGTGCCGTCGCCGGTGTTCTCGCCGCTGGAGCCGGCGGCGAGGTCGGCGTGGCCGTCGCCGGCGAAGTCGGCCAGGGATGCGGCGGTGCCGATCCGGTCGCCGTCCTCGACGGCGCCGCTGAGGCCGTTCTTGCCGGGGTAGTAGGAGTCGGAGCCGGTGCCGGTGAGTCCGGTAGCGGAGCCGTAGAGGGTGACCGCGGTGCCGGCGTCAGGGTGGGCGACGGTGTCGACGGTGAGGTCTTCGCCGGGGGAGCCGACGAGTACGTCCGCGTTGCCGTCGTCGTTGATGTCCCCGGCGGCGACGGAGCCGCCGAACTCGTCGCCGGCTTCGTTGTCCCCGGGCACGCCGGCCGTGGCCTGGTCGATCGTGGTCTGGCGGGTTGCGGACAGCCCGGTGGTGGCGCCGTAGTAGGCGGTGACCTGCCCGGCGGTGCCTGCCTGCGGCCGGCCGACGACGGCGTCGGCGATGGCGTCACCGTTGATGTCGCCGGTGGCCAGCGAGACGCCGCCGGCGTCGTCGAGTACCTGTGCGGTGTCGGTGGTGATGCCGTCGGCGGAGCCGGGCAGCAGGTACAGCGGGCTGGTGCCGTCCCAGGAGGTAAAGGTGACCAGCGCGTCGGTGTAGCCGTCGCCCGTGACGTCACCGGCGGCGGCGTGGGCGTTGGCCGCCGATCCGAGGGAGGCGGGCGCGGGCTGCAGGGGCTGCTGCGGGGCAGTTGATCTGACGGTGCGGGTGGCGCCGTCGATCCACCACAGCGCGTACGAGCCGGGGCAGAAGGCCAGGACGTCGGCGCTGCCGTCGGCGTTGAAGTCGCCCACGGTCAGCGCTTCGCCGCAGCGGTCGCCGTCGACGCGGATGGCGGACGGCGCGTGGAACATCCTGGTGTCGGCGGTGAAGCCGGTGGCCGAGCCGTAGAGCAGCGTCAGGCCGCCGATGTCGGTGTGCCCTGAGGTGTCGTCCTCGCCCGGGGCGGCGATGGCGAGGTCGGCGTAGGTGTCGCCGTTGATGTCGCCGTAGGCGGTGGCGGCACCGAAGTCGTCGCCGGTCTCGGTGCTGCCGGGCAAGGCGACGCCGCCCACCGTGCTGTTCTGGGTGAGGGTGGTCTCGGCGGAGGCGTCGGGTCCTGCGGCGGCGCCCGGTACGACGGAGACGGCACCTGCACGGGTCTTGGTGCCGTCCGGGGCCTGGGGGACGCCGACGGCGAGATCGGCCCTGCCGTCCTTGTCGAAATCTGCGGTGGCCGGTGCGGCGACGGCGCCTGCGGGTGTCGGCAGGGCCAGCGCAGCCGCTGTGACGACGATGCCGAGGACGGTGCGCCGGAGCGTGGAGCGAACGCGTAAGCGGGCAGGCTGAAGCGCCATCACGGGCTCCTCGAGGTGACGAGCGTGCGGGAGAAATGGCGCCGCGGCGGTGGGGACCGGAGGCTCCTGCCTGCCGCTCACACACGGACTCGAACGGTTATACACCGGCGGTTGACTACGCAACAGGGCGCGTTCGACCACTCGTTGCGCAACTCACAGCAGTGAAGGCACAACGAAGGGTGAAGTGTGACGTGCGTCATAACTAAGCCTTGAGGTGTGACAGTTCACGACCAACAAGCGGTTTCCTTCCCGAGCCTGCATGCGAGCACCTGCGGGCTGATGACGTGATTCTTCATGACGAAGTGTCAGAGGTAGCGCCGTGCCTGCGGCCTGCCCAGGGCGAGCGCGCTCCGCCCCGGTGGAGTGAACCTCGGGAGGAAGTAGCTGATGAGCCGGCTCCGCAGACTGCTTGCATCCGCAACCGCAGCGGCGATCCTCGCTACCGGTCTCCCGCAGGTCGCCTACGCGGCGCCGGCCTCAGGCAACGGTGGCGGCAAGGGCTTCATCGACACCGTCAAGGACTGGCTCGGCGGCGACGAGGACGAAGGGAACGACTCGCCGCCCGCCGCCGAGGTGGAGATACCGAGCCGGCAGAAGCTGCCGAAGGCGCAGGCCGCGCCGAAGTCCACACGGGTGCGGGAGCTGGCCGGCAAGCGCACGCCCACGGCCCGCTACTGGAAGCTCGCCGACGGCCGCACGCAGGCGGAGCTGTCCGCCCAGCCGATGTCGTACCGCTCGGGCGACGGGTGGAAGCCCATCGATACCGCCGTCCGCCGGAGCACTCGTGCCGGCTTCGACTTCACCAACACCAGCAACACCGGCCGCAGCTACTTCGGCGCGGATCCCGCACGGCTGATTCGCCTCGAAGCGGCCACCGGCCAGTCGGTCACCTTGGGCCTGGCCGACGCGGACGGCAGGTTGAAGCCCGTCGCCGAAGGCGACGCCGTCACCTACCGCGAGGCCGCCGCAGGAGCGGATCTGATCTACGAGGTGGGCCGTGGCACGCTGAAGGAAAGCATCGTGCTCACCGAGCGGCCGCAGGCCCCGGTGTCCTTCGCCTTCACCCTCGATGCCGAGGGCCTGACGCCGAAGACGATGAAGAACGGCACCATCGGCCTGTTCAAGACGGACGCACGGCACCCGGCGATGGTGATCCCGGCCGCGTTCATGACCGACGCGACAAAGGACGCCTCCTCCCCGTACGGGCACGCCGCGTCCACCAAGGTCGCCCAGAAGCTGACCCGCGACGGCAAGGGCTGGAGACTCACCGTCACGCCGGATGCCGACTGGCTCGCCGCCGACGAACGTCAGTACCCGGTCACCGTCGACCCGACCATCACCTACGCGCCCCCGCCGTGCTCGGATGCGAACACCGAGGGCTGCCTCTCCCAGGGCGTGATGGTCGACTCCTCACAGCCGGACAAGAACTACAACGGTGTCGGTACGTCCAAGACGGGCAACTGGCAGCTGGGCGTGGGCACCACCGGCACGGGGGTGCGCAGGTCGCTGCTGAAGTTTCCGCTGGACGGCATCCCGGCCGGGACGAAGATCGACTCTGCCCGCCTCGGCGTCTTCTACGACCAGGTGCACACCACGAACGCCTTCAACGTGACCGTGGAGGCCCACCGGGCCACCGGATCATGGGAGCAGACCACCGCCACCTGGAACAACACCAGCGACCTGGCCGGTGAGCTGTCCGGCACCACGGTCCAGATCGACGACGGCGACGCGGGCACCGCGGCCGTCGGGGAGTGGCCGCGTGTGGGCACCATCGGCGGCGTCAACATCGGCAACGACTACACGACGAACAAGAACAGCCTCACCGGCGAGAGCTACACCCTCCAGCCAAGGGTCGCCGAGCGCGCCAGCTATCGGGTGGATGCCCACTTCGGGCCGCTGTCCGATGCCACCGCAGCCGCCCCGTACACCGTCCACCACCAAGACAGCGACGGCGCCGCCACGACCACCAACCTCACGCTCGACCAGCGCACCAGCACCCCGGCATGGAAGCAGCTCGGCGGCTCGCAGATGTACTTCGGCCGCGGCACCACCGGCAAGGTCGTCGTCGGCGACACCGGCGACGCGACCAAGCGCACCGTCGTGGACGCCATCCGCCTGGTCAACCCGGGCGAGCTGGTCAAGGACGCCGGCGAGGCGAACGAATGGCACCGCTTCCCGGTCACCGACACCGTGCAGAAATGGGTCAACGGCACCGCCAACCACGGCTTCGTGCTCAAGGTGCGCGACGAGGCACCGGCGACGCCCCGAGGCGGGCCGCTGTACGAGGCCAGCGAGTTCGGCTACGGCGGCGAGACCGCCACGTACCCGAAGCTGACTGTCACCTTCGGCCGGGTCGGCACGGCGCTGAACCCGCCCACCGTCATCCACGACACCGGGCCTGCGCTCTCCTGGGACGCCTACGACAACGGCGACGCGGGCGACGCCGGTGACGACATCGTCGAGTACCAGATCCACCGCAGCGTCTTCCAGGGCTTCACCCCCAGCGCCGCGACGCTGGTGGCCCCGCTGGACAAGGCGGCCACCACCTTCACCGACACCTCCGCACCGGCCACCCAGCCGGATGTCAACGGCGGCGGCCTGGGACGGGCGTACTACTACCAGCTGGTGGTGAAGACCCGCGACGGTCAGTTGCTCGGCTCCCCGGTACAGCTGGTGCGACTGCCCCTGGCCGGCCGTACCACCCAGATCATCCAGACCCAGGACGGCATCAGGGACACCACGGTCTCCTCCACCCAGCAGACCACCGCGCACGACAGCCTCCCGGACGAGGAGGTCACCAGCGTCCAGCACCCGTGGCTGTCGGTCGGAAACAACCACCCGGGTCTCGGCACGACCCGGGCGCTGCTGAAGTTCCCGGTCAACGCCTCTGTCCCCGCCACCGCCACGGTGATCAGCTCGACTCTCGATATGTGGGGGACCTCCACGGCGCCGAACGCCAACGGCGCGGTCTACCGGATGCACCCGCTGACCACCTCGTTCGACGAGTCCGCCACCTGGGTGAGGGCGACTTCGTCCGGCAACTGGACTACCCCTGGCGGGGACATGGGTGCCGCGGACGCCTCCACCGTCACGGGCGCCACCAACGACCCCCGCCGCTACCGCTGGGACGCCACCTCGCTGACCCGGAACTGGATCGAGACACCGTCGAGCAACCGGGGCCTGGCGCTGCGCCTCGCGGACGAGGCGTCGCCGTCGGAGCGCACCGCGTTCCTGTCCTCTGAGGCGGCCGAGACGCAGCTGCGCCCGCAGCTGCAGGTCACCTATGTCGACTCCACCACCGAATCGACGTACTACGCGCCGCAGACGCCGTCGCGCATGGTCCCCAACTCCACCTACACCGTGGACGTCACCCTCACCAACACCACCGATACCACCTGGAGCACGACCAGCCACGAGTTGTCCTACCGCTGGTCCCTGCCGGACGGGACCGACGCCACCACCTCCGGCAACCAGCTGGCCACCGCGCTGCCGGCCACGCTCCAGCCCGGCCAGTCGCGGGTGATCAAGGCGCAGGTGAAGACCCCGATCAACTCCGCCGAGGGCAACAAGCGCTCCGACTACGTCCTGACATGGGACGTGCGCAACAAGTCCACCGGCCAGTGGCAGTCCCAAGGCACCCCGGCCATCGCCGGCCTGGCACAGAACGTGGCGGTGGAGGACCCCACCTCCGACCGGCTGGGACTGGAGAAGTTCTACGCCTACACCGGCGCGAACACCGGCGCCGGCTCGACGGTGATGAACAACCTCGACGCCGGCAACAACGTCTGGTCCTACAACCCGATCAACAACCCCGGCCGCGGCCTGAACACCTTCTTCCGACTGGCCTACAACTCCATGGACACCTCCGACACGGTGTCCGGCTTCGGCGTCTCCGCCCAGGCATCCGGCCCGATCCGCCTCGGCGCCCCGCTGGACTTCCACCCGAACCCCAACCCGACCGAGGTGCGTCTGCCCGACGGCGACGGCACCACCCACGTCTTCTCCAAGCAGCCCGAGGGCAGTTTCAAGGCCCCGCGCGGGGTGCACTACAAGCTCACCCCCAAGGCCGGTCTCGACTGCACCCCGGACAAGGACCCGGTCACCGACGCCTGGACGCTCACCCGCCCGGACGGCACCCGCTTCCTCTTCGGCTGCGACGGCTACCTCACCTCCGCCGTCGACACCAACGGCAACACCCTCACCTTCACGTACGAGGAGCGGCACTCCAACAACAAGCCGCGCAAGTTCCTCAAATACACCACCGACCCAGCGGGCCGGCAGAGCCTGACGATCGACTACTGGCAGAAGGGCCAGGACGGCTACCAGTACGCCACCGAGACCGGGGACGTCGCCGGCGACGCCGGGAAGCTGAACAACTCCAAGATCTACGACCACATCAAGTCGGTCACCGACATCTCCGGCCGCACGCTGAGCTTCTTCTACACCCAGAAGGGCCAGCTGGGCCGCCTTGAGGACGGCAAGGCCGACGACACCCTGACCGACAAGGTGTTCAAGCTCACCTACGACGCCGACCAGGGCAACAAGAACGTCAAGCTCGAGTCCGTCACCGACCCGCGCGGCAACCCCACCCGTCTCGTGTACCACGAGCTGCCCGGTGACCCCCGCCAGCACTGGCGCACCAAGACCATCACCGACCGGCGCGGAAAGAACACCGGCTTCACCTACGCAGAGAACAACCTCAACCCCCAGTTCACCGACACCCACGTCACCGACGCCCTCGGCCGCACCACCGACTACACCGCCAACGACTTCGGCCTCTCCCTGGAGGTCACCAACGCCAAGGGCCAGCAGACCGAATTCGCCTGGGACACCGACAACAACGTCACCCTGCTCACCGAGGACAACGACGCCAAAACGGCGTTCTGCTACGACCACAAGACCGGCTACCCCAGGTGGCAGCGCGACGCCGAGAGCAACGCAGCCGGCGTCCCTCCGGCGACCGACTGCGCACAGGACGACCCCACCAAGGTCCCCGCCAACGCCACCACGTACGAGTACCGGACCAGGATCGACGGCTACTCCGCCGACTTGACGTCGAAGACCAGCCCCGAGGGGAACGCCTGGGCCTTCGGCTACGACGCCTTCGGCAACCTGCTCACGGTCACCGACCCGGAGGGCACGAAGACCACCGGTGATGCCACCGACTACACCACCCGGTACACCTACGACACCTTCGGGCAACTGTCGACGACCCAGGACGCGGAGCGGCATCCCGTCACCCGGTTCGAAGACTACGACCCCAGCGGGCTGTCGCAACGCATCGTCGACCCGGGAGACAACCCGACGCGCTTCGTCTACGACGAACGCGGCCGGGTACTGAAGGCCACCGACGCGCTGGGCGGCACCAGCGAACAGGATTACGACGCATACGGCCGCCCCACCGGCAGCAAGGTGTCCAAGACCCACGACGACGCCACCGGCACCGCCACCTACATCACCACCCGCGCGCCGGAGTACGACGGCAACGACAACGTGCTGACGGCGTACGCGCCGACCGGCGCCGCCTCCACGGCGACGTACGATCCGATGGACCAGGTCGCCACCGCCACGCCGCCGGCGAACAACAACGCCACCGGTCGCACCACCGAGTACGCCTACGACCCGGTGGGCAACCTGCACAAGGCCACCGAGCCGAAGGGCGTCAACACCCCCACAGTCGGGGACTTCGAGACCACCTACGGCTACGACGACATCAATCAGCTGACGTCCGTCACCAACGCCGAGGGCGACACCCTCTCCTACGAGTACGACAACGTCGGCAACCAGACGCTGGTCATCGACCCGGTCAAGACCGCCAGCACCAACCCCGACGACTTCACCACCGAGACGGCCTACGACCTCAACCACCGGCCCACCGACGTCACCGATGCCGAAGGGCACACCGAGACCACCGAGTACGACCGCGACTCACGGCCGGTGGCCACGACCGACCGGGCGCAGAAGCGGACGGAGGTCGACTACGACGGGCGTGGCCTGGTGGTCGAGCAACGGGTGCCGTACGACGACACCACCACCCGTACCACGAAGTTCCGCTACGACCAGGTCGGCAACCGCACCAGGGTCGAAACCCCCCGCGGCGTCGCCACCACCGACGTGGCAGACGACTTCACCCAGCGCATCATCTACGACGAGTTGAACCGGCCGAAGCGGCAGTACCAGCCCTACGACCCGAACGACGCGCGCTACAACGACCCGGACATCTTCACGGAGACGACGTACGACGCCATCGGCAACGTCTCGACGGTCTCCGCGCCGCCGTCAGAGGGCCAGACGGTGCGCAATGACACCGTCTATGAGTACTTCGACACCGGCTGGATCCGCACCGCCACCGACCCGTGGGACATCAAGACCACCTACGACTACAACGATCTGGGCCAGCAGAAGAGCCGACGGCTGATATCGGCAGGCGGCTCTTCCGAGCGTCCGATGGACTGGGCCTACTACCCTGACGGTTCTCTGCAGACCAAGAGGGACTCCGGTGTCCCTGACGGATCGGCTGTGGTCCTGGTCGACAACTCCGACACCCAGCACACCTCCACGTCGGGGTCCTGGGCGGTGTCGAAGTCCATCGCGCTGTCGGGCGATCCGAAGGACACGGGGTTCAACCACCGCAGCCAGGCATCAGCGGTTGGGTTGTTCACCTGGCAGACGGTCATCCCCCGCGACGGCGAGTACACCGCCTACGTGAAGTATCCGCAGAAGTCGGACGCGGCCGCTGCCACCTACCGCATCGACCACGCCGACGGCCAGGCGACGAGGAAGATCGACCAGGCTGAGAACGCCGACCGGTGGGTGGAGCTCGGCACGTACCGCTACAAGCAGGGCACCAAGTCGATCACGGTGTCCGGGACCGGGCAGGGCACCGTCAGCGCGGACGCCGTCAAGCTCGTCCGCTCCTACGACGCGGCAGCCGACACCGAGGAGAAGGTCTTCGGCTACCGCTACGACCCCAACGGCAACCTCACCGACATCGACGACACCAGCTCCGGCGCCAAGATCGACGCCTACACGGTGGCCTACACCGGCCTGAACCAGGTCGCCAAGGTCACCGAGAACCTGGCTGGTGAGGAGAAGAAGGCCACCGCGTACACCTACGACGCCAACGGCCAACCGGAGACCGTGACCCACCCTGACCAGTGGGCCGGCTACACCTACAACACCCGCAACCTCATCGGCACAGTCAAGATCGCCGACACCACGTCGGAGACCGACCCGACACGCAAGACCACCAGCTACACCTACACCCCCCGCGGCATGGTCGATACCGAGACCAAAGCCAACGGCAACCTCCTCGACCACGACTACTACGCCAACGGCGCCCTGAAGACCAGCCGCGAAACCAACGACGGCACCCTGATGGCGTCCCACACCTACGACTGGGACCCCAACGGCAACAAGGCCGAAGACGTCTTCAGCCGCATGAACGCCGACACCGGCGCGCTGGCGGACACCACCAGCACCTACACCTACGACCCCGCGGACCGCATCAGCGGGCTCGACAAGACCGGTCTGGGTGCCGGCACCGAAACCTACCTCCATGATGCGAACGCCAACGTCGTCGAGCAGAGCGTCGATGGTGTGACCACCACGTTCGACTACACCCTCAACCGGCTGCAGCAGGCCACAGTCACCGGTGACGGCTCCGGCGGCCTCACCTCGGCCTACACCTACGACCCTTACGGACGTCTGGAGACGGTCACCGCCGACGGCAAGCTCCTGGAGCAGAACACCTACGACGGCTTCGATCACGTCGCCGAGCACACCAAGCTCCAGCCAGACGACACCACGGCGACGACGACGTACACCTACGACCCACTCGACCGCACCACCGCCAAGACCACCGGCGCCGGCACGACAAATTCGAAGACGACCGACTTCACGTATCTCGGCCTGTCGAAGGAAGTCCTCGACGAGCGGGTCGGATCCGAGATCACCAAGTCCTACCAGTACGGGCCGTGGGGACAACGCCTGTCGCAGATCACCCACAAGTCCGACGGCACCCAGCAACTCGGCGTCTACGGCTACAACAGCCACTCCGACGTCGAAACCGTCACCGGCGAGAACGGCGACACCGACGCCACCTACGGCTACACCGCCTACGGCAACAACAACGACCCCGAATTCACCGGCACCGACAAGCCGGACCCCGCAAACCCCGACAAGGACGCCTACAACCCCTACCGGTTCAACGCCAAACGCTGGGATACCGCCACCAGCACCTACGACATGGGCTTCCGCAACTACAGCCCTGGCCTCAACCGCTTCCTCACCCGCGACACCTACAACGGTGCCCTCGCCGACATGCAACTCGGCACCGACCCTGCCACCAGCAACCGCTACGCGTTCACCGGCGGAAACCCCACCACAAACATTGAACTCGACGGACACGTGCTGGCCTGTGGTGGCGAGGGCAGCGATATTCCCTGCGGTACGGACACCATGACCCGCGGCGACGGGAGCATCTCGACCGGTAAGGAAGGTGAATCCACCGGAGGTGGCTACATGGGCTTCTGGGTCGAATACCCGGAGTACCACAGCATGACTGGTGAAACGGAAATTTGCACCCTTCACCACGCCATCTTCCGAAACGACGGCACGCGTGAGGAGAACGGCGAACCCACCTATCACTCGGAGGACCCAGACCCGCCCTATCTCGAATATTCCACCCCTAAGCGGGGAGATGATAGCAGTGCGTGGGATCGGGCTTGGGGTTTCGTTGAAGGCAAGGCCGGGTCAGTCGGAACGTATGCGGCGAGTAAGTATGGTCAATTGAGTGGCTGGGCCAATACTAGGGGCCTCTGCCTCTCCGGCGGCGCTGCGTTCGGCGCGGGAGTGCATGGCTCGGCATGTGTCGTGGTCGTCGTGAATCCGGAAAAGGGCATCGAGATTGGTTGGACAGCTACGTATGGATTCCACTCTGGAAGCCCGGGAGCGGCTCTTACTGTCGGTGCGATGAGTAGTAACGCTGACAGTGTCGAAAATCTCGCCGGGGACTCTCTCGGGTTTACCGCTTCCGGAGGTGACTTTGTCGGCGCCGAGGTTGACTACGATTACGCAATCAACACGAAGAATTCTCGTGGGGAGCAAGTGAGCAACGTGTATGGCGGTGCGGGGCTCGGCATAGGAATCGATGCCGGCTACTCTGTCAATCACACCTACTCTGGCTCGTGGTCGCCGTCTGATTTGGAGTGGTGGGCGAGGTGATGTTGACACCGCTGCGCTGATGCGTGTAACGTCCGCATGATAATTCGATGCCATGTTCTGATTGGACCGAGTGCGTGGATGTGTTGTTTTTGATCTGGTGTGGCGTCGTAGTGGCAGGCGGAATTGCTGTCGTATTCAACGTTGCAGGCGCGGCGAATAGAGTATTCGACGCGCTGAAGAGGTACTCGCTGACGCCGGTAAATCATGCCACTCCCGCAACCCTGAGAGTAATCGCTGGGGGGATGTTGATACTGGCTGCGATTATTATCTCAGTGGGGATCACGCACTCGGGATCCGGCTCCGCCGGACGGTGATATTCGAGCCTCTCACTATCAAAAAGGTGAGGGTTTCAGAGTGATCGCCGATCGGGCGACGGTGGTGGTGCAGCGGGCGCGGGCGTCCATGGCGGCGGCGGTGCCGGTGAGGTGGGTGTAGATCAGGGGAGTTTCGCAGCGTCCGCGCGGCTGCAGCCTGCCCGGCAAGCGCGCCAGAACCGTCCCGGCCAGGCCCCGGACGGCCTCCCGGCTTGAAAAACAAGCAACGGGCCAGGCGCCACGACGTTGGCAAGACCGTCAAACGCGCCGAATCGATCAAGGAGCACCAAGCCCAGCGAGGTTAACCGTCAAGCTGAGGCTTGACGTCCTGGCCATGGAGTTGGTTCGCCCGGAGGCTGGGCGAACCAACCACGGCTGACGTCAGTTGTTGCTGATCAAGGTGGTGGCATCCTCGACTGCTACGGCGAGGGCCTCGTCGAGCTTTTCGGGGCGGCGCCCGCCGGCGCTGGCGATGGCTCCGGTGCCTCCTCCTCCGCCGCCGACTGCCCTGGCGGCGCGGGTGAGGATCTGGGCTGCTTGCGCGCCGCGGGTGGTCAGTTCCTGGGAGATGGCTGCGATCAGCAGGGCCTTGCCGGAGTGGCGCATGGCGAGGAGAACAACCGACTGTCCTGCGGAGAGTCGGGCCAGGGCGTCCGTGGCCAGCATGCGCAGTTCGTCGGGGGTGACGTCGGTGATCTGCTGGGCGACGAGCTGTCCTTCGCCGACGTGGCGGGCGTTGTCGGCGAGTTGAGCGGCCTGGGATCGCAGTTGGGCTTTCCTGGTCTTGGCGAGCTCGGTCTGGGCGGTCGCAAGGGCCTCCAGGCGCCTGTGGAGGGTGTCGGGTGCGTCCTGGGGGCGGGTGCCGAGCAGTGCGGCCAGTTCGTTCAGCAACTGTCGCTCGGTGTCGAGGTGGTGCAGGGCCCCGTGCCCGGTGAGGGCCTCGACACGGCGGAGGTTGGAGCCGNTCGAGGATTCGGACAACAGGCGGAAGGTGCCGACTTGGGAAGCGTGGGCGACGTGTGTGCCGCCGCACAGTTCGCGGGAGAAGTCGCCGATGTCGACGATGCGGACGGTGTCGCCGTATTTCTCGCCGAACAAGGCGAGTGCCCCGGCGGCCTCGGCATCCGCCCGGTCGGCGTACCAGGCCCGTACGCCGGGGTCGTCGAGGATGT
>NZ_JCANSZ010000011.1:0-190141 GCF_059570535.1 Streptomyces sp. CNP082
CTCCGCCCGCCCCGGATGCCCGCCCCTGCCCGACTTCCCACGACCACGCACCCCGGCCTTCCGCGCCCACCCAGCCGCCGTGTGCCGATTCACCCCGACCGCCCGAGCAGCACCCGCGACACTGCCGTCCTCGCGGTCCAGCGCCACGAAGAACCTCGCCCTCAGCTCCTCAAAACCCACGATCCCCGCAACTCCCTGAACTCCAGGGTGTTGCGGGGATCACTAGAACCCGCACAGTGGGACGGGCCCTTCCGGGTGCCCGAAAACGGCCGCGCCGCGTCCCCCGGTCCGTACACCCTGAAGCCGTACGCCCTGAAGGGCGCCGCGGCCCGGGGGTGACGGCCGGCCGGGCGGGGCCGGGGGTCAGCGGCCCGGCGGCCGGTCCTCGTCTTCGTCCCGTATGACCTCGCCCTGGACGACCTTGCCGTCGGGGCGGTGGATACGCGCCTGCGTGTACGCCCGGCCCAGGTCCTGCCCGGCGGCCGACCGCTCGATCACGCCGGTCAGCCCCCGGCGCACCAGCGCCCGTACCGGCGGCAGCAGCAGAAGGAGCCCCGCGGCGTCGGTGACCAGGCCGGGCACCATCAGCAGCAGCCCGGCGAGCATCGTCAGCCCGTTGCCCGACCCGCGCCCGCGGTCGGCCTCCGGCTCCGGCGCGGCGCCGGACTGCTGCCGCTGGACCTGCTCGGCGAGCGACCGCCAGGCCCGCCGGCCCGCCCGCTTGATGACGACCGCGCCCAGGACCACCCCGCCCGCCAGCACGGCGAAGACGCCCAGGACGCCGATCTCGGACCCGAGCACGATCAGCAGCCACAGCTCCAGCAGCGCCCAGGCGGCGACGCCCAGGGGCGTCAGGGTGCGGGCGAGCGAGCGGCGCCGGCGTGGGCGGCGGCCGGAGCCGCCGGGGCCCGCCGCCCGGTCGTCGGAGCCTGCCGGGTGCTCGTACGGCTGCGGATTGCGATCGCTCATGACTCAAGTGTGCCTGCGGCCGAGAATCCGCCCCAGCCGGGACCGTACGCCCCAGGCCGGAACCCGCCACGCCGCCTCGGCGATGATGTCCTTGCTCATCTTGGAGTCACCGCGCTCCCGCTCGACGAAGGTGATCGGGACCTCGACGACGTGGTAGCCGGCGTCGGCCACCCGCCGGGCCAGGTCCACCTGGAAGCAGTACCCCTGCGAGGCGATGTTCTCCAGCCCGATGCCCTGAAGCGTCTCCCGGCGGAAGGCCCGGTACCCGCCGGTGACGTCCCGGATGCGCAGCCCGAGCCAGATCCGCGAGTACGCGCTGCCGCCGCGGGAGATGAACTCCCGGGACCTGGGCCAGTTGACCACCCGGCCGCCGGGCACCCACCGGGAGCCGAGCACCAGGTCGGCGCCCTTCAGCGCGGTGAGCAGCCGGGGCAGCTCCTCCGGCCGGTGGGAGCCGTCGGCGTCCATCTCGACCAGCACGCCGTAGCCCCGCTCCAGGCCCCAGCCGAAGCCGGCGAGATAGGCGGCACCCAGGCCCTCCTTGCCGGCCCGGTGCAGCACGTGCACGTGCGCGTCGTCGCCGCTCAGCTCGTCGGCGAGCTTGCCGGTGCCGTCCGGGCTGTTGTCGTCGACGACCAGGATGCCGGCGTCCGGCACCGCGTCCCGCACCCTGGAGACGATCGACTCGAGGTTCAGGGCCTCGTTGTACGTCGGGATGATCACCAGGATCCCGCCCAGCGGGCCGTAGCGCCCCTGAACCCCGTCTGTCACTGCCGTCCCTTCCGCAATTCCCGCTTGAGCCGTCCTCGCGCGCACACGGCCGCGCGGGACAGGACGCCCACGATAGCCAGAGCCCTCTGCGGTCCGGCACCGAGGCGGTCCGCAACGGTACCCCGGGACGGCGCGCGGGGTACCGGGCGGTCCGCGGACAGCCGGGGAGAAGACGTCCCGCGGCATGCCCGTGGCCGTGCCGTGGCCGTGCCGTGGCCGTGCCGTGGCCGTGATGGTGCCACGGATCCGCGGGGGCGCGGCAGCGGGCAAGCGGTGGAAAACCGGAAAACCGGAAAAGGGGAAAGGAGAAGAGGGGACGGGCGGCAGCTCGGGGCAGCCGTGGCAGGCGGCCCGATACCGCTGCGAGTCGGGCCCGGCGCCCTTCGGTCCGACCTGGGACCCGCTGGCTGCGGATCGACCGAGGGCCGTTGTCTACTGAGCGTCCGGGCCCCACCCGGGGTCACACCAGCCCGACGGATGCCATCCTCCCTCGCCCCCGTGCCGGAGTCCTGGACCTGGCTGCCTGCGATGGGGCGCCGGTGCGGCACACCATCCGTGGCCCAGAGCGTTCCACGACTGCGCGGAGGTGATCCGGCCGGACGTCCTGTGGTGGACTCGGCCGAAACTACCCGCCGTTGCCCGCTTCGTGTCAACAGCCGTGTCACCTGTGGCGTTTTGCCGAAGCGGCTGGTCAGTCCCGAGATCAGGCCGCGGTCCGACGTCCGGGACGGCCTTCGTTCGGCCTATCGAAGATCGTTAACTCACCCGATCGGCCCCGGGTAGACGGTGTTTCCGGCCACGACCGTACGCAGGCACACGGGCAGTTCTGCGCCGGGCGTGAGGTCGGGCAGGCCCGGGGTGCCGGAGCGCGGGTCGGTCGACCAGTTCGCGATGCGCTCGTCGGGCACCTGTACGACCAGGTCGCCGGCCGCCCAGACGGCGTAGTCGGCGGGCGCGCCCGGCACGAGCACGCCGGCGTCGTCGCGGCCGACGGCCCGCCAGCCGCCGCGGGTGTGGGCGGTGAACGCGGCGCGGGCGGAGACGCGGTGCTCCGGCGTGCGGTGGAACGCGGCGGCCTGGACGGTGCGCCAGGGGTCGGGCGGGGTCACCGGGGCGTCGGAGCCGAGGGCGAGCGGCACCCCGGCGCGCAGGAGGGCCGCGTACGGGTTGAGGGTCCGCGCCCGCTCCGTCCCCAGCCGGCGCGCGTACATGCCCTCCTCGCCGCCCCAGGCGGCGTCGAAGGCCGGTTGTACGGACGCCGTGAGCGCCAGCTCCGCGAACCCGGCGACGGTCTCGGCGGTGAGCATCTCCGCGTGCTCCACGCGGTGCCGCAGCGCCCGTACGCGGTCCAGGCCGACCTGGTCGGCCGCCGCCCGTACGCCGTCGACCACGGCCGCGACGGCGGCGTCCCCGATGGCGTGGAACCCCGCCTGGAGCCCCGCCTCGGTGCAGGCGGCGACGTGGGCGGCCACAGCGGCGGCGTCGAGGTAGCCGTTGCCGCGGTGCCCGGGGCGGTCGGCGTACGGCTGCGTCAGGTGGGCGGTGCGGGAGCCGAGGGAGCCGTCGGCGCAGAGGTCCCCGGCCGCGCCGAAGGCGCCGAGTTCGCGTACGCGCCGGGCGTCCTCGGGGCCGGCGACGGCCTCGCCCCAGTAGCCGGTCACCCGCGGCCCCGGCCGCTCGGCGGCCAGCGCCAGGAGCGCCGTGAAGTCGTCGGCGCCGCTGATGTCGGGCCCCGCGCACTCGTGGACGGAGCCGATGCCGACGGCCGCGGCCCGGTCGAGGGCGGCGCCCTGCGCGGCGGCGCGCTGCGCCGGTGACATGGCGGCGTACGCGGCGCGGCGCACGGCGTGGTGGGCGTCGCGGGTCAGCGGCTCGTCGGCGGCGAAGCCGTCGCGGCCCGCGATGCCGGGCACCAGGTCGAGCAGGGCCGTGCTGACGGCGGCGGAGTGGACGTCGACGCGGGTGAGGTAGAGCGGCCGGCCGCCGGCGGCCTCGTCCAGCTCGGCGCGGGCCGGGGGGCGGCCCTCGGGCCAGCCGGTCTCGTCGTACCCCTGGCCGATCAGCACCCGGTCCGCGGGGTGTGCGGCGGCGTAGGCGCGGATCCGGGCGAGGGCGTCGGCCAGTCCGGTGGCGCCGGACAGGTCCAGGCCGGTCAGCGCGAGGCCGGTGGCGGTCAGATGTACGTGCGCGTCGGTGAACGCCGGTGTGACGAGGGCGCCTTCGAGCTGGACGACTTCGTCGACGGTGCCGGCGTCGGCGAAGCCGTCGGCCGCGCCCTCGGAGCCGACCCAGGCGACGCGGTCGCCATCGACGACCATGGCGGTGGCGAACGGGTCGGCGGGGCTGTGGACGGTGCCGCCGCGCAGCAGCACGGTGCGGGGGGCGGAACCGGCCCTGCCGGGCGCGGAGTCGGCTGAGTCGGCGGGAGTGCGGGGTCGGGCGGCGGGGCCCTCGGCGGTCACGGCTGCGGTGCCTCGGATTCGGTTCGGGGGCGCCGCGCCGTCAGATGCGCGGCGGCCTGGCTTCGTACGGCGTGGAGAGCACGACCGTGGTGCGGGTGGAGACCCCCGCGAGGGAGCGGATGCGGGCGAGCAAGTCCTCCAGCTCCGCCGGGGCGGCGACGCGCACTTTGAGGATGTAGTTCTCCTCCCCCGCCACGCTGTGGCACGCCTCGATCTCGGGGACGTCGGCGAGCCGGTCCGCGATGTCGTCGGGGGCGCTGGGGTCGAAGGGCTTGACCGAGATGAACGCGGTTATCGGCAGGCCGATGGCCTCCGGGTCGACGATGGCGCCGTAGCCGCGGATCACGCCGCGCTGCTCCAGGCGCCGCACCCGCTGGTGCACGGCCGAGGTGGACAGGCCGGTGGCCTTGCCCAGGTCCGTATAGCTCATGCGCCCGTCCCTGACGAGCAGCTCCACGATGTGCCTGTCCAACTCCTCCACAACGCATCAACTTACTTCGTTTGCGGCGGTCGGGTACATCCGGGGCCGCCGGGGCCGGGGCCGGGCGCACGGTGGGGGCGCGCAGGGCGCACTCGGTGGCGTGTGATGAAGGCCACAGTCCAACCGGGAGCGAGGGTGACGCTGCGGACGATTATTCGGATGACAGCGAGGGAAATCCTTGCTGTGGTCGTGACCACCACGTGACCGTCCAGGTGGCCCAACCTGAGGGGGAGCAGCATGCGCCGTTCCGAGCATGTCGAGCTCGTCGAGCCTGATGCCGTCGATGACGAGGACGGCGGTTACGCCGAGACCTCGCTGATCTTCCGGGTGCTCTGCCCGGACTGCGTCCAGCCCATCGCCCTGCTGGAGGGCGAGGACGTGCTGCCCGAGCACGCCCGCGTCACGCCGGCGAACCCGTTCGGGCTGACCGTGTGCACCGGCTCCGGCAGCCCGCTGTCGGCCGCGGTGCCGCAGGACGCCCGCCTGGACGCGCGCGCGGAGGACCCGGCGGCGCTGCTCACGCTGCCCGAGGGCCTCGACTGGCGCCGCCAGCCCTTCTCCCACGTCGGCGGCCCGGGCAACGAGCCGGCGCGGCGGCGGCTGCCGGGGATGCGCCGGCGCAGGTGACGCCCGCCGCCGGCCCGACCGCACCCGCCGGCCCGCGCCCCTGACGCGTAGGAGCCGGCCGCTACGACCGCTCCTTCTCGGCGCCCAGCAGGTGCCGCGCGACGACCACGCGCTGGATCTGGTTGGTGCCCTCCACGATCTGCAGCACCTTCGCCTCGCGCAGGTAGCGCTCGGCGGGGAAGTCCGCCGTGTAGCCGTAGCCGCCGAGGACCTGCACGGCGTCGGTCGTCACCCGCATCGCCGCGTCCGAGCAGAAGAGCTTGGCCATCGCGGCGTCCTTGGCGAAGGGCAGGCCCGCGTCGCGCCGCCGGGCGGCGGCGAGGTACAGCGCGCGCCCGGCCGCGATCTGCGTCGCCATGTCGGCGAGCATGAACCGCAGCCCCTGGAAGTCGGCGACCGGCCGGCCGAACTGCTGCCGCTCCAGCGCATAGCCGTGCGCCGTGTCCAGTGCCCCCTGCGCCACCCCGATCGCACAGGCCGCGATGCCGAGGCGGCCGGAGTCGAGGGCGTCGAGGGCGATGGTGAGGCCCTGGCCCTCCTCGCCGACGCGGCGCGCGTCGGGGACGCGCACCCCGTCGAGGTGCAGCAGTCCGGTCGGCGAGCCCTTCATGCCCATCTTCTTCTCGGGCGGCGCGGCCTTGAGCCCGGGGGCGTCGCCGGGGACGAGGAAGGCGGTGATGCCGCCGGGGCCGGGGCCGCCGGTGCGGGCCAGGACGGTGTAGAAGTCGGCGACCCCGGCGTGGGTGATCCACGCCTTGGTCCCGTCGAGGGTCCAGGTGTCGCCGTCGCGTACGGCCCGGGTGGTCAGGGCGGCGGCGTCGGAGCCGGAGGCGGGCTCGGAGAGGCAGTAGGCGCCGAGCAGGCCGCCGCCGAGGATGGCCGGAAGGAACTCCTTGCGCTGCTCCTCCGTGCCGTAGCCGGCGACCGCGTGGGCGGCGAGGGTGTGCACCGAGGTGCCGAGGCCGACGGTCAGCCGCGCGGCGGCGAGCTCCTCCAGCACCTGCAGATAGACCGTGTACGGCTGCTCCCCGCCGCCGTATTCGGCCGCGTAGGGCAGCGCGAGCAGTCCCGAGTGCGACAGTGTGGTGAACAACTCGCGGGGGAAGCGGCCGGCTTCCTCCTCTTCGGCCGCGTGGGGGGCGATCTCCCGCCGGATGAGCTCGCGGACGAGGGCCAGCAGGTCGCGTGACTCCTCGGTGGGCAGCTCGCGTTCCACGGGCAGCGGACCACGTACGGCCATGCGGTGCACTCCTCTTCGCCGGGCGCGCGTACGGCGCGGTCGGGGGCGGCTCCGGCCGGGATATGCCGGCGCCGCCCGTTGTGTTGCTGCAGATCGATGCTGCCCCGCCGGATTACGGCGGGCCGGCATGTGCGGCTGCGGTGAAGGGGAGTATGCCCGATCGGCGGTACGCCGAGACAAACGGGGGACGCACGGAACCGGCCAGTTCACGGGGCGGGTTCCGGGTACGTCAGGGGGCGGCGGAGCCGCCGTCGGGCAGCAGCCCGGCGATCAGGTCGTCGTAACCGGCCTTCACGCGGGCGACGCTCATGCCGTCGGCGCGGCGCTGGTAGCCGTAGAGGTTGGCGGCCAGCGGCGCGAGCAGGGCGTCGGCGAGCCAGCGCACGTCGGCCTCCGGCCGGATCCGGCCGACAAGCAGCGAGAGGTGCTGCCGGTACAGCTCGTACGAGCCCTCGGTGAACCGGGCGTCGGCGGAGTCCATCTCGGCCACGAGCAGCAGCCCGAGCTGGTCCTCTGTCCGGTCGACGAGGGCGTGCAGGAAGGCGCGGATGCGCTCCGGTGCGCCGGCGCCGGGCCCGAGCGGCGGCGGCCCCTTGAGGAACGCGGTCTGGAACTGCACTTCGCGGTCGTCGATGACCGCGTACGCCAGTCCCGCGCGGTCGCCGAAGCGGCGGTAGACGGTGCCGACGCCGACGCCCGCGGCCCTGGCCACCTCGTCCATGGACAGGGCGTCGGGGCCGCGCTCGGCGACCAGCGCGGCGGCGGCGGCGAGGATCCTGCGGCGGTTCTGCGCGGCGTCCGCGCGCTCCGCCGGCGGGCCGCCGACCACGTGCAGCTCCCCGCCGGGAAGGCGCCGTCGGCCGGTCGCGTCTTCGTCTGTCACCTGCGCTCCCTCCTGTCCGGAGGATAGCGAACAGGAGAGCTCTCCGGTTCTCACTGGCATCCGGAGAGTTCTCCGGTTACCCTTCGGAGAGTCAACCGGAGAGTTCTCCGGATGTTGAAGGGAGCAGACATGGGGCAGCTTGCGGGCCGGACGGCCCTGGTCACGGGCGGCAGCCGCGGCATCGGTGCCGCGATCGCACGGCGGCTGGCGGAAGAGGGTGCCGACGTGGCGCTGACGTACCACCGCTCGGCCGCACGGGCCGCGGAGGTCGTACGCGCCGTGGAGCGGACCGGCCGGCGGGGCCTGGCCATCCCGGCCGACGCCGCCGACCCGGACGCCGTCGTCGCCGCGGTGGACCGCGCCGCCGCCGCGCTGGGCCGGCTGGACATCCTGGTGAACAACGCGGGCATCGCGCCGTACGGGCCGCTGGCCGAGGTGCGCCGGGAGGACGTGGACGCGGCGCTCGCCATCCACGTCCGCGCGGCCTTCCTCGCCTCCCAGGCGGCCGTCCGGCACCTCGGCCCCGGCGGCCGGATCATCAGCATCGGCAGCAGCTTCGCCGAGCGGGTGCCGATACCCGGCTGGACGCTCTACGCCGCCAGCAAGTCCGCGCTGACGGGCCTCACCCGCGGGCTCGCCCGCGACCTGGGCCCGCAGGGCATCTCCGTCACCGTCGTCCACCCCGGCGACACCGACACCGAGATGAACCCCGCCGACTCTCCCGACGCCGACGCCGCCCGCGCCCTCAGCGCGCTGGGCCGCTACGGGCGCCCCGAGGACGTCGCCGCCACCGTGGCCCACCTCGCCGGCCCCAGCGGCGCACAGATCACCGGCGCGGCGATCGCCGTCGACGGCGGCTTCGCCGCGTAGCGCGGCCGTCCGCGGCCCCGCACGCCACCCCCGTACCACCGGAACGACAGACCCCGGGAGACACCGTGCCCTGGATATTCCTGCTCATCGCCGCCGGCCTCGAACTCGTCTGGGCCACCGCCCTGAAGCACTCCGACGGCCTGACCCACCTCTGGCCCTCGACGTTCGGGCTGGTGACGGCCATGGTGAGCGTCATCGTGCTCACCATGGCGCTGCGCAGCCTGCCCGTGGGCACGGCGTACGCCGTCTGGGTCGGGCTGGGCTCGCTGGGGGTGGCCGCCGTGGGCGTCCTCGCGCTGGGCGAGAGCGCGTCGCCGGCCAGGCTGGCGTGCCTGGGGCTGATCCTCGCGGGCGTCATCGGCCTGAAGTTCATCGAGGGCTGAGCGCGCGGAACCCCGCGGGGGCGGCGGGAGTTGCCCCGGCATGGGTGGTGTCGTGCCGTATCTGGTCCTGGTCGGCTGCCTGGCCGTGGTGCTGGGCTTCTTCACCTGGCTCAAGGGGGTCGTACGCCGCCGCGGGCTCGCCGGCTCGGCGATGCGGGGCGCACTGGCCGCGTACGAGGAGGCGATGCGCGTCACCTCGCACGACTCCCATCACGAGGTCCGCGCGGCGGCGGTTCCGGTTCCGGCGGTAGCCCGGCCGGCAGCCGCCTGGACTCACCCCGGCTCTGCCGGGCATGCCGCGCGTACACCGAAGGCCCGCCCCCGGCCTGAATTCCGGCCTGGTCGCGCGGCGGGGCGACGCGTCCGACAAGCGGGTCACGCTGGTGTGCCTGACCGAGGCCGGCGCCTCCTATGTCCGGACGCGGCGCCAGGCGGGCGTCCACGCGTTCGAGCGGTTGATCGGCGAGCCCACCGGCGACGAGGTCGACGCGCTGGTGGCGGCCCTTCCGGCGCTGAAGCATCTGGCAGAGCTCGACAGCCGGGACCGCGAAGGGCCGAAGCGGTGACCGGTCAGCCGGCCGGCGGGGTCGCGGCGAAGGCGTTCCCGGTGGCGCGTTCCGAGGCGCGGCTGCGATCACGACGCTGGCAAGCCTCGCTCTCGCCCGCCGACGCCCGCCCGGGACCAACCCGAGCGTGCCGTCCTGATCGAGTTCGACAGCTTCGAGAGTCCGCGCCCCTCCCCCGCTTTCAGGGAGGGGCGCGGGCGGGTTTCTACTCGATCCCCACGGCGGCGAGTGCGGCCTTCTGGGCTGCGGTGATCTCGCTGCCCCACAGCACGTAGCAGATGCCGCCGGTGCCGGAGCGGACCGCGCCGTTGGCGTCGTAGCGCTTGGTGCGCAGCCAAATGTTCTCCCACTGGCGGCGCTTGTAGACGTGGCGCACTGCCGGGTTGTCGGGCGAGGCCGGGTCGTTGGCGACGACGTCGCCGTCCTTGGTGAAGCCGACGACGGTCATCAGGTGACCCGAGGTGCCGTAGCCCGCCCCGTCCAGCTCCGACTCGATGAAGGACTGGGACGTTATCAGCGGGATGCCGGCGGCCACGAGCAGTTCGGCGTCGGCCAGCGAGCCGAGCCGGGTGACGACGCCGTGCATGTCGCGGTACGTGCTCGCGTAGGCGGTGTTGAACGGCCAGTTGCCGCAGCCCTCGTACTGGTAGTCGTACGTGAAGCGGGCGGCGTGGCAGACCTGCGGGTCGTCGTAGTCGGGGTTGACCCACTCCAGGTCCCCGGCGGTCGGCTTGCGGCCCCAGTACTCGATGATCATCTGCGAGGAGGTGGGGCTGCACCACGCCTCGCCGCCGTTGTCGTACTCCGGGTAGCGGCCGGCGTGGATGTTCTGCGAGTAGCGCGGGACGGCCAGCTCGCGGGAGAGCCGCGGTGCGCTGGCCGGCACCTCGAAGCGGTCCGGGACGTCGGAGCCCATCGCGCCGGCCCGCCACACCTGCGGCGTCAGGTCGCTGCCGGGCTTGCGGTAGAGGGTCACCCGCAACTGGTAGTCGACCAGGCGCAGTCCGCTCGCCGCGTCGTCGATCGAGAACGTGTCGGTCCAGATGCTGCTCTTGCCGTCGGACTGGTCGTCGACCGTGGTGCGGCGGATGTCCGCGTCGCCCGCGGCCCAGCGGCCCATCACGTACCAGGGCGTGCGACCGCCGTCGTTGTACGTGCCGCGCAGCTCGACCATCAGCCAGGTGCCGGCCGGGGTGGCGGCGTTCCAGGAGGCGATGACCTCGGTGGCGGGCGGGGCCAGCCGGTGGACCGGGGAGGTCCAGGTGGCGTACTCCCAGGAGGCGGTCGCCCCGGTGTGCGGGTCGGCGTAGTCGGTACGGCCCGCGGGCCGGCCGATCACGATGCCGGGGCGAGGGCCGGAGACGACCTTCGTCCCGCGGGCGCTGCCGCCGCGCCACGCCGGCGCGGAGGCCCAGCCTCGGTAGTCGACGAGGGAGCTGCCGAGCGGCGGCCGGCCGGCCGCACCGCCGGCGGCGGCGGGCGTGGCGGGCGCAGCGGCAGAGGCAGCCGCTGCGGCGGGGGCGGCCGGGGCGGCACCGGCCGCTGCGGCGGCCAGGGCGGCGGCCAGCACGGCGCGCCGTGACGCACTTCGGGGCATGGCGGACTCTCCAGACGATTGCGGCGCATGCTGGGGGGCAGGCCACAACTATTCACCCTCGCTCTGCCGTTAGGAAGTCAATCCGTACTACGAGATGGGTGAATATTGGTTCATACCACTGGTGTGACCTGGGGTGGAGGAAGGACCGGCGGGGCGGTCGCCGTAGCCTTGCGGCGATGAGCGCCACCCACGCCCCGGCGTCCGACCCCTCGCTGGCCGCCCTGGCCCGCGAGCTGCGCGGGCTGGCGCCGTCCTGCGGACCCGTGCGGCTGGTGGCCGTGGACGGCCACGCGGGGTCCGGCAAGACGACGTTCGCCGGCCGGCTCGCCGCGGCGCTGGGCGGGGCGCCTGTCCTCAGGCTTGACGACCTCGCGACGCACCGGGACTTCTTCGGCTGGACGGGGCGGCTGCGGCGCCAGGTGCTCGCCCCGCTGGCCGCGGGGCGCCCGGCGGTCTACGACGCGTACGACTGGCAGGCCCGCGCCTTCACCGCGCGCCGCACCCTGCCGCCGGCGCCCGTGGTGCTCGTCGAGGGGGTCGGCGCGGGCCGCCGGGAACTGCGCCCGCACCTCGCCCGGCTGCTGTGGATGGACGTGCCCGCCGCCGCGGCGTGGGCGCGCGGGCGGCGGCGCGACGGGCCGGGGCTCGCGGAGTTCTGGGACGGCTGGGAGCGGGCGGAGCGGGCGCACTTCTCGGCCGACCCGTCCCGCCCGTACGCCGGCCTTCTGGTGGTGCGCCGCGGGGACGCGTACCGGCTGGTCCCGGGGCCTGCGCACGCCCGGTGACCACGCGGGGCGCACACCGTGCGCAGCCGGTCCCGGGACCGGCCGGAATAGACCCCTCCACGCCCCAACTCCGCTTGACCCGGGGGCAGTACAGGACTTACGTTCTCAGTGAGCGGGCCCCACCGGCACCGCCTCACGCGCGAAGCCCCCGATTGTTCCCCCGTGATCGGGGGCTTCGTTCTGTCCAAAGAGGGAACAATGGGATGACTTACGGACCTGGTGCCCCTCACCCACGATCACCGCGTCGGGCGGCCGGGTCCCCCGCGTGTGCGTCCGATACGTGCCGTCGGCCCGCATCGCCGCCGCGGGTACCATGCGAGCAGGCCGTCTTCACCGCAACTCCCCTGTTTCGCCGGGGAGTTCGCGGTGGACGGCCGACCAGCGACCCGAGGAGATCCGCGGGGGAACGGTTGGTGGCTACGTGATGGACAACGGCGCGCGCGGGCCCGAGGCCCCCGCGGAGCTCGCCTGGCTGCGGGGCGTGGACGCCTACACGATGGGCGCCTACACCAGGGCCGAGGAGGAGTTCAGGTCCGCGGTGCGGCTGGACCCGCAGATGGCCGACGCCTGGCTCGGGCTGCACGCACTGCGGGCGGACACGGCAACGGCGCTGCTGGAGATGTACCGGCACCGCGACCGCTTCGGCGAGCAGCGCGCCCGGCACCGCCGTCCCCTCAACTCCTGGTACTGGCTGGGCTGGTGGGTGCAGCCCGTGCTCGACTCCGGCCGCGACCTGCTGCTCGCCCACGCCTCGCACTGGCTGGACGGCCGGCACGTCGCCGAGCTGGAGCAGGCGCTCGCCGCCTGTCCCCCGGCCGAGGCCGACCCGCAGGTGCGCTTCCTGCACGCCTGCCGCGCGTATCTGGTCAAGGACTGGGAGCAGCTCGTCCGGCTGACCGTGCCGCTGACGGACGACCCGCTGCTGGGCATCGAGGCGGGGCTCTTCGCCGGCATGGCGCGGGTGCGGCTGGAGATGTACGGGCAGGCCGTGCCGATGCTCTCCGCCGCGCTGATGCGCTGCCGCAGCGAGCAGCCGCAGCGCAAGGAGCTGCGCTACTGGCTGGCGCGGGCCCAGGAGGGCTCCGGCCGCAGCGCCGCCGCGCTGCCGCTGTACCGGGCGGTGCACCGGATAGACCCCTCCTTCATGGACACCGCGGCCCGGATCGCCGCCATCGACGGCCTCGACGACTTCGACGGTCTCGACCCGGTGCCGGGCCTGGCGTCGGTGTCCCTGGCCGGCGCCGAGCAGGAGACCGCGCCGGGCGACCCCGCGCCCCCCGCGCCGGACGGCCGGGAGCTGGTGCCCGCCGACGAGGTGCTGCGCCCGCCGCCCCCGGCTGGGGGCCCGGGCGTGCTGCGCGAGCGGGCCCCGCTGCACGCGGGCTCCGCGCACCAGCCGGCCGCCGCCGACCCCGCGATGCTCGCCGAGGCGCTGGCCGACCTCGACCGGATGGTCGGCCTCGACCCCGTCAAGCGGCAGGTGCGGGCGCTGTCGGCGCAGCTCAACATGGCGCGGCTGCGGGCCGGCGAGGGCCTGCCGGTGCAGCCGCCGAAGCGGCACTTCGTCTTCTCCGGCCCGTCCGGTACGGGCAAGACCACCGTGGCGCGCATCCTGGGCCGCGTCTTCTACGCGCTCGGGCTGCTCGCCAGCGACCGGCTGGTGGAAGCCGGACGGGCCGATCTCGTCGGGGAGTTCCTCGGCCAGACCGCGGTGAAGGCCAACGACCTCATCGACTCCGCGCTCGGCGGCGTGCTCTTCATCGACGAGGCCTACAGCCTCGCCGGCGTCGGCTACTCCCGCGGCGACGCGTACGGCGACGAGGCCCTCCAGGTGCTGCTCAAGCGCGCCGAGGACAACCGCGACCGGCTCGTCGTCATCCTCGCCGGCTACCCCAAGGGCATGGACCGCCTGCTCTCCAGCAACCCGGGCCTGACGTCCCGCTTCACGACGCGCGTCGACTTCCCCAGCTACCGCCCGCTGGAGCTGACGGCCATCGGCGAGGTGCTGGCCGCGCAGAACGGCGACACGTGGGACGAGGAGTCGGTCGAGGAGCTGCGCAGCATCTGCGGGCACGTCGTCGACCAGGGCTGGATCGACGAGCTGGGCAACGGCCGCTTCCTGCGCACGCTGTACGAGAAGAGCTGCGCCTACCGCGACCTGCGGCTGTCGGCCTACCCCGGGCCGCCGGGCCGCGAGGACCTGGCGACGCTCCGGCTGCCGGACCTGATGCAGGCGTACGGCGAGATCCTCTCCGGCCGCGAGCCGGACGCGGAGCCGGAGCCCGGCTGACCCGGCTGACCCGGCTGACCCGGCTGGCAGGTCAGCCGACCGAGGTGGGCACGGACTGCCCGGTGCTCCCGTCCGCCGTACGCTGACGTACCGTCAGCCGGTGCGCCGGATCCCGCACCTCGCCGACCAGCAGCTCCAGCACGTCCTCCAGCGCCACCAGACCCAGCACCCGGCCCGGCGCGGCCGGGTCCGCGACCGCCGCCAGGTGGGAGGCGCCGCGCCGCATCGCGGCCAGCGCGTCGTCCAGCGGCAGCTCCGGGCGCAGCACGGTCATCGGCCGGAACAGGCGGGCGGGCACGGCCCGTTCGCGCTCCTCCAGGTCGAGGACGTCCTTCACGTGCAGATAGCCGAGGTATGTCGGCCCGGCGGCGCCGGCCGTCCCGCCGGTGCCGGCGCCGCCGTTGCCGCGCACCGGGAAGCGCGAGTAGCCGGTGCGTACCGTCAGCTCCTCGACCTGCCGCGGGGTGGCGGAGGCGGTGACGGCGACCATCGACTCCGGGTCGAGCAGCACGTCGGTCACCGGCCGCGAGCCGAGGCCGAGCGCGTCGTTGAGCCGGCGCTGCTCGCCGTCGCCGAGCAGTCCGGCCTCGCGGGAGTCGGCGATCAGGTCGGTCAGTTGCTCGGTGGTGTACGTGCTGGTGAGCTCGGAGCGCGGCTCCACCCTCACGAGCCGCAGCAGGTGCCGGGCCAGGGCGCCGAGCAGCGCCGTGGCGGGGCGGCACAGCCGGGCGAAGGTGACGAGCGCGGGCGCGAGCCACAGCGCCGCGGCGGCGGGAGCGGCCAGCGCCAGGTTCTTGGGCACCATCTCGCCGACGACGAGGTGCAGGCAGACGACGACGGCCAGCGAGACGGCGTAGCCGAGCGGGTGGACGAAGCCGTGGGGCACGTGGGCGGCGTGGAAGGCGGGTTCCAGCAGCGAGGCGACGGCGGGTTCGGCGAGCGCGCCGAGGGTCAGCGAGCACACCGTGATGCCGAACTGCGCGGCGGCCATCATCTGCGGCAGGTGCTCAAGACCGTGGAGCACCCGGCGGGCGCGCGCTGAGCCGGCGGCGGCGTACGGCTCGATCTGGCTGCGCCGTACGGAGACGAGCGCGAACTCGGCGCCGACGAAGAAGCCGTTCGCGAGCACCAGCAGCGCGGCGAAGACCAGTTGGAGTGCGCTCACGCGGCCGTCCCCCGTGCCCCGCCCCGGGCCGGCGCGGCAGGCGCGGCGTCCGCGGTGCGCACCAGCCGCACCAGCGCCGCCCGGTGGTGGTCGACATGCCGTACGGCAAGGCGCCAGCCCGGCAGCGCCGCCGTGTCCCCGGCCGCCGGGATCCGGCCGAGCAGCGTGGCGACGAGCCCCGCCACCGTCTCGTACGGGCCCTCCGGCGCCGCCAGCCCGATCCGGCGCAGCGCGTCGAGGCGGCAGCCGCCGTCGGCGTCCCACGCCGGGCGCCCGTCCACGGCCGGCGCGGACCGCAGGTCGGGGATGCCGTCGACCTCCCGGTCGTGCTCGTCGCGGACCTCGCCGACCAGTTCCTCGACGATGTCCTCCAGCGTGACGACGCCGGCGGTGCCGCCGTACTCGTCGACGACCACGGCTATCGGCTGCCCGCCGCGCAGCTTCTCCAGCAGCGGCTGCGCCGGCAGCGTGCCCGGCACCAGCAGCGGCGGCACGGCGATCCGCGCGACGGGGGTGCGCGTCCGGTGCCCGGCGGGGACGGCGAGGGCGTCCTTGAGGTGGACGACGCCGGTGACCTCGTCGAGCCGGCCGGCGTAGACGGGGAAGCGGGACAGGCCGGTGGCGCGGGTGAGGTTGAGGACGTCCGCGGCGGTCGCGGAGGACTGCAGCGCGACCACCCGTACCCGCGGTGTCATCACGTGCTGTGCGGTCAGCTCGCCGAGCGAGAGGGTGCGCACGAACAGGTCCGCGGCGTCCGGCTCGATCATCCCGGCCTGCGCCGAGCTGCGTGCCAGCGACCCGAGCTCCGTCGGCGTACGGGCCGACGCCAGCTCCTCGGCCGGCTCCACGCCCAGCAGCCGCACCAGCCGGTTGGCGGCGGCGTTGAGCAGCGCGATGAGGGGGCGGAAGAAGCGCGCGAACGCGGTCTGCGGCCCGGCGACGAAGCGGGCGACGGCCAAGGGCCGGGACACCGCCCAGTTCTTCGGCACCAGCTCGCCGAGGACCATCTGCGCCGCGGAGGCGAGCAGCACCCCGGCGGCCAGCGCCGTGCCGGGCACGGCACCCGCGGGCAGCCCCGCGGCGGTCAGCGGGCCGCGCAGCAGCCGGCCCAGCGCGGGCTCGGCGAGCATGCCGACGACCAGTGAGGTGAGGGTGATGCCGAGCTGGGTGCCGGAGAGCTGGAACGACAGCTCCCGCAGCGCGGCCACGACGCGGGCGGCGCGCCGGTCGCCGGCCGCGGCGGCCCGTTCCGCCTGCGGGCGCTCCACGGCGACGAGCCCGAACTCCGCCGCCACGAAGAAGCCGTTGGCCAGGACCAGCAGGAACGCCAGGCCGAGCAGGGCCAGTGAGGTGATCATCGCGCCGCCTCCGCGCGGGGGGCGGCGCCGGTACTGCAGGAGGATCCGTCCATCGCCCTGGGGGGCTCACTCCTCGGGTCGCCGGGTGACCCGGTGCGCGCGGCTCCGGGAAGGTCCCTCGGGGGGCCTTGGGCACCACAGTAAACACGACCCCGGGGCGCAGGGCAGCCTCAGGCGCAGGGCGGCCTCAGGTGCCGGACACGCCCGTGCCGCGTTCGGCGGCCAGCGCGGCGAGCGCCCGTGCGTCCTGCTCGGCCTGCTCCCGGGCGATGCCCGGCTGGATGCCCATCGCCGGCAGGCTCGTGCCGTCGGCGAGGTCGAGGGAGACCCAGGGGTCGCCGGGCCCCAGGTTGACGCGGAGGATCTCGGCCCAGGCCAGATGCCGGCGGTTGGTCAGGTTGGTGACGGTGACGCCGTCGTCGGCCGCGACCACCTTGGGCCGGCCGAGCAGCAGCAGCCCGCCGAGGAAGAGCAGCCCGACCACGATGAAGCTGATCCGCTCCCCCACGTTCATGCTCAGCGTCAGCCCGAGCGCGGTGAGCACGCCGAAGAGCGCGAGGCCGCAGGTGACGAGCACCACCTGGGTGCGGCGTGGCCGGAAGGTGACCGGCAGCCCGGCGGCGGTCACAGGCGGCAGGCGTGGATCGTGGTGGTGAGGATGGCGCGGGCCCCCAGCTCGTACAGCTCGTCCATGATCTGCTGGGCCTCCGCCGTGGGCACCATCGAGCGGACGGCGACCCACCCCTCGTGGTGCAGCGGCGAGACGGTGGGCGACTCCAGCCCCGGGGTGAGGGCCACGGCCTGTTCCAGGTGCTCGGCGCGGATATCGTAGTCCATCATCACGTACCGGCGGGCGACGAGGACGCCCTGCATCCGGCGCAGGAACTGCCGTACCTTCGGCTCCTCCCGCGGCGAGGCGGTGCCGCGGATCACGATCGCCTCGGAGGTGAGGATCGGCTCCCCGATGATCTCCAGCCCGGCCTGCCGCAGCGTGGTGCCGGTCTCGACGACATCGGCGATGACCTCGGCGACGCCGAGCTTGATCGCGGTCTCCACGGCGCCGTCGAGGTGCACGACCTCCGCGTCCACGCCGTTGTCCGCGAGGTGCTTGGCGACCAGCCCGGAGAAGGACGTGGCCACGGTCATGCCGCCGAAGTCGGCGACGCCGGCGGCGGTGCCGGGGCGGGTGGCGAAGCGGAAGGTGGAGGCGCCGAAGCCGAGCTGCATGATCTCCTCGGCGCCGGCGCCGGAGTCGAGCAGCAGGTCGCGGCCGGTGATGCCGACGTCGAGGCGGCCGGAGCCGACGTAGACGGCGATGTCGCGGGGGCGCAGGAAGAAGAACTCGACGTCGTTGGCGGCGTCGGTGAGCACCAGCTCGTGGCGGTCCGTGCGCTGCCGGTAACCGGCCTCATGGAGCATCGCCGACGCAGGCTCGGCGAGGGAACCCTTGTTGGGGACGGCGATGCGCAGCATGGTCGTATCTCTTCCTGTTCTGCGGGTCGGCTTCAGGGGTGCGTACGGGCGTCAGAGGCGGGCGTAGACGTCGTCCAGGGAGATGCCCCGGGCGACCATCATCACCTGCAGGTGGTAGAGGAGTTGGGAGATCTCCTCCGCGGTGCGGTCCTCGCCCTCGTGCTCGGCGGCCATCCAGACCTCCGCGGCCTCCTCGACGACCTTCTTGCCGATGGCGTGCACGCCCTGCTCGACGAGCTGGGCGGTACGGGAGGTGGCGGGGTCGCCGGTGGCTGCCTTCTGCCGGAGCTCGGTGAAGAGCTCCTCGAATGTCTTGCTGGCCATGGTGGGCCCAAGTCTACGGGGTCCGCGGGGGCGCTCAGCGCCAGGGCTCGGCGACGGTGCGCAGCGCCGCGGCGGTGGCGACGGCGGCGGTGGCCGCCTCGTGGCCCTTGTCCTCCACGGAGTCGGCGAGCCCGGCGCGGGCGAGCGCCTGCTCCTCGGTGTCGCAGGTGAGCACGCCGAAGCCGACGGGCACGCCGGTCTCCACGCTGACCCCGGTCAGGCCCTGGGTGACGCCCTGGCAGACGTAGTCGAAGTGCGGGGTGCCGCCGCGGATGACGACGCCGAGGGCAACGACGGCGTCGTAGCCGCGGTCGGCCATCGCCTTGGCGACCACCGGCAGCTCGAAGCTGCCGGGGACGCGCAGCAGGGTGGGCTCGACGATGCCCAGCTCGCCGAGGGCGCGCAGGGCACCGTCGACGAGCCCGTCCATCACCTGCTCGTGCCAGAGCGCGGCGACGACGGCGACCCGCAGGTCCTCGCAGTTCTTCACGGTCAGTTCGGGGGCGCCCTTGCCGCTCACGGCTCTCCTCGTTCGTCGTGCTGTGCGGGTGTACGGAAGGTGGGGTCTGCGACATGAGTGCCGCAGGGTGGTTACGGGGTCACTGGTTGCTGCACACCGCCACGGGCGCGGCGTCCAGCCACGGCAGGTCGTGGCCCATGCGGTCACGCTTGGTGCGCAGGTAGCGCAGATTGTGCTCGCCGGCCTCGACGGGGGTGGGCTCGCGGCCGGTGACGGCAAGGCCGTGGCGCAGCAGGGCGTCGACCTTCTCCGGGTTGTTGGTCAGCAGGCGCACCGAGGTGACGCCGAGGTCGGCGAGCATGCGGGCGCCCGCGGCGTAGTCGCGGGCATCGGCGGGCAGGCCCAGCTCCAGATTGGCGTCGAGGGTGTCGCGCCCGCGCTCCTGCAGTTCGTAGGCGCGCAGCTTGGACAGCAGGCCGATGCCGCGGCCCTCGTGGCCGCGCAGGTAGATCACGACGCCGCGGCCCTCGGCGGCGACGCGGCGCAGCGAGGCGTGGAGCTGCGGCCCGCAGTCGCACCGCTGGGAGCCGAAGACGTCGCCGGTCAGGCACTCGGAGTGGAGGCGTACGAGCACTTCCCCGCCGGGGTCGGCCGCGCTGACGTCGCCCATGACCAGGGCGATGTGCTCGACGCCGTCGGCGGTCGAGCGGTAGCCGTACGCGGTGAAGTCGCCGTACGCGGTGGGCAGCCGGGTCTCGGCCTCGCGGCGTACGGCGGGGGCTGCTGCGGGGCCGTCCCCGGGCGCGGCGGCCGGCTCGGCGGCGGAGTCCGCGGGGCGCCGGGGAGCGGCCGGGGCGGGGCCGGTGGCGGGCTCCGTGGCACGGCGGTAGGCGATGAGGTCGGCGATGGAGATGATCGCGAAGCCGTGCTTGCGGGCGAACGGCACGAGCTGCGGCAGCCGCAGCATCTCGCCGTCCTCGCCGGCGATCTCCACGATCGCCGCGGCGGGCCGCAGCCCGGCGAGCCGGGCCAGGTCCACGCCCGCCTCGGTGTGCCCGTCGCGGGCGAGCACGCCGCCCTCGCGGGCGCGCAGCGGGAAGATGTGGCCGGGGCGGACGAAGTCCGCGGCGACGGCTTCGGGGTCGGCGAGCCGCCGGATCGTCCTCGTCCGGTCGGACGCGGAGATGCCGGTGCTGACACCGTGGGCCGCGGAGGCGTCCACGGTGACGGTGAAGGCGGTGCGCTTGGACTCGGTGTTCCGCTGGACCATCTGCGGGATGCCGAGCCGGTCCAGCGCCTCGCCCGCCATCGGCATGCAGATCATGCCGCTGCACTCGCGCATCATGAACGCGACGGTCGCGGGCGTGATCAGCTCGGCGGCGACGATGAGGTCGCCCTCGTTCTCGCGGTCCTCGTCGTCCACGACGACCACGGGCCGGCCGGCGGCGATCTCCTTTATCGCACGCTCGACGGAATCGAGGCGGAGGTCCTCCGCGTCCCCGGTGGGCTGCCGGGTCTGCAGAACGGTCATGCGACGGCTCCTTCCAGTGCCTCCGGCCGCCCGGCGGCGGGCGGTGTGATGCGGCGGCTCGCGGTCCACCAGGCGCGCAGGCCGAGGAGGACGACGACGCCGTAGACGACGTACACGAGGGCGGAGAACTTCAGGTCGCTGGAGTACGCGAGGGGGACGCCGACGGCGTCCACGGCGAGCCAGGCGAACCAGAACTCGACCCAGCCGCGGGCCATGGCGACCATGGCGGCGACCGAGCCGGTGAACAGGTAGGCGTCCGGCCAGGGGTTCCAGGACAGCGACGGGACGGCGAGGAAGAGCAGGGCGACGGCGGTGGTGCCGGCCGCGGTGGCGGCGACGAGCCAGCCGCGCTCGGCCCAGGTGGCGAAGCGCACCTGCACCGCCCCGCTCTCGCGCCGGCCGCGCGTCCACTGCGTCCAGCCCCACACCGAGACGCCGACCACCAGCAACTGCTTGCCGACGCCGCCGGTGAGGCCGGCGGAGGCGTACGCGACGACGAGCACCGCGCCGGAGAGCAACTGGGCCGGCCAGACCGCCACCCGGCGGCGCCAGCCGAGGGCGAGGGCGGCGACGCCCAGCACGTTGCCGGTCATGTCGGCCCACTTGATGTCCTCGCCGAACACCGAGAAGGCCACCCCGTTCAGGGAGTCCAGGGTGCTCATTCGCGCGCTCCCCGGGCGCGGTCGGCGTGCGGGGCGAGCATCCGCTCGACGTACTTGGCGACGACGTCGGCCTCCAGGTTGACCGTGTCCCCCGGCTGTTTGCGGCCGAGGGTGGTCAGCGCGAGCGTGGTGGGGATGAGGCTCACGGTGAAGAAGTCGGGGCCGGCGTCCACGACGGTGAGGCTCACCCCGTCCACGGTGATGGAGCCCTTCTCCACGACGTAGCGGGTGAGGTCGTCGGGCAGCGAGACGGTGACGACCTCCCAGTTCTCGGAGGTCTTGCGCTCCATGATCTCGCCGGTGCCGTCCACGTGGCCCTGCACCAGATGCCCGCCGAGACGCCCGCCGACGGCGGTGGGGCGCTCCAGGTTGACCCGGTCGCCGGGGGCGAGGCCGCCGAGGCTGGAGCGGTTGAGCGTCTCGGCCATCACGTCGGCGGTGAACTCCGGGCCCTCGTGGTCGACGACGGTCAGGCAGACGCCGTTGACGGCGACGGAGTCGCCGTGCCGGGCGCCCTCGGTGACGACGGGGCCGCGCAGCCGGAAGCGGGCGGCGTCGGGCAGCTCTTCGACGGCGACGACCTCGCCGAGCTCTTCAACGATTCCGGTGAACAACGTCAGCTCTCCTTGGTGGCGGGCGGCTCGGGGGCGGGCCCCGGCACGGCGGTCAGCCGCAGGTCGGGACCGAGGTGATCGACGGCGGTGACATCGAGACGCAACGCTTCGCCGATCGTCCCGATTCCGGCGTCGGCGAGCGCGGCGGGCCCGGCGCCCAGCAGGACGGGGGCGAGGTAGCAGACGACCCGGTCGACGACGCCGGCGGCGAGGAACGCCCCGGCCAGGGTCGGGCCGCCCTCCAGCAGTACGGAGCGCACGTCCCGCCCGTACAGCGCGGCGAGCAGCGCGCCGATGTCCAGGCCCCGGCCGCCGGCGGCGCGCGGCAGGCGCACCACGTCGGCGCGCTGGCCGCTGTGGGTCTCGGCGGCTTCGAGGACCGCGGTGAGGCCGTCGACGGCGGCGGCTGCGGCGTCCGCGGCCACGGCGACGAGGGTGGGGGCGGTGCCGTCGAGGAGCCGGGCCCCGGGGGTGAGCGCGGTGCCCTCGGTGTCGATGACGACCCGCAGCGGCTGGGTGACGCCCGCCTCGGCGCGCGCCCCGCGGACGGCGAGCTGCGGGTCGTCGGCGCGCGCGGTGCCGGAGCCGACGACCACGGCGTCGGCCTCGGCGCGCAGCCGGTGGACGTCGGCGCGGGCGGCGGGCGAGGTGATCCAGCGGCTGGAGCCGTCGGCGGCGGCGCTGCGGCCGTCGAGCGTGGCGGCGTACTTCCACAGCACGAAGGGGCGCCCGCGGAGCACGGCGGTCAGCCACGGCTCGTTCCCGGCGGCGGCCTCGTCGGCGAGCAGGCCGCCCTCGACCTCGACGCCGGCGTCGGCGAGCGCGGCGGCACCGCCGGCGCCCGCGGGGGTGGGGTCGGTGACGGCGTAGACGACGCGGGCGACGCCGGCGGCGGCGAGGGCGCGGACGCACGGGCCCGTACGACCGGTGTGGTTGCAGGGTTCGAGGGTGACGACGGCGGTGCCGCCGCGGGCCCGCTCCCCCGCGTCGGCGAGGGCGGCGACCTCGGCGTGCGGGCCGCCGGCGCGGGCGTGGCAGCCCTCGCCGGCCGGCTGGCCGGCGGCGTCCAGGATCACGCAGCCGACGACGGGGTTGGGGCTGGTGTCGCCGAGCGCTCGGGAGGCGAGCGCGATGGCGCGGCGCATGGCCTGCGCTTCGGCTGGGGTGGCCACCCGGGTCCTCCTGCCTCGTCGGGCACGGACTCCGGGGCCTGTCTTGACGACAGTTACGGAACGCGATCACCGGGGCGCCGGCCGGGAGACGGGGGGCCGCCCGGAAAGGAGCGGGCCGCCGCCGGCGGCGCACCTGTGGCATCCCGCCGCGCACTGCCTCCCATCCGGACTTTCACCGTCGGTCCAGGAATTCCACCTGGTCAACCGGCCGCTGGCAGCGGCCGGGTCGCGGACTGTTACCGCCGGTTCGGATTTTCACCGACCCCGGAGTGCGCGTACGTCACTGGTACTCCTCCAGTCTGCCACGCTCCGGCGCGGACCAACCCGCCTGGTCCTGTGGGCTGGATCACCTCCGCGGGGCCCGGGGCGGTCACGGCGGGCCGGCGGGCACCACCCGTACGAGGGGTACTCGGGGCCTCGCCACGGCCGGTGGTGGCCGCGCGGTCTCCCGGCTGCCAGGGTGACGGCCATGATGTCTGTGCAGGACACGGCGGCCCGCGGGGCCCTCGACGCCGCCGCTGAACGGATGCGCGCGCTGACGTGCGAGCTGCCCCGGCGCGACGGGGTGGCGGTCTTCAGCTCGGTGTACCTCGAGGTGACCGACGAGGTACGGCTGCGCCTGGCGGCCGGCGACTTCGCCGACCGGACCGCTGCCGCCGGGCTCGCCGCGGACTTCGCCGGCCGGTTCCTGGCCGCGGTGGACGACACCGCGGCGGGCCGCCGCCCGCCCGCGTGCTGGCGCCCGCTGTTCCAGGCCCGCCGCCATCGCGGCGTCCACACCCTGCAGTTCGCCCTCGCCGGCATCAACGCCCACATCGGCTACGACCTCCCGCGCGCCGTCGTCGCGACCTGCCGCGCGCTCGGGCGCGAACCGGACGACGTCGAGGGCGACTACGAGCGCGTGGGCGACCTCCTCGTACGGCTGGAGGAGCGGATCCGCGAACAGCTCATGCCCGGTCCCGACCTGCTGGACGTGGCCGATCCGCTCACCCACCTCGCGGGGGCGTGGAGCCTGGACCGGGCCCGGGACGCGGCCTGGGCGGCGGCCCGGGTGCTGTGGCGGCTGCGCGGACTGCCGGAGGTGGACGAGGAGTTCACCGAGCGGCTGGATCAGTCGGTGGGGCTGGTCTCGCGCTGTCTGCTGGTCCCGCTGCGCGGGCAGCCCGGCCGGCAGCGCGGCGACGGCTGAGCCGCCCGCGTCAGTCCTCCGGCAGCTCCACCGGGGCGATGGCGTCGAAGACGTCGCCCGGCCCGGGGTTGGCAGGGTCGGTGGCGCCGCCGAGGTGCCGCATCACGCCCCACACCGCGTTCAGCGCGGTCTGCACCGCGCCCTCGGCCCAGCCCGCCGTCCAGGAGATGTCGTCGCCGGCCAGGAACAGCCCGCGCTTCCCCGCCGGCAGCCTGTCCTGCATGAAGTGGGTGAACAGCCGCCGCTGGTAGCGGTAGTGGCCGGGCAGGTTGGCCTTGAACGCGCCCATGAAGTACGGCTCGTCCTCCCAGGACACCGTCACCGGCGGGCCGATGACGTGCTTCCTGATGTCGACGTCCGGGTAGATCTCGCCGAGCGACTTGAGCATGACCTCCATCCGCTCCTCTGCCGGCAGCGGCAGCCACTTGAGGCTGTCGTCGCACCAGGTGTACGACAGGCAGATCGCCGCCGGCCGGTCCGGGCCGTCGTCGAGGAGGTAGGTGCCGCGGGTCATGCGGTCGGTGAGCGTCATGGACATCACGTCCCGCCCGGTCCGCTCGTCGCGGTCCAGCCAGAACGGCCGGTCCACGGGGACGAACAGCTTCGAGGACCCCATGTAGTGGGTGCGTTCGACGGCGGTCCAGTGGTCGATGGGCAGCAGTTCGTCGGCGCAGTCGATCTTCGACAGCAGCATCCACGACTGGGCGGTGAAGACCGCGGCCCGGTAGGTGCGTACGTCCCCGGAGGCGTCGGTGACGGTGATGCGCTCGCCGGCGGCGCGGGCGAGCCGGGTGACGGCGGGCCGCGGGGCGCCGCCGTCGTGCAGGGCGGCCAGCGACGTGCCCTGCGCCCAGTGCACGGTCTTGTCCGGCGCGCGGTCCCAGAGCCGCAGCGGGAGCTGCCGGCTGCCGCCGACGATGCCGTGGTGGTCGTCGTCCGCCTCGGTGTAGACGACGCGCAGGATCTCCAGGATGGAGTTGGGGAAGTCGGTGTCCCAGCCGCCGGTGCCGAAGCCGACCTGGCCGAAGATCTCCCGGTGTGTGAAGGAGCGGAAGGCCGCGGAGTCGCAGAGGAAGCCGTAGAAGGTCTGGTTGTCGAGCCGCTCGACCAGGGCGGCCCACAGCTCGCGGATGCGCGGCACGTCGCGCTCGCGGATGGCGCTGTTCATGGCGGTGAAGTCCGCGCCCTCCTCCAGGCAGTCGGCCCAGGCGGCGGCGACGTCGCGGTAGACCTGCGGCAGGTCGTCGATGGTGCGGGCGTAGTGGGAGACGCCCTTGAGGTCGACGACGGTGGAGGGGGTGCCGGGCGCCAGCGGGTTGGGGAACGGGCGGGTCCGCAGCCCCGTGAGGTCGATGTAGTGCCGCAGCGCCGTGGACGACGGCGGGAAGCGCATCGCGCCCAGCTCGGCGGTGAGCGCGGGGTCGCAGCCGGGGAACGTCTCGGTGCGCAGCCGGCCGCCGATCCGGTCCGCCTCGTAGACCACCGGCTTCAGGCCCGTCTTCAACAGCTCGTACGCGGCGACGAGGCCGGAGAGCCCGCCGCCGATGACGGCGACCTCGGTGCCGTGCTCGGTCGCCGGTACCTGGCCGAGCCCGGCGGGGTGGCCGAGGTAGTCGTCGTACGCGAAGGGGAAGTCGGGGCCGAACATCGTGATCGGCCGACGGGCGGTCTCCTCCCCCGCGGGGTGGACGGCGGTGGGCACGGTGGACGTCATCGGGCGGGGCTCCTCGGTCGTGCGGGCAGGGCGGCGCGCGGTCGCCGCCCGGGCGTGCGGGGGTACGGGCTCAGGGAGTGCGGGTGCGGGTGCGGGTGCGGGAACGCGGGCGGGCCGGGCTGATGAGGGCTGAGGTCTGAAGGGGAGCGTCAGGCGTACAGCTCGGGCCGCAGGTCCGCGAGATAGGTGTTCTCCCCGCGGGCGGCGGCTATCCGCGCCGGGTCGACCTCGGCGAGCACCAGGTCCTCGCCGTCGTGCCCGGCGCTGGCGCGCACCGTCCCGTCGGGCGCGACCAGGCGGCTCAGCCCGGCGAAGTGGTAGTCGCCCTCGGCGCCGACGCGGTTGGCGTACGCGACGTAGAGCTGGCTCTCGTAGGCGCGCGCGGGGACGAGGGTGCGGGCCACGAACTCGTACGGGCGCATCAGCGCGGTGGGCACGAGCAGCACTTCCGTGCCGGCCACGGCGTGCGCCCGCACCAGCTCGGGGAACTCCACGTCGTAGCAGATCAGGATGCCGACGCGGATGCCGTCGACGTCGGCCTGGACCACGGGGGTGTCCCCGGGGGTGAAGAACTTCCGCTCGAAGTCACCGAAGAGGTGCGTCTTGCGGTAGTTGGCCGCCGGATAGCCGTACGGGGTGACGAGCTGGACGGCGTTGTACACGTCGGGGCCGTCCCGCTCCGGATAGCCGTAGGCGACGGACAGGCCGTGGTCGGCGGCGATCCGGGCGACGGCGCGGGCGCCGGGGCCGTCGGCCGGCTCGGCGCGGCCGGCGGGGTCGCTGGCGTACCCGCTGAGGAACAGCTCGGAGGCCACCAGCAGCCGCGCGCCGCCGACGGCGGCGGTCCGGGCGGCGGCCTCCAGGGCGATAAGGCCCTCCTGCGGGTCGGGGGGCACCCCGGCCGGCCCCTGGAGGAGGGCGATGCGCAGCGGCGCCATGTGCAACCTCGCTAAGCAGGTGGTCGGTCGTTGCTCCCGACGGTACGTCCGGCCACCGGCCCGGAACAAGGCCGGTCGATTGCGTCCGACCAGGCGATTCGTTGCGTGTTCTCCGGCTTCGGCGCCGATCCGTTGCGTGGCCCGCGAGGGCGGCTCAGAGCGGCGGCTCAGGGGCGTAACGGCGTACCAGCGGGGAGAGGACGAGGACCGATCTGGTGCGCTCGACGAACGGCTCACCCGCGATCCGTTCCAGCACTTCTTCGAAGTGGCGCATGTCGGTGGCGAAGATCTGCACGACGGCGTCGGCGTCGCCGGTGACGGTGGAGGCGGAGGCCACCTCGGCGTAGCCCGACAGGGCTCGGCGGATGTCGCCGGGGCCGGTGTTGGAGCGGCAGTACAGCTCGACGTAGCCCTCGGTGGCCCAGCCGAGCGCGGCGGGGTCGACGCGTACGGTGAAGCCGGTGATGGCGCCGGCGGCGCGCAGCCTGTCCACGCGCCGCTTGACCGCGGGCGCGGACAGGCCGACCTCGGCGCCGATGTCGGCGTAGGTGCGGCGGGCGTCCTCGGCGAGGGCGCGCACGATCCGCTCGTCCAGCTCGTCGAGTCGCATATCCGCAGTACACCACGGCCGGCCGGGCGGCTCCCGCGCGGTCCGGCCGGGGAGATCAGGGGAGACCAGCCGCGCTCAGCGGGCCGGTCTCCCCCGGCTGCCGGACGCCGGGCGCCGGGGGAGACCGGCGGGCGGGGCGGTCGGCGGGGGCGCGCTACTGCCAGCTCGCGTGCAGGGGCTTGCCCTCGGCGTACCCCGCGGCGCTCTGCACGCCGACCACGGCCCGCTCGTGGAACTCCTCCAGGTTCGCCGCCCCGGCGTAGGTGCACGCGCTGCGCACGCCCGCGACGATGGCGTCGATCACGTCCTCGACGCCCGGCCGCGCCGGGTCCAGGAACATCCGCGAGGTGGAGATGCCCTCCTCGAAGAGGCCCTTGCGGGCACGGTCGTACGCGGACTCCACGGCGGTACGGCCGCGGACGGCGCGCGCCGAGGCCATGCCGAAGCTCTCCTTGTACAGCCGCCCGTCCGCGGTCTGCTGCAGGTCACCCGGGGACTCGTAGGTGCCGGCGAACCAGGAGCCGATCATGACGTTGGAGGCGCCGGCGGCCAGCGCCATGGCGACGTCGCGGGGGTGGCGCACGCCGCCGTCGGCCCACACGTGCCTGCCGAGCCGGCGCGCCTCGGCCGCGCACTCCAGCACGGCGGAGAACTGCGGCCGGCCGACGCCGGTCATCATGCGGGTGGTGCACATCGCGCCGGGCCCGACGCCGACCTTGACGATGTCGGCGCCCGCCTCGACGAGGTCGCGTACGCCCTCGGCGGCGACGATGTTGCCCGCCACCACCGGCACCCCGGGGTCCAGGGCGCGGACGGCGCGCAGCGCGTGGACCATCTGCTCCTGGTGGCCGTGCGCGGTGTCCACGACGAGGGTGTCGATGCCGGCGTCGAGGAGCTGCCCGGCGCGGCCGGCGACGTCGCCGTTGATGCCCACCGCGGCGGCGATGCGCAGCCGGCCGCGGGCGTCGGTGGCAGGGGTGTACAGCGTGGCCCGCAGGGCGCCCTTGCGGGTGAGCAGGCCGACGAGCCGCCCGTCGGGGCCGACGGCGGGGGCGAGCCGGCGGTGGGCGGCGTCCAGCCGGTTGAACGCCTCGCGCGGGTCGATGTCCGCGTCGAGGGTCAGCAGCTCGCGGGACATGACCTCGGCGAGCTGGGTGAAGCGGTCCACGCCGGTCAGGTCGGCCTCGGTGACGACGCCCACCGGACGGCCGTCCTCGACGACGACGGCGGCACCGTGCGCCCGCTTGGGCAGCAGCGCCAGCGCGTCGGCGACGGTGGAGTGGGGGCCGAGGACGATGGGGGTGTCGAGCACCAGGTCGCGCCGCTTGACCCAGGAGACGACCTCCGTGACGACGTCGATGGGGATGTCCTGCGGGATGACGACGAGCCCGCCGCGGCGGGCCACGGTCTCGGCCATCCGGCGGCCGGCGATGGCCGTCATGTTGGCGACGACGAGCGGGATGGTGGTGCCGGTGCCGTCGGCGGAGGACAGGTCCACGGCCTGGCGGGAGCCCACGCCGGAGCGGCGGGGGACCATGAACACGTCGTCGTACGTCAGGTCGTACGGGGCGGGAGAGTCATTCAGGAAACGCACGTACTTCAGTGTCCCACGTGGCAGCCGTACCGCCCTGCGGGCCGTCGGCGGCGGGCCGGTCCGGCACCGGGCCGCCGGGCGGCAATCGGGCGGATCTTGCGGCGCGGGGGCGTGAAGCGGGGTGCGGCGGGGCACCCGCCCCCTTGACCGCTACGGAAACACGCGCAAGCCCCGTCACGGGAGGACGACATGCCGACGCAGCCGACCCGGGTGCCGGCAGCGGACACCGGGACCCGCCCGTCCCCGGCGGCGGACCGGGAGCCCGACCCCGTACCGCCGATGCCGCCGCCGCCCGCACCACCGGGACCGGACCCGCGCCCCAGCCCCGGGCCTGGACCCGAACCCGAACCCGGCCCCGAACCCGGACCTGGCCCCGGTCCTGGTCCCGGCCCCGGCCCTGGTCCTGGTCCTGGTCCCGGCCCCGGCCCTGGTCCCGGCCCCGGCCCTGGTCCCGGCCCTGGTCCCGGCCCTGGTCCTGGTCCCGGCCCCGTGCCGGAGCCGGGGCCCGCGCCGGATCCGATTCCCAAGCCGCCAGGACCCGACCCGGTGCCGGAGCCCAGTCCGCAGCCGGGTCCGATGAGCTGACGCGCGAGGGACGGCGGTTGACGGTGAAGGAGGCGATCCCGGTGGCTGTTTCGGCCGACGAGCTCGATCGTGAGGCCCTCGTCCGCTACATCGAGAACGGCTTCGTCTGCGCCCAGGCGTGCGCGGAGTGCGCGACGGCGTGCCTGCAGCCCGCCGGCGCGGCGGAGCCCGGCGCGGTGCAGCGGCTGGACCTGCAGTGCGCGGACGTGTGCGAGCAGACCTCCCGGATGCTCTCGCAGCACGGCCGGTACGACGCGCCGGGGCTGCGGGCGCAGGTCGAGCTGTGCGCCGCGACGTGCGCGGCGTGCGCCGAGGACTACGAGCGGCTGGCCGCCGAGGCACCGGGGGCGGCGGCGCGGGCCGAGGCGTGCCGCCGCTGCGAGGAGGCGTGCCGCGACTTCCTGGTGAACCTCGGCTGAACCGGGCGCGCCCAGCGGCGGCCCGGCGCCGGCTCAGCCCGCGACGCGGATCCCCTGGCCCGCCACGTCGACCACGATGCCGTCCGCGGTGGCCGTGACCATGTCGAGCCGTACGCCGTCGGGCAGCCCGCCGACCTGCCGCTCGACATCGACGGCCTGGCGCACCGCCTCCTCCGCCCCGGGCACGCCGGCGGCCGGGACGTCGTCCGCCCGCAGCCGGATGGTGTCGCCGCCCTCGGTGGCGACCGTGGAGAGCACCTCGGCCGGCTCCGGCGCGCCGAGCACCTCGGCGCTCGCGGTGACCTTCACCTTGCCCTCGCCGCCGTAGGCGAAGGTGACGCCCTGCTGCCCGGCCACGGCCGTCAGTGCCTCGTACGCGATGACGGCGGAGCCCTCGGCGCTCTCCGCGGTCGCGCCGCCGTAGTCGCCGTCGAGTTCGACACCGCTCAGCTCCACGCTGAACTCGGAGATCAGCAGCCGCTCCCCGGTGCCGGCGGCCGAGTCCGCGCGGATGCCGGTCATCGTGACGTCGACGTCGTCGAGGTGCTTGCCCTGGAGCTGGGTCAGGAACGGGAAGCCGTTGATGGACACCTCCGTGCTGCCCTCCAGGCCCTGCCTGGCCTGGATCTTGTCCGCGACCTTCCCCTCCGCGACGAGGACGGCCACCCGGTCGGCGGCCACGAACAGCACGCCGAGCACGAGACACACCACGAGCAGTATTCGCAGTCCACGCATGAGCCAGGTCCCCCCCGGGAGATCGGTTTCGGGAGCTTATCCGGTCGCCTGTGCGCCTTCCGTACCGCCGGGCAGGTGTGACGCATCTCTACCGCCGCCGCGGCCCAGGGCCCTGTCCGGCGCGCGGAGCACACGGGATATCTTGATATCAAGCAATCCGGCAGAGCAGCGACGCGGACTGGAGCACCCGGTGACTGAATCAGCATCGACGATCATCTACACCCACACCGACGAGGCCCCGGCCCTGGCCACATACTCGTTCCTGCCGGTGGTCCAGGCGTACGCCGCGACCGCCGGGGTCGAGGTCCAGACCCGTGACATCTCCCTGTCCGGACGGATCCTCGCGCACTTCCCCGAGCGGCTGCCGGCCGACCGCCAGGTGTCCGACGCGCTCGCCGAGCTGGGCGCGCTGGCGCAGACCCCGCAGGCGAACATCATCAAGCTGCCGAACATCTCGGCGTCCATTCCGCAGCTCAAGGCCGCCATCGCCGAGCTGCGCACGCACGGCTACGACCTGCCGGACTACCCGGACGAGCCCAAGACCGACGAGGAGCGCGACATCCGCGCCCGCTACGACAAGGTCAAGGGCAGCGCCGTCAACCCCGTGCTGCGCGAGGGCAACTCCGACCGCCGCGCCCCCGCTTCGGTGAAGAACTACGCCCGCAACCACCCGCACCGCATGGGCGCCTGGTCCCCGGAGTCGAAGACCAACGTCGCGCACATGATCGCCGACGACTTCCGCACCACCGAGAAGTCCGCGGTCGTCGAGCGCGACGGCAGCCTGCGCATCGAGCTGGCCGGCGTGGACGGCACCACCGAGGTGCTGCGCGAGTCGGTGCCGGTCCTGGCCGGTGAGGTGGTCGACGCCGCCGTGCTGCACGTCGAGGCGCTGCGCGCGTTCCTCGGTGAGCAGGTCGCCCGCGCGAAGACCGAGGGCGTGCTGTTCTCGCTGCATCTGAAGGCCACGATGATGAAGGTCTCCGACCCGGTCATCTTCGGCCACGGGGTACGGGCCTTCTTCCCCCGGACGTTCGCGCGCTACGGCGCGACGCTGGCCGCCGCCGGCCTGACCCCGAATGACGGGCTCGGCGCCATCCTCGCCGGCCTCGACGCGCTGCCCGAGGGCGCCGAGATCAAGGCGTCGTTCGACGACGAGCTGGCCGAGGGCCCCCGGCTGGCGATGGTCGACTCCGACCGCGGCATCACCAACCTGCACGTCCCCAGCGACGTCATCGTGGACGCTTCGATGCCCGCGATGATCCGTACCTCCGGCCACATGTGGGGGCCGGACGGCGCCGAGGCCGACACCCTCGCCGTCATCCCGGACAGCAGCTACGCGGGCATCTACCAGGTCGTCATCGACGACTGCCGGGCCCACGGCGCCTTCGACCCGGCGACCATGGGCTCGGTGTCCAACGTCGGCCTGATGGCGCAGAAGGCCGAGGAGTACGGCAGCCACGACAAGACCTTCGAGGCCGGCACGGCCGGCACCGTGCGCGTCGTCGACCAGGACGGCGCCGTGCTGCTGGAGCAGCCGGTCGCCGAGGGCGACATCTTCCGCATGTGCCAGGCCAAGGACGCCCCGATCCGCGACTGGGTCAAGCTCGCCGTCACCCGCGCCCGCGCCACCGGCGACCCGGCGGTCTTCTGGCTGGACGAGGGCCGGGCGCACGACGCGCGCCTGATCGCCAAGGTGCAGGCGTACCTGCCGGAGCACGACACCGAGGGCCTGGACATCCGGATCCTCGCCCCGGCCGACGCGATGGCGCTGTCGCTTGAGCGGATCCGCCGCGGCGAGAACACCATCTCGGTCACCGGCAACGTGCTGCGCGACTACCTCACCGACCTCTTCCCCATCCTGGAGCTGGGCACCAGCGCCAAGATGCTCTCCGTCGTCCCGCTGATGAACGGCGGCGGCCTGTTCGAGACCGGCGCCGGCGGCTCCGCGCCCAAGCACGTACAGCAGTTGCTCAAGGAGGACTACCTGCGCTGGGACAGCCTCGGCGAGTTCCTGGCGCTGGCCGTCTCCTTCGAGCACCTGGCGCAGACCACGGACAACGCCCGCGCCCAGATCCTCGCCGACACCCTGGACCGGGCGACGGCGACGTTCCTGAGCGAGAACAAGTCGCCCACCCGCCGCGTCGGCGGCATCGACAACCGGGGCAGCCACTTCTACCTGGCGCTGTACTGGGCGCAGGAGCTGGCGGGCCAGAGCGCCGACGCGAAGCTCGCGGAGGCGTTCGGGCCGCTGGCGGCGACGCTGGCCGGGCAGGAGGAGAAGATCGTCGAGGAGCTGCTGGCGGTGCAGGGCAAGCCCGCCGACATCGGCGGCTACTACCAGCCGGACCCCGAGAAGGCCGCCGCGGTCATGCGGCCGTCGCACACGCTCAACGAGGCGCTGTCGACGCTGAGCTGAGCGCTGGGCTGACTGCGGGGTCCCCGGCGCGGGCCCGTACCACCGCCACCGCCCCGGCCCGAGGACTCCCGTCCGGCCGGGGCGGTGGCGTGTGTCAGGCGGTGAGCCGGCGGGCCAGGCGCAGGGTGCGGTGGGCTTCGGCCACCACGGCGGCGTCGACGAAGCGGCCGTCCGGGAGCGCGAGCGCGCCCGCGTCCGTGGCCGCCGCGGCGACGATCTCCTCGGCCCGTTCGACCTCCTGCCCGGAGGGCCGGAACGCCCGCTCGATCACGGGCAGTTGCCGGGGGTGGATCGCCGTACGGCCCAGGAACCCCAGGGCCCGGCCGGCGGCGCAGGAGCTGGCGAGGCCGTCGAGGTCGGCGACGTCCGGGTAGACCGACTGCGCGGGCGGGGCGAGCCCGGCGGCGCGGGCGGCGACGACGGCGCGGCTGCGCGGCCAGGCCAGCCCGGCGTCGTCGGCGACGCCCAGCTCGGCCCGCAGGTCGGCCTCGCCGAGCGCGATGCCGCGCACGGCGGGGTGCGCGGCGGCGATCTCGTAGGCCCGCTCGATGCCGAGGGCGGTTTCGAGGAGCGGGTACAGGGGCGGGACGCCGCCGGTGGCCGCATGGCCGGGCGGCGGCGCGGGAGCGCCGTGCGCGCCCGCCGGACCCGGCCGTGCGGCGGCCCCGGGTGTGGAGCGGGGACCGGGGTCCGAGGTGCCGGGGCCGTCGTCCGGGCCCGCGGGGCGGCGCCGGCCGCCGGGCGCGGCGGAGCCGGGGTCCGGTGTGCGGCGGCACGCCGTGCCGGCGGGTACGGGCGCGCCGGCGCAGGCCGCCGCGACCCGCCGCACCTCCGTGCGCCCGCCGGTCTTCGGCAGCCGGAGTCCGGCCAGGCCCGGCAGCGGCGCCAGCGTTCGCAGTTCGCCGTCCGCCAGCGGCCCGGCGAGCGCGTTGACGCGCACGTGCACCGGCACCGGGCCGGGGTGCGGGCCGCTCAGCAACTCGGCGGTCGCGGCCAGCGCGTACGCCTTGCGCTCGGGCGCCACCGCGTCCTCCAGGTCGACCAGCACCACGTCCGCGCCGCTGCGCAGCGCCTTGGCGACCGTCGCGGGCCGGTCCCCGGGCACGTACAGCCAGGTCAGATACGTGTCCTGGGCGTCCCCGCCCGCCGGCGGAGCCGGGGCCGCGGACGTGCCGGGGGCGCTCACACCGCCCCCTCGTCCCGCAGCCCGGCTATCTCCGCGCCGGTCAGGCCAAGACCGGCCAGCACCGCGTCGGTGTCCGCGCCGTGCGGCCGGCCCGCCCAGCGGATCGCGCCGGGGGTCTCGGAGAGCCGGAAGAGCACGTTCTGCATCTTCACGGTGCCCAGTTCCTCGTCCTCGACCTCGGTGATCGAGCCGAGCGCCCGGTACTGCTCGTCGGCCATCACGTCCCGTACGTCGTACACCGGCGCCACCGCCGCCTGCGCCTTGTCGAACGCGGCCACCACCGTCGCGGCGTCGTGCCGCGCGATCCACCCGCCGACCGCCTCGTCCAGCTCGTCGGCGTGCCGCGCCCGGCCCGCACCGGTGCCGAACCACGGCTCGTCGACCAGCTCGGGCCGCCCCACGAGCCGCATCACCCGCTCGGCGACGGACTGCGCGGAAGTGGAGACGGCGAGCCAGCGGCCGTCGGCGGTGCGGTAGGTGTTGCGCGGCGCGTTGTTGGTGGAGCGGTTGCCGGTACGCGGCTGGACGTAGCCGAGCTGGTCGTACCAGAGGGGCTGCGGGCCGAGCACGGTCAGCATCGGCTCGATGATCGCCATGTCGACCACCTGCCCGCGGCCGGTGCGCTCCCGCCCGGCGAGCGCGGTCATCACGGCGTACGCGGTGGACAGCGCGGCGACGGAGTCCGCGAGGCCGAACGGCGGCAGCGTCGGCGGCCCGTCCGGCTCGCCGGTGACCGCGGCGAAGCCGCTCATCGCCTCGGCGAGGGTGCCGAAGCCGGGGCGGCGGGAGTACGGGCCGAACTGGCCGAAGCCGGTGACCCGGGCCAGTACGAGCCGGGGGTTGGCGGCGGACAGCTCCGCCCAGCCCAGGCCCCACTTCTCCAGGGTGCCGGGGCGGAAGTTCTCGATGATCACGTCGGATCCGGCGGCCAGCCGCAGCAGCACGTCCCGCCCGCCGGGGGTGGACAGGTCGAGGGTGAGGTTCTTCTTGTTGCGGCCGAGCAGCTTCCACCACAGGCCGACACCGTCCTTGGCGGGGCCGTGGCCGCGGGAGGGATCGGGCTTGGCGGGGTGCTCGACCTTGACGACCTCGGCGCCGAAGTCGCCGAGCATGGTCGCGGCGAGCGGTCCGGCGAAGAGGGTCGCGAGGTCCAGGACGCGCAGTCCGGCGAGCGGGGCCTGCGGCGGCGGGGAGGCGGAGGCGCCGGCGGCGGCGGAGTCGTCGGCGGCACGGGCGGGGGTGTCACAAGCGGCGGCGTCGGGGGTGTCGGTCATGGTCTCGCGCCTTCCTCGGTGGTGCGTTGCGGTGCCTGCGCGGGCCGTACGCCCGTGGCCCCGCGGGGTTCGTGCGGCGGTACGCGGGTCACGGGCCCCCGTCCGCCAGCCGGTCGATCTCCGCGCGCGCCGGCATCGACGACGACGCGCCCGGCCGCTGCACGGCGAGCGCGGCGGCGGCTGCCGCCCACGCCATCGCCGCCGGCATCGGCCGGCCCTCGGCGTACGCCACGCACAGCGCGCCGACGAAGGTGTCCCCCGCGGCCGTGGTGTCGACGGCCCGGACGGCGCGCGCCGGCACGGCGACCGGCTCCTGCCCGCGCGCCGCGTACAGGCTGCCCGCGCCGCCGAGGGTGACGACGACCTCCGGCACCCGCTCCAGCAGCGCCGCCGCGGCCTGGCGCGGGTCGGCCCGGCCCGTCAGGGCGGCGGCCTCGTGCTCGTTGGGGACGAGCAGGTCGGTGGCGGCGAGCAGCCGGTCGGGCAGCGGACGGGCGGGGGCGGGGGTGAGCACGGCGCGTACGCCGTGCCCGCGGGCCGACTCGACGGCGGCCACGACGCCGTCCATCGGCAGCTCCAGTTGCACGAGGAGCGTGCCGGCGGCGGCGATGCGGTCCGCGTCGCCGGCGGCGAGGGCGGTGACGGTGGCGTTGGCGCCGGGGACGACGACGATGGAGTTGGCGCCGTCGTCGTCGACGACGATGTGCGCGGTGCCGCTGGCACCCGCCGCGGTGCGCAGCCCCGCGGTGTCCACGCCGGCGCCGCCGAGCGCGGCGCGCAGCTCGCCGCCGAAGACGTCGGCACCGACCGCGCCGATCATCGTCACCGCGCCGCCCGCGCGGGCGGCGGCGACGGCCTGGTTGGCGCCCTTGCCGCCGGGCACGGTGCGGAACTCGCGGCCGGAGACCGTCTCGCCGCGGCGCGGGGCGGTCGCGGCGTAGGCGACGAGGTCCATGTTGACGCTGCCGAACACGGCGATCGGCGCGGGGGTGGTCGTCATGTGGGGGGCCTTCCGGGGTAGTGCGGTGGTGCGGCACCGGCGCGGGCTCCGGCGAGGCCGCGGGCCGGAGGGGGGAGGGCGTGGGCGGCGGTGCGGGCGGCGAGTTCGTCGAAGCCGATGCCGTCCATGCCGCCCACCGTGGTCGCCAGCCGGTTGCGCAGCGGCGCCGTCCACCGCCGCGGCAGCGCCTCCGGCGCCCCGGCGAGCAGCCCGGCGACGGACCCGGCGGTGGCGCCGTTGGAGTCGGTGTCCCAACCGCCGGAGACGACGCGGCAGATGGCGCCGGTGAAGTCGCCGCGGGCGTGGGTGAGCGCGGCGGCGAGCAGCGCGGCGTTGGGCACGACGTGGACCCAGTGCCGTTCCGCGTGTACGGCGTGCAGTTCGTCGACGACGGCCGCGAACCCCTCCGGGGTGCCGGTGGGTTCGCTGCGGGCCAGCTCGATGCCGTGCCGTACGGCGCGGGCCAGCCGGGAGCGGGGCGGCACGACGGCGAGGCCGGCGCGCAGCGCCTCGTCCACGCCGGCGGTGCCGCCCGCCGCGGTGCCGCCCGCCGCCGCGGAGATGACGGCGGCGGCGAACATGGCGCCGTAGACGCCGTTGGCGGTGTGGGTGAGCACGGCGTCGCGGTGCGCGGAGGCGGCGGCGCCGGCCGGGTCGCCGGGGTGGGTCCAGCCGTGGACGTCGGCGCGGATCTGGGCGCCGATCCACTCGCGGAACGGGTTGCGGTACGCGCCGGTGTGCGGGGGCTCGACGCCGTCGAGCAGGTTGCGGTACGCGACCCGCTCGGCGGTGAACGTACGGCCCGCGGGCAGCTCGTCGAGCCAGAGCCGGCCGACGTCGGCGGTGGTGAAGGCGTGGCCGTGGCGGTCGAGGAGGAGCAGGGCGAGCAGCGGGTAGTTGAGGTCGTCGTCCTCGGGTGCGCCGTCGAGGTTCTCGGCCAGGGACGTGGCGGCGCTGCGGCGGTTCCAGGGGTGCGCGGCGGCGATGGCGGGGTCGAGTCCGGCGGCGGTGAACCAGGTGTGCACCGGCCAGTTGCCGGTGTCACGCGCGATGGCCCGGATGCCCGCCAGGGTCACCTTCTCCACCGGCTTGCCCAGGACGCACCCGGCGGCGCGCCCGAGCCACGCGGCGTGCAGCCGGGCACGCAGCTCGGCCGGCCCGTCCCCGTCCGCGGCCCGCGCCGGCGCGGGCCAGCGCGGGCAGGCCGCCTTGATCTCGTCCAGGTCCGTGGGCTCGATCGCCGCCAACGGGCTCTCCAGCGCGGCCAGCTCGTCCAGCAGCTCCACGGCCAGGGCCCGCAGCCGCGGCTTCGGCGGGCCCGGCGAGGCGCCCGCGCGGTCCGGCGCCGGATGGCCGCCCGCGGCGAGCCAGCGGCGGGCCAGCGGCCCCGCGGCGCGGCCGTCCTCCGCCGCCTGCCGCAGCTCGTGGCCGACGAGGTCCTCGGGCTGCACCCAGGTCAGCCGGAGCGGCGCCCCGTGCCCGGTGGCCGGCGCCCCGCTCACGACGCCTCCGCCAGCGCGCCGAACGCGGCCTCGTGGGCGCGGCGGCGCGCCACGTCCCGTACGAACACCTCGCGCGCGACCCCGGTCAGCGTGGCGGCAGGGGCGAGCAGGTCCAGCCGGCTGGCGCGCGCGACCTCCTCGGCCCACTCCCCCGGCACCGCCGCGGCGCCGCCCAGGGCGCCGACGACGGCGCCGCTCATGGTGGCGATCGAGTCGCAGTCCCGGCCGTAGTTGACGGCGCCGAGGACCGTGTGCCGGTAGTCGCCGCGGCCGACGAGCAGCATGCCCAGCGCCACCGGCAGTTCTTCTATGGCGTGCAGCCGCGAGGGCCGCCGGGCGCCGAGCGAGGGGTTGCGGTACTCGGGCCCGACCGTGTCGAACGGCTCGACGGCCGCGCGCAGCGGTGCCAGCGCCTCTTCGAAGTCGGCGCAGCCGGCCGCCGCTTCGCAGACGGCCTCGATGGCCGCACGGGTGCCGTCCTTCGCCAGCGCCAGCGCCGCCTCGACCACCGACTCCGGCGTGGCGCCCGGAGTGAAGGCCGCCGCGACGCATGCGGCGAAGACGCCGGCGGCCTCGCGCCCGTACGACGACTGGTGCGCCCCGGCGACGTCCAGCGCCTCGGCGTAGGCCGCCGCGGGGTTGCCGGCGTTCACGGCGCCGACGGGCGCCATGTACATCGCGGCGCCGCAGTTGACGATGTTGCCGACGCCCGCCTCGCGCGGGTCGGCGTGGCCGTAGTGCAGCCGCGCCACGATCCACTTCTCGGCGAGGAAGATCCGCTGCAGCGGCAGCGCCTCGGCCTCCAGCTCGGGGATCCAGCGCGGGGTGCCCATCAGGTCCGGCACGAGGTGGGCGGCGACGGCGTAGGCGTCGAGGTGGTCGCGGACCTTGTCGTAGACGCGGACGAGGGCGTGGGTCATGAGGGTGTCGTCGGTGACGTGCCCGTCGCCCTTGTGGTACGGGGCGATGGGCCGGGCGGTGCGCCACTCGTCGCGGTGGAACGGCTCGACGATGCCGCGCACCCGGCCGCCGTAGCGCTCGGCGATGGCCTCGGGGGTCCAGCCTTCGACGGGCCCGCCGAGGGCGTCGCCGACGGCCGCGCCGACGAGGCATCCTGCGGTGCGGTCGGCCAGGCCCGAAGCTGCGGGCACAGCGGAAGCGGTCGTGGGGGTCATGAGGCGAGGGGTCCTTCCGCGGGGGTGCTGAACTGCTTGTCGGCCAACTGCCGGGCGAGGTCGACGAGATCGGCGCCGGCGAACTGGGGCAGCGCGCAGCCGGAGAGGATCCGGCAGGCGTCCCGCCAGGTGGCGGGGAGGCCGGCGGCGCCGCCGAGCGCCCCGGTGAGCGCGCCGGCCAGCGCCGGCGCGGAGTCCGCGACGCGCGACAGGCACGCGGCGGCGGGTACGGCCTCGGAGATGGCGCCGGCCGCGGCGGTGGCGACGGCGAGCGCGACGGGCACGGTCTCGGCGGCGGCGATGCCGTAGCTGTAGACGTGGTCGACGATCTCGTGCTCCAGCACGGGCACGAGCGCGAAGGCGTTGCCGGGCAGCCCCGGGCGGGTGGCGACGGCGGTACGGCCCAACTCCACGGCGCGTTCGGCGTTGCGCAGGATCTCGGTGCCCTGGGGAAGCTGGGCGAGCGCGGCGTCCACGCAGGCGTCGACGGGCCGGCCGCCGAGCGCCGCGGCGATCGCGGCGGCCGTGGCGCGGGCGCCGTGCACGCCGTCGCCGTCCTGGGTGTAGCGGGCGTCGAACTCGGCGAGGTCGGCGGCTCGTTGCGGCGCGCCCGGGTGAACGGCGGCGAGCACAGCGGCCCGCACGCAGGCGGCGTCGTCGAAGTAGTGCGGGTTGTCGTGGCCGGTGGCGGGCGGGCGCAGGCCGGCGGCGAGGTTGCCGAGCCCGGCCCGTACGGAGATACGGGCGCGCAGCGGGATCTCGGCCGACTCGATCTCGTCCGCGCGCTCCGCGGCGACGGCGACCTCGTCGGCCAGCGCGCTCCAGGCCAGGGTGAGCGCGGAGCGGACGCGCCGGTCCGAGGTGAGGTCGGTGTGCAGCCCGCTGCCGGCGGAGAGCACGGCATACGCGGTGAACGCGGCCCACTCCGCGTCGTCGGACGGGCCCAGGCGCAGCGGCTCCGGCGGCTGGTTGAGCGCGATGGGCACCGGCAGGGTGGTGGTGGCGTTCTGCTCGGCGAAGGTGTCCAGCTCGCGGGTGAGCCGGCGGGTCCACTCGGGCATCCGCGCGGCGCGGTGCCGGCCGGCGGGCCAGCCCGCGGCGTCGCCGGCGGCGATGCCGAGGAGCAGCCCCTCCACCCGCCGCAGGTCGCCGCCCGCCTCGGTGAAGCCGGCGGCAGCGACGGGACGCCCGGCGGCCTGCGGACCCGGCGGCGCGGCGGGCCGTTCCGCGCGCGGCGCGGCGACGGCGGGGCGCTGTGCGCCCTCGGCGGGGCTCGCGGGCGCACCCGCCGCGGCGTTCGTACGGCCCGCGCCCCGGGCGGCGCCGTCCGGGGTGTCCGGCGCGCCGGGCGCCGCTCCGGCGTTGGGGGCGCGGCGGGAGGCGGGCAGCGGCGCGCTCATGACGCGGCCTCCTCGTCTGCGGGGGCGAGCCGGTCCGCGATGTCGAGCACGTGGTGGCCGGCCATAGACGGCAGGCACGTGCCCCGTACGGGCCCGATGGCCGCGGCCCAGGCCGCGGGAATGGCCGGCTCCCCCCGCAGCGCGCCCGCCAGGGCTCCGGCGACGGCCGCGGTGGTGTCGGCGTCGCGGCCCATGTTGACGGCGGTGAGGACGGATTCCGCGAAGTCGCCGCGGGCGGCGGCGAAGGCGCCGAGCGCCAGACCGACGGCCTCCGGCGCCAGGTCCGACCAGGGGTAGCCGCCGATGACGACCGAGGAGCGCACGGCGCGTTCGACGCTCAGCGGCGTGGCGCCGGGGGCGCGGCGCGCGCGGCGGCCGGCGGAGACCGCGCGCTGCAGGGAGCGCGAGGTCCAGGAGTCCTCGGGGATGACCGACAGGGCGGCCTGCACGACGACGTCCGGGGAGTCGCCGGCCATGGCGGCGGCCACCCCGGCGGCGACGGCCTGGCCGCCGTAGATGCCCTCGCCCTCGTGGCTGACGGTGCCGTCGACGGCCACGAGCCGCGCGGCTTCCGCCGGGCGGCCGGCGGCGAAGACGCCGAACGGCGCGGCGCGCATGGCCAGTCCGTCGCTCCAGGCGTGCCGGTGCTGCGCGGTGATCGGCGCGGCCAGCCCGCGGCGCAGGTTCTCCAGGGTGCCGCGCTCGCTGAACCCGGCGCCGCGGAACGGGCCCTCGTCGAGGTCGGCGATCCGCTCGTGCCAGGCGGACTCCACGTGCGCGAGGCTGAGGCGCGCGCCGTGCTCGGCGAGCAGTAACCCGGAGAAGATCGCGTACTCGGTGTCGTCGGTGCCCGCCGGCACGGCGGCCACGAAGTCCTCGATGCGCCCCCAGCGCTCGCGGATCTGCGAGGGCTTCATGTTCTCTACGGGCGCGCCGAGGGCGTCGCCGACCGCCAGGCCGAGCATGGCGCCGCGGGCCCGGTCGCGGGCGGTCGGGGCGGCCCGCCCGGCGGCGCGGCCGGCGGGACGCAGGCGGACGGGGGTGGCGGGTGCGGCGGGTGCCGGACGGACGGACGGTGCGGAACCGGCTGCTGTGCTCATGGTGTGGGGTTCATGGTGCGGTGCGTGCTCTTTCCTGGTGCGGATGCTCGGGTGCGTCGGGTGTGCCGGGTGCCTTCGGTGCCTCGGGTGCCTGTCATTCCTGGTGTTTCTGCCCATACCCGCCGGCCGGCCGGCGCCGTCATCTCTGGTACCGGTCGAGTACGAGGTTGCCGTCCTCGACCAGCGACTCGCGCAGCTCGTCCAGGTCGGTGTCGCCGTTGAAGTACCGCTGGAACGCCGGGGTGGCGATCTTGTCCGACCACTCGCGGTACCCCCGGACCCCGAGCACCGGCGCGGGCCGCAGCGAGCGGGCCACCTCCACGCCCGTACGCCACCCGTACTTCTCGGTGTTCAGCGCCGGATCCTTGAGCGCCTCCCTCCCCGTGGGCAGCATCCAGTCGCCCGCGGCCAGCTCGGCCATGTGGTCCGGGCGGGTCATGAAGGCGATGAAGTCGGCCGCCTCCTGCTGGTGGTCACTGTCCTCGGCGACCGACAGCGTCTGCGGGCTGACGCCCTGCGCAAGCCCGCCCGCGGGGCCGTCGCCGGCGGGCATCGGGAGCACCGACCACGCGAAGCCGTCGGGCGCCTGCTGGGTGACGAGCTGGCGGTACGAGAAGTTCAGCGGCACCATCGCGTACCGCCCGGCGAAGAAGCCGGGCAGCGTGTCGGAGCCGGACATCCCCAGGCTGCTGCGCGGGGCGGTGCGGTCCTCGCTGACCTGGCGGTCGATGGTCTCGGCGACGGCGGAGTCCTCGGGTCCGTAGCCGATGCGGTTCTTCGGGCCGTCGTCGGTCTGCTCCCGGGAGAACAGTCCGCCGCCGGTGGACAGCGAGAGGTTCACCGACTGGCTGACGGGCTCCTTCATGCCCCAGGCGACGCCGTACTGGTCGGTCCTGCCGTCGCCGTCGGTGTCCGCGGTCAGCTCCTTCGCCGCGTCCTCGAACTCCTCCCAGCTCCACGGGTCCCGGGTGGTCGGCACCCGCACCCCCGACTCCTCCAGCAGCGCGGTGTTGGCGAACATCATCCGCGGCTCCTGCAGGAAGGGGACGCCGTAGATGCCGCCGTTCATGGTGGTGGTCTGCCACGACTGCCGCGGGATGTCGGCGCGCAGCGACTCGGGCAGCAGGCCGGTGAGGTCCGCGAGATAGCCGCCGTAGGCGAAGTCGGTGAGGTCGTCGGCGGCGTCGTGGATGACGTCGGGCGCCTCGCCGCCCTCGAAGGAGGTCAGCAACTGGTCGTGCACGGTGTCCCAGATGCCCTGCACGTAGCGGACCTGGACCTCGGGGTGCTCCTCGTTCCACTGGTCGACGAGCCGCTTGTTGGCCGCGACCGACTCCTCCTGCCAGGCGAGGCTGAGGTAGTCGAGGGTCACCGTGCCGTCGTCCGAGCCGCCGTCGCCGCTGCAGCCGGCGAGCCCGGCCAGCAGCGCCAGGCTCAGGGCGGCGGCGCCGGCCCGAGCGGCGGCCCGAGCGACGGAACGGCGGATACGCGCCGCGGGCCTCATCCCTTCACCGCCCCGGCGAGCATCCCGCTGACCAGACGGCGCTGGAGCAGCGCGAAGAACAGCAGGCTGGGGATGGTGGCGAGGGTCGCAGCCGCGGCGAGCGGGCCGAGGTCCACGACGCCCTCGGCCCCCAGGAACTGGGTGAGGATGACCGACATCGTCTGATTCTCCGGGGACTTGAGCAGCACGAGGGCGAAGAAGAACTCGTTCCAGGCGGTGACGAAGGAGAACATCAGCGTCGCCACCAGGCCCGGGGTGAGCAGCGGGAGCACCACGCTGCGCAGGATGCGCAGCCGGCTCGCGCCGTCCACGGCGGCGGCCTCCTCCAGCGAAACGGGCACCGCCTTGACGTAGCCCTGGAGCATCCAGAGCGAGAAGGGCAGGTTCCACACGACGTAGACGAGGATCAGCCCGAGCAGAGAGTCGATCATCCGCGCTTCCTTGAGCAGCATGAACAGCGGGATGATGATGAGCACGAACGGGAACATCTGGCTGACCAGGATCCAGCCGGTGGCCGCCGTGGTGACCTTCGAGCGGTGGCGGACCATCGCGTACGCGGCGGGCACGGCGAGGGCGAGGGCGATGAGGGCGGCGCTGCCGGCGACCAGGAGGCTGTTGGCGGCAGAGCGCAGGAGCGGCTGGGCGTCGAAGGCGGCGCGGAAGTTCTGCAGAGTGGGGTCCTGCGGGATCCAGGTGGGGTCGATCTTCCCCAGCTCCTGCGGCGACTTGAAGGCCGTGGAGACCAGCCAGACCAGCGGGAAGGCGAGGAAGACCAGGTAGGCCAGCAGGGCGAGGTACTGCCCGGTGCGGCCGGCGGCGCGCTTGGTGCGCAGTCCCGTGAGGCTGCTCATCAGCTTGCCTCCTCCTTCAGTCGCTTCCGCAGGAACAAGGTGAGGAACACCGCGATGACCGCGGTCATCGCCAGCCCCATGGCCGCGGCGTAGCCGTACTGGCCGTAGGCGAACGCCTCTTCGTACGCGAAGAGCATCGGCAGCCGGGTCTCGCCGCCCGGGCCGCCCTGGGTGAGCACGAAGACCAGGGAGAACGAATTGAAGTTCCAGATGAAGTTGAGCGCGGTGATGGCGATGACCACCGGCTTGATCGCCGGCCAGGTGACGGCGGTGAAGCGGCGCCAGACGCCGGCGCCGTCGAGGGCCGCGGCCTCCTTCAGCTCGTACGGGACGTTCTGCAGCCCGGCGAGGAGCACGACCGTGGTCTGCGGCATGCCGGCCCAGACGCCCACCGCGATGACCGCGGGCAGGGCCAGCGACAGGCTGGTGAGCCAGCCGACGTTCTCGTCGATGAGATGGAGCTGGCTCAGCGTCCCGTTGAGGATGCCGGCGTCCTGGTGGTAGACCAGCCGCCACATGATGCCGACGACGACCTCGGGCATCGCCCAGGGCACGAGCGCGAGGGTGCGCGCGAACCAGCGGAAGCGGAGGTCCTGGTTGAGCAGCAGGGCCAGGCCCAGCGCGAGCAGGAACTGCAGGGCGGTGACGCAGACCGCCCATATGAGCCCGATGCGGAACGACTCCCAGAAGAGGGTGTCGTGCCGCAGGTCGGCGAGGTTCTCCAGGCCGATGAACTCGGTGGGTTCCGTCCGGCCGGCCTGCGCGTCGGTGAACGCCAGCGACGCGCCGTAGAGCAGCGGGCCGACGCTCAGCACCAGGATGGGGATGAGCGCGGGCAGCAGCAGGAACCACGCGCCGCCGTCGAGGCCGAGGGCGGCCTTGCGGGCGCGTGGTGTGCGCGGTGGCGGGGTGCCGCGGCCGGCGGCCTTCGGTGGTGGTGCGGCAACGCTCATGCGGACTTCGCGCCTTCCTGCTCGTCGGAGCCCGCGGGCGCGGCGCCCGGGGAGGTGGAGCCGCGTACGACGAGCCGTGGCGCGGCGGTCGTGCGGCGGGCGGGGATCGGTTCGCCGGCCCCGGGCCCGAGCCGTTCCAGGAGCATCCGGGCGGCGCGCCGGCCGCGTTCGCCGGCGCCGAGGTCGACGCTGGTCAGCGGGGGCCAGGCGGCGACGGCCAGGTCGCTGTCGTCCATGCCGGCGACGGCGGTGTCCTCGGGTATGCGCCGGCCGCGGGCGTGCAGCGCCTGGGCGGCCCCGATGGCGAGCTGGTCGTTGGCGCAGAACACGGCGTCCAGGCCGGGGCGGGTGTCCAGCAGGTGGGCCGTGGCGCGGGCGCCGGCGCCGACGCCGAAGTCGGTGGCGGCGACCAGGCCCGGGTCGTAGGGGATGCCGCAGGCGGCGAGCGCGGCGCGGTAGCCCCGGCCGCGGTTGCCGCCGGGGACGGTGTCGACGGGGCCGTTGACGAAGGCGATGCGGCGGCGGCCGGTCTCGACGAGGTGGCGTACGGCGAGTTCCGCGCCGGTGACGGAGTCGGCCTGGACGGCGTCCACGGGCACGTCGTCGGGCAGCGAGCCGATGACGACGACGGGGCCGGCCGCGGCGGTCAGCGCCTCGACGTGCGCGGAGGTGATGCGGATGGGCACGAGGACGAGGCCGTCGCTGGTGCGGTCGGCGAGGCTGCGTACGACGCCGAGTTCGTCCGCCACGTCGGCGTCGGTGGAGTGCAGCAGCAGGCGGTAGCCGGCGGACTTCGCGACGGCCTGGATCTCGCGGACCATGGCGACGTAGACGGGGTTGCCGATGTCGGGGACGGCGAAGGTCAGTTGGCGGGTGTGGCCGTCCTTGAGGGACCGGGCCACGGCGTTGGGCACGTAGCCGAGTTCGGTGGCGGCGCGGCGGACCCGGTACGCGGTCTCGGGGCGGGCGCCCAGGCCGTTGAGGACGCGGGAGACGGAGGCGATGGACACCCCGGCGCGCTCGGCGATCGACACGATCGTGGGTGGTCCCCCGGAGGACATCGCACTCGCCCCTTCGCGTCGCGTACGCGGCCGGCCCAACAGGGCGCCCCTGTAAAGGTTTACAGCCGCTGGAAACGTTTACGTATGGTCCTCTCGCGTCACCTGGCCGTCAATGGCCGGTCACATGTGATCTGCGTCTCGCCGGGCCGGCAGCCGGCAGGCGGCGGGCGGTGCCCCCCGCGGACGGACCGTCAGAAGAAACCCAAGCCGCGGCTGACTGGGCAGGATCCGGGTTCCGAATAGCGGCATCGGAAAGAGGGCCTTAACGCCGCCTCACGATCTTTCTAACGTCTACGGCACCACAACATACGAGGTGACAGGGGGCCGGAATGCCTGCTGAGGCACTTTCTCGTCGCACCATGCTCGCGAGAGGCGCGGCGGCCGGGGGAGCACTCGCGCTGGGTCCTTCGCTGGCGGGTGAAGCGTTCGCGGCCACGTCCGGGGCGTCGTCCGCCGCGAGCCCGGCCACGGGCCGCCCCACGGACGTCTACGGCCGCATCGGGGTCCGTCCGCTGATCAACGGGCGCGGTACGTTCACCGTGCTCAGCGGCTCGCTCATGCTGCCCGAGGTGCGCGACGCGATCGATGCGGCAGCGCGGCAGTACGTCCAGCTCGACGAACTGGCCGACGCCGTCGGCCGCCGCCTCGGCGAGCTGACCAAGACGGAGTTCGGGCTGGTCAGCGCCGGGTGTTCGGCGGGCCTGACCCACGCGGCGGCGGCGTGCACCGCCGGCGGCAACCCGGACCTGCACGTCAACATCCCGGACCTGACCGGATTCCAGAAGACCGAGGCGATCATCCCGCGGCACTCGCGGAACGTCTACGAGGCCGCGATCAGCGCGGTGGGTCTCAAGGTCGTCCAGGTCGAGACGGAGGAGGAGCTGCAGGCCGCCATCGGCCCGCAGACCGCGCTGGTCTACCTCATGGCCGGGCCGCGCGTGGACGACAGCGAGCTGGACACCGAGACGATCGCGTCGGTGACCAGGCCCGCCGGGGTCCCGCTGCTGGTCGACGCCGCCGCGGAGATCCTCACCATCCCCAACGTGCACATCCAGCGCGGCGCCGACCTCGTCGGCTACAGCGGCGGCAAGTGCATGCGGGGCCCGCAGACGGCCGGTCTGATCCTGGGCCGCGAGGACCTCGTACGGGCCGCGTGGGTGCACAGCGCCCCGCACCACGGCTACGCGCGCGGCTTCAAGGTCGGCAAGGAAGAGGCCATGGGCATGCTCGCGGCCGTCGAGATGTGGGTCCAGCGCGACCACGACGCCGAGTACGCCGAGTGGACGGACTGGCTCAAGGAGATCTCCCGCCGCGTGACGTCGGTGAGCGGGGTGACCACCGAGATCACCCAGCCCGAGGGACTGTCGAACCGGACGCCCTCGCTGCGCATCCTGTGGAGCGCGGAGCGCACGGGGGTCACGGGCACCACCATGATGAACACGCTGTACGAGGGTGAGCCGCGCATCGCGCTCAACGCCACCAGCGGCTCCGACCCGGACCGGACCGGGGTCTCCATCACCCCGTACATGATGGAGCCCGGCGACTGGCGGATCATGGCGGACGAGATCGTCCGGCTGCTGCGCGACCCGCCGCCGGCGCCGGCGCAGCCCGAGCCGCCGTCCGTGGACGTCAGCGGCACCTGGTCCGTGGAGATCACGTACGCCGCGGGCACGTCGGGCGCCCACAGGCTCGAACTGGCCCAGGACGGCGCGAAGGTCACCGGCACGCACGCCGGCGAGTTCGTCAGCCGCCCGGCCTCCGGCAGCGTCAGCGGCGCGGAGGTCTCCGTGCGCAGCAGCTACGGCGAGGAGCACGGCGACTCGCTGAGCTACACCTTCACCGGCACGGTGGACGGCGACCGGATGAGCGGCGAACTCGACATGGGCGAGTACCTGAAGGGCTCCTGGACCGCGACCCGGTCCTGACGGCCGGTGTGCGCCGGCCGCGGCCGGCGCACACCCCCCGCCTCCACACGTGTCATGCACCGAACATTCACCGAGGAGTAAACGCATGTCCTCCAACCGCAGGGACTTCATCCGCAAGGCGGCGCCGGTGGCCGCGGTGGCCGCCGTGCCGGTGGTCGCGGGCGGCCAGGCAGTGGCCAGCGACCAGGACACCGGCAACGGCCACGGCCGGCCGCCGCGCAAGGAGGTCCACTACCCGGACGGCGGCGAGCCGCCGGAGAACCCACTGTTCAGCCCGATCGTGACCTACGGGAACATGGTCTTCATCTCGGGCATCGGCGCGCATTTCGAGGGCGGCATCCGCGCCCACACCGACCATGTGCTGAACGAGGTCGAGCGCTGTCTGGAGTCGGTCGGCTCCTCCATGGAGAAGGTCCTCAAGGTCAACGTCTACCTCGACAGCCTGGACGACTACGACGGCATGAACGAGGTCTTCCTCGGCCGCTGGGGCAAGGAGCCGGGCGTCCGCACCACCATCGCCGCCGCCGCCGGCATCCCCGGCGACTCCCTGGTCGAGATCGACTGCATCGCCGTCATCTGACGATCCGTAGCGCACGCGCCAGCACCACCTGACACAGAGATGGGGAATCGAGCCGGCATGCACGTGAGATCGCGAGTTTCCTGGACCGTACTTCCCGCGGCGCTGACCCTCGTACTGGGCGCGTCCACCGTCGGCGCCACGTCGCCCGCGGACACCCGGGCCGAGGGCGAGGGCGCCAAGGGTGCCGCGTACGACCTCGTCATCCAGCGGGGCCACGTCATCGACCCGAAGAACGGCATCGACGGCGTCCGCGACATCGCCGTCAAGGACGGCATGATCGCCGAGGTGGCGCGGAGCATCGACGCCTCCGGGGCGGCCAAGACCATCGACGCCCGCGGCGAGTACGTCACGCCCGGACTGATCGACATGCACGCGCACATGTTCCCGGGGCCGAAGCAGGACTACGCCAACGGCTGGAGCGGCGTGGCGCCCGACGGCTTCACGCTCCGCGCCGGCGTGACCACCGCCGTGGACACCGGCTCGTCGGGCGCGAGCAACTTCGACCAGTTCAAGGAAGAGATCGTCGACAAGTCCAAGACCCGGGTGCTGTCGTTCCTGAACATCGTCGGCAAGGGCATGGCCGGTCACCCGTATGAGCAGGACCTGGCGGACATGGAGCCGGGGCCCGCGGCCGAGGTCGCCAAGGCGAACCCGGAGACCGTCGTCGGCATCAAGACGGCGCACTTCAACGGCCCCGAGTGGGACCCGGTGGACAACTCCGTCGCGGCCGGCGAGGAGGCCGGCATCCCGGTCATGGTCGACTTCGGTGCGAACACCCCGGAGCGCCCGCTGTCGCAACTGCTCACCGAGAAGCTGCGCCCCGGTGACATCTACTCGCACATGTTCTCCGGGCTCCGCGGTGAGCTGGGCGCGGACGGCAAGCTCAACCCGGCCATGCAGCAGGGCCGCGACCGCGGCGTGGTGTTCGAGGTCGGCCACGGCGGCGGCAGCTTCTCGTGGGACGTGGCGGTGCCGGGGATGGAGGAGGGCTTCACTCCCGACGTCATCTCCACCGACCTGCACATCACCAGCATGAACAGCGGCATGAAGGACATGTCCAACGTCATGTCGAAGTTCCTGACGCTCGGCATGCCGCTCGAGGACGTCGTCGAGGCGTCCACCTGGACCCCGGCGCAGACCATCAACCGGCCCGAGCTCGGCAACCTGTCCGTCGGGGCGCCCGCGGACGTCGCGGTCTTCTCGCTGGAGCGCGGCACGTTCGGCTTCGTCGACAGCTTCGGCTACCGGATCGACGGCAGCGAGAAGCTGGTCGCCGAGACGACCGTCCGCGCCGGCGAGGTCGTCTGGGACCTCAACGGCAAGGCGGCCACCGAGTGGTACCCGGGGGCGAACCCCCCGGACGCGACCTCGGCGGACCACGAGCACTGAGCCTGAACGATCCATCCTCCCCGCCCGGAGGCGTCCCGGCCGGCCCATGCCGGGACGCCACCGGGCACAGTGCCGTGCTGCGCTGCTCAGAGCTACTCTGCGGTACGCGCCGCGGGCCCAACACCCGTTCGCGGCAGGGGTCTTGACCTTGATCCAGACCGCACGAACACTTCACGAGTGTCTTCCTCCTCGCCTCTTCACCCCCGTTCCGGCCGCCCGGAAAGACCCGTGCGGCCCATCCGCCCCAGCCGGCGCAGCGTCCTCCGGCTCACCGGCGGCCTCGCCGGGATGGCCGCGGTCGCCCAGCTCGCGCCCGCCCCCGCGTCCGCCGCGCCCAGGTTCGACGGCAACCCCTTCACCCTCGGCGTCGCCTCCGGCGAGCCGCTGCCCGACGGCGTCGTGCTGTGGACCCGGCTGGCGCCGGTGCCGCTGGCCGAGGACGGGCTCGGCGGGATGCCGCCGGAGGACGTGGCGGTGCGCTGGGAGGTGGCCGAGGACCCGGGGATGCGCACGGTGGTACGCCGCGGATCGGCCGCTGCCAAGCGGGACTTCGCCCACTCCGTCCACGTCGAGGTGACGGGGCTGCGCCCCGGCCGCGAGTACTGGTACCGGTTCAAGGCGGGCGGTGAGCTGAGCAGAGTGGGCCGGACGAAGACCGCACCGCCCGCCGACTCGCTCGCGCCCATGACGCTGGCGCTCGCCACCTGCCAGAGCTGGTCGGACGGCTTTTACACCGCCTACCGCCACCTGGCGGAGCAGGACCTCGACCTGGTCGCGCACCTCGGCGACTACATCTACGAGTACCCGATCAGCCGCACCAGCGGCCCCCGCGGCACCGACCTGTCCGCCGTGCACAACGCCGAGACGGTCACCCTCGACCAGTACCGGCTGCGCTACGCGCTCTACCGCACCGACCCCGCCCTGCAGGCCGCGCACGCCGCCGCCCCGTGGGTCGTCACCGTCGACGACCACGACGTCGAGGACAACTGGGCCGACGAGACGTCGTTCAGCGGCGCCTCCCCCGAGGACATGCTCCGCCGCCGCGCCGCCGCCTTCCGCGCGTACTACGAGCACCTGCCGCTGCGCGCCTCGTCCCTGCCCCAGGGCCCCGACATGCGGATGCACCGCAGCCTCGACTACGGCCGGCTGGCGCGCTTCCACCTCCTGGACACCCGCCAGTTCCGCGACCCGATCGACATCTCCCGCCGCGACGACCCGGCCCGCTCCCTGCTCGGCGCCGCACAGGAGCGCTGGCTGCTCGACGGCCTGGCGGACTCCGGCGCCACCTGGAACGTGCTCACCCAGCAGGTGCAGATGATGCAGCTCGACCGGCTCACCGACCCCGGTCTGCAGCAGCTCAACGGCGACGCCTGGGACGGCTACACCGCCACCCGTACACGCCTGCTCGACGGCATCGCGCAGCGCGGCGCGGCCAACCCGGTCGTCCTGACCGGCGACATGCACGTGAACCTCGCCGGCACCGTCAAGCGCGACTTCGCCGACCCCGGCTCCCCCGCCGTGGCCCCGGAGTTCGTCACCACCTCGATCACCTCGGGCGGCAACGGGTCCGACGCCGGCGGGACGCAGGCCGCCGAGTGGCTGGCCGCCAACCCGCACCTGTCGTTCTACAACGGCCAGCGCGGCTACCTGCGCTGCACCGTCTCCCCAGCCGAGTGGCGCGCGGACTACCTGGTGGTGGACCGGGTCTCCGTGCCCGACGGCACGGTGAGCACCCGCCGCTCCTTCGTCGTGGAGTCCGGCCGGCCCGATCTTCAGGAGGCGTGAGCATGCACCGGATCCGTAAGCGAGCCGGGGCCGGCGTCGCCGCGCTGGCCGCCTTCGCCGCGCTGTCGCCGCTGACCGGCCCGGCCGCGCCGGCCGGCGCCGCGGCGCGGCCGGTGCCGGCCGCCGCCGGAGAGTTGCTGATCGTCCAGGCGAACCTGCAGGAGGCGGTACGGCCCGCGGACGCGGCCGAGACCGCCGACCTCGACAACTTCGTCGAGCGGCTGGCCGCCGCCACCCCCGCACCGCCCGACGCCCTGCTGCTGACCGAGGTGCTGGGCCCGGGCGCCCGGCACGTCGCCGAGCAGCTCAGCGAGGCGACCGGCGGGCGCTACCGCGTCGCCGTCGCGCCCGGCGACAGCCCGTACCAGCCGGACGGCGCCGTCCGGGAGTCGGCGATCGTCGTCAACGCGGACACGGTACGCACCGTCGGCACCCCCGGTTTCCACCGGGTGCAGAGCGAGGACCAGGCGTACGCCGTCGTGGAGACCCGCGCCCGCCCGGCGCTGCGCGCGCCGCTGGTCAGCGCGCACGTGAACGGCAGCCCGGCGCCGGCCGCCGAGGCGCTCGCCGGCTTCGTCGCCGGTGAACTCGCCCCGCAGACCGCCGAACCCCGGGTCGACGTGCTCGGCGGCGACTTCCGCGCCGGCCGCTGCGCGGAGCCGCTGGCGTACCAGGCGGTCGGGTGCACGCCTGCGCCGTTCTGGGACGCCCTGACCGCGCAGCGGGCGTACCGCGACACGGGGTACGAGCGCGGGGAGCAGCCCTGGGGGACGTACCGCAACTACCTCTTCGCCCGCGGCGACGTGCGCGGCGGCTTCGTCGACGCCGCCTACCGGCAGGCGATCGACGACCCCGGGGCGTGCAAGGAGGCGTTCGACCGCGGCGAGGGCGCGAGCGCGCCGGCGCAGTGCCGCGAGACGTACTACGCGGACCAGCCCTTCTCCTTCGCCCGGCTCGGCGCCCCGCCGCAGATCGCGACCGCCGTCGTCCCCGGCCGGGCCGAGATGTCGCGCTGCGAGCTCGGCGAGCGGATCGGCGACGTGGCCGCCCGCGTCGCCAACTACACGGCCGAGACCGCCGTCCGCGAGGTCACGGCTGCCGCGGACGCGCCGCTGTCGGTCACGCCGGCCGCGGCGAGCGTGGAGGTGCCCGCCCAGCAGGCGCGCGCCGCGCGGATCTCGCTGACCGCCCCCGAGGACACCCCGCCCGGCGAGTACCCGGTGCGCGTCCGCGTCGGGGACGAGGCGTTCACCGTGCCCGTCACCGTCACCCCCGAGTGCACGGAGCCGCGGGTGTACGCCACGAGCTGGCACGCCGGCTCCGAGCCGGAGCGCGCGGTGGACGGCGACCCGAACACCTTCTGGCACTCGGAGTACATCCCGGTCACGCCGCTGCCGCAGTCGCTCACGCTGAACCTGGGCGAGGTGCGGCCGGTGAGCCAGGTGGCGTACCAGCCGCGGGTCGACGGCAACCTCGACGGCACGATCCTCACCTACAAGGTGTACGTCTCCGCCGACGGCAGGGACTTCACCGAGGTCGCGGCCGGCACCTGGGAGCGCGACGCGCGGCTGAAGACGGCCTCCTTCGCGGCGGCCGACGCCCGGTACGTACGCCTGGAGGCGCACACGGCCAGCGGCGGGAGCTACGCCTCCGCGGCCGAGGTCACGGCGGGCACGCCGTAGCGGAACGGGCCGGCGGGGTCAGGCGGTGCCGCGGAACGCGCGCAGCACCGCCCGGCCCTGGGCGTTCTCCGACACCATGTAGACCGTGCTGCCGTCCCAGGCGTACGTGGCCGTGGTCGGCGAGCCCATCGACTGGCCCTCGACCGCCAGCGCGCCGATCACGGTCGGCTTGCCGCTGCGCACGTCGTGTCCACCGACTGCCCCGGCGCGCCCGAATAGCGTCACTGGCGCCCCGCTGAGCGGCGTCACCGCGCCGGTCCGGACGCGGGGTTCACGACCCCACTCCCCCGACCGAGGAGCCGTGATGCCGTGACAGACCAGGACAGGTCCTCGCCGGACGAGGCCGCACAGCCGCGGGAGAAGTCCGGGATCCGCCGCAAGTCCCTGCTCAAGGCCGCGCTCGTCGCCGCGCCGCTGCCGCTGCTCGTCGGCGGCACCACCCCGGTCCTCGCCCGCGACCAGGCGCGGCAGGGCGGGGAGCTGACCCCGACGCCGGAGGCATGCGACCCCGGGGACCCGCCGACCATGCAGCAGACCGAGGGTCCGTGTTCGACTTCGTGCTCAACGTCCGGCAGAACCCGGACCCGCCGGACCCGCCGGACGGCACCTGGGCGTCCGGCACCTCGTACCAGGCCGGCGACACCGCCACGTACGACGGCGTCACCTACCGCTGCCTCCAGGCGCACACGGCCGTCCCGGGCTGGGAACCGCCGAACGCGCCCGCGCTCTGGCAGGCCGCCTGAGAGCCGCGGCCCGGCCGTGATCCGGCCCGGCCGCACCCGGACCCGCCCGTTCGTGTGCGCGTGACGTGTACGCGGCAGGAAAGCGCTCCCCCGTGTCTTGACGGGGTGTCAATCCGCGGCGATCCTCTGGTTACTCAGTCGTAGAAAAGTCCCTCACTTTTTGCGATTCCGCGATTTCGCGCCACCGGAGGCGGGACCCCATGACCCGACAGCCGCACCTGCGCAAGGCCGGCCTGATCACCCTCGTCACGGTCCTCTTCGCCGCGCTGACGGCGCTCGGCACCGGGCCGGGCACCGCCGCCGCGGCGAACGACTGGTGGGATCCCGTCGCGCGGCCCGCCCCGGACTCCGGGGTGAACGTCACCGGCGAGCCGTTCCGCGGCACCGACGCCCAGGGCAACGTCCGCGGCTTCGTCGACGCGCACAACCACGTGATGTCCAACGAGGGCTTCGGCGGCCGGATCATCTGCGGCGAGCCGTTCTCCCAGCAGGGCGTCACCGAGGCGCTGAAGGACTGCCCCGAGCACTACCCGGACGGCGCGCTCGCCCTGTTCGAGAACGTCACCGGCGGCGCCGACGGCCACCACGACCCGGTCGGCTGGCCGACGTTCGGGCACTGGCCGGCCCACGACTCGCTCAGCCACCAGCAGAACTACTACGCCTGGCTGGAGCGCGCCTGGCGCGGCGGACAGCGGATCCTGGTGCAGGACCTGGTCTCCAACGGCCTGCTCTGCTCGGTCTATCCGGCCAAGGACCGCGGCTGCGACGAGATGGACTCGATCCGGCTGCAGGCCGAGAAGACCTACGAGATGCAGGACTACGTCGACGAGATGTTCGGCGGCCCCGGCCGCGGCTGGTTCCGTATCGTCACCGATGCGGAACAGGCGCGCGCGGTGGTCGCCGAGGGCAAGCTCGCCGTGGTGCTGGGCGTGGAGACCTCCGAGCCGTTCGGCTGCAAGCAGGTGCTGGGCATCGCGCAGTGCGACAGGGGCGACATCGACCGCGGCCTGGACGAGCTGTACGGCATGGGCGTGCGCAGCATGTTCCTGTGCCACAAGTTCGACAACGCGCTGTGCGGCGTGCGCTTCGACTCCGGCACCATCGGCGCGGCGGTCAACATCGGGCAGTTCCTGTCCACCGGCACCTTCTGGACCACCGAGAAGTGCACAGGACCGCAGCAGGACAACCCCATCGGCCTGGCCGACCCGCCCGCCGAGGCCTCCGAGCTGCTGCCCGCGGGGGTGTCCGTCCCCTCGTACGACCAGGACGCCCGGTGCAACACCCGGGGGCTGAGCGGACTCGGCGAGTACGCGCTGCGCGGGATGATGGACCGCAACATGATGCTGGAGCTGGACCACATGAGCGTCAAGGCCGCCGGCCGGGCGCTGGACATCCTGGAGTCGGAGTCGTATCCGGGCGTCCTGTCCAGCCATAGCTGGATGGACCCGGACTGGACCGAGCGGCTGTACCGCCTCGGCGGCTTCTCCGCCCAGTACATGAACCCGGCCGAGGACTTCGTCGAGCAGGGCCGCAGCGGCGCGGCGCTGCGCGACAAGTACGGGGCCGGTTACGGCTACGGCACCGACATGAACGGCGTCGGCGGCTGGCCCGCACCCCGCGGCAACGACGCCCCGGACAAGGTCGAGTACCCCTTCACCAGCGCCGACGGCGGCTCGGTCCTCGACCGGCAGGTCACCGGCGAGCGCACCTGGGACTTCAACACCGACGGCGGCGCGCACGCGGGCCTCGTACCCGACTGGATCGAGCAGATGCGGCTGCACGGCGGCAGCGACGTGGTCGAGGACCTCATGGCCGGCGCCGAGTCGTACCTGACGACCTGGGGCGCGACCGAGGACCACGCGCGGCCGGAGAACCTCGCCGCCGGCGCCGCCGCGTCGGCGAGCTCCACCGAGTTCAGCCTGCTGACGAGCTACGCCCCCGGCCGTGCCGTGGACGGCGACCGCTCCACCCGCTGGGCGAGCAAGTGGAGCGACGACCAGTGGCTGCGGCTCGACCTCGGCGAGACCCGCACGCTCAGCCGCGTCACGGTGGACTGGGAGCAGGCCCACGCCAGGGCCTACCGGATCGAGGTCTCCGGGGACGGTGACGCCTGGCGCACGGTGTGGGCGACGGAGAACGGCGACGGCGGGCTCGACACCGCGACGTTCGACGCCACCGAGGCGCGCTATGTCCGTATCGCCGGAGTTCAGCGGGGTACGGACTACGGCTACTCGATCTATGAGGTAGGCGTCCACGCCCGGTGAGGGTTCGTCGTAAGATCGGCCAATGGCTGACTTGACCGAAACCACACCCGGCTGGCTGGCTCCCGAGGAGCTGGAGTCGGCGCGCGCACGGATGCCGGTCCTCTACGTCGACGCGGTGCCCGTCCGCGTCGACGACCGGGGCGAGGTCACGCACGTCGGCCTGCTGTGGCGGATCGGCCCGGACGGTGCGGTGAGCAGGGCGCTGGTCTCCGGCCGGGTGCTGCACCACGAGCGGGTCAGGGACGCGCTGCTGCGGCATCTGGAGAAGGACCTCGGGCCGGTGGCACTGCCGCGGGTGCCGTCGTCGCCGCAGCCCTTCACGATCGCCGAGTACTTCCCGACGCAGGGCATCACGCCGTACCACGACCCGCGGCAGCACGCGGTGTCGCTGGCGTACATCGTGCCGGTGGCGGGCGACTGCCGGCCACGGCAGGACGCGCTGGACTTCGTCTGGTTCACGCCGCAGGAGGCGGCGTCGCCGGTGGTCCAGCAGGAGATGACCGGCGGCCAGGGCCACCTGCTCAAGCAGGCGCTCGCGCACGTGGGGTTCATCGCTTCCTGAGCGCCTCCCGGGCCCGCGGCGCGGGGCCGGTGTCCCGTCGGGGCGGGTGGCGTCAGCGGTGGGCGCGGGCCCACAGGGCGGGCCAGTCGGCGGAGCCGAGCCAGGCGGCGGGGAGCCGCAGCCCGTCGGCCGCGGCCCGGTCCCAGAACGCCTCGGTGTCCGCGCCCAGTTCGCGGGCCGCGGGGAAGGCGCGCTGCCAGGGACCTTCGGGGTCGTCGAGGCCGGTCGCCGGGAAGCCCGGCACGGTCACCGCGCGCGGCTCGGCGACGGCGGCCAGGGGTATCGCCGGAGCGCGGCAGGTGACGGCGACGGCCGCCGCGCACAGCAGCCCGGCCTGCGGGCGCCGGGAGACCGCGCGGGCGAGGGCGGCGTCGTCCTCGTACAGCAGGTGCCCGAGCGCCGCCCGGACGCGCAGGCCCACGACCCCGATCGCGTACGCGGGCGCCATCGCGGGGCGCCGGACCAGCCCGCGCAGGGTCTTGGGCAGCGGCCCCGCGCCGTCGAGGAGTCCGAGCTGATCGAAACGCCCGCGCGGCGCCGGGTCCAGCGCCGCCACCGCGGCGGTCAGCGGGCGTACGCCGGTGGCGGCCCACAGCTCCGCGGGGTTCACGCTGCCGTCGTCCAGGACGCGGCGGCAGGCGTGGGCCAGCGACGCGGGGCCGAGGCGGCGCAGCCGGGTCAGGGCGGGCACGGCCACGGCGCCGGGGTCGGGGCCGACGTGGGCGGCGCTCGGGGTGCCGGTGCCGTGCACGGCGCCGTCCGCGCCACGTCGCCCTGCGGAGCCGCCCGCCCGTGCGGCCGCCCCGGCCGGGGCGTCGGGGACGGTGGCGGCCAGCGCCGCGTAGACCGCGGCCGTCCGGCCGGTGACCTGCTCCGCCCAGGCCCGCTCCGCGAGCCGGGCCAGCTCCGGTCCCGCGGCCTGCACGAGCCGCGGCGCCGCCCGCCGCCGTCGGGTCGCCTGCCCGGCCGGTGCCTCGTCGGCCGGCGCGGCAACGGGCTCGGGCGGCTCGGTGCCGGGCAGGGTGGCGACCCAGCGGCGGAACGGCTCCTCCAGCCTCTGGTCGGGGGTTTGAAGCGGCCGGCGATCTCGCCGATCAGCCAGCCGCGTTCGGCGGGCCGGGCCGGGCGCAGCTCGGCGTTGAGGAGGATGTGCCCTTTGTCGTCGTGGAGGGCGGCCAGGGCGCTGCGGCCCTTCAGCGCGGCGTCGGCGTAGTGCGGGGTGGCGATGCAGTTGCCCATGTAGTCGGCCCACTCGGCGAGCGTGCGGGCGCTGCGGGCCAGCCGGAAGCGGGCGCGGGTGCCGGGGACGAGCACGGCGTCGACCGCGGCCAGCGGCGGCGGTACGGGGAACTCCCCGCTCAGCGCCTCGGCGACGTCGACGTCCGCGCGCAGGCTGTCGACCAGCCCCGCCCAGGTCCTGGCGCCCCTGCCCGGCGTGCCGCCGAGGGCGACGAGCTGCGCGGCCCCGGAGACGGCGAGGCTCACCGAGTCCAGCCGCGGCACCAGCGGCTCGGCGGTCACCGGCGGATCGCAGTCAAGACCGAGGGGGCCGCCGTCAGGGGAGACGGCGGCGGCCTCGTGCCCGTGCACCTGCGCGAGCGCGTCGGCCAGATCGGCGTACCAGAGCAGGTCGCCCAGCACCTCGACGTCGCGCGGCGCGGCCGGTCCGCCCTTCTCGCGCCGGTCGCGCAGCCGGTCGGCGAGGGTGTCGGCGGTGCCGAAGCGGTTGCGCACCCACGGCGGGTTCTCGGACCACTCCTCCGGCGGGCGGACGGGGGTGTAGCCGGTGTGGCGCCGCCATACCTCCAGGCCGCCCGCCGCCCACGCGTGCAGCACGCCTTCGGGGACGGGCAGTTCCCACTCCAGCAGCCCGTCGAGCTCCGCGATGACGACCTGCGCGTAGTCGCGGGCGCGGGCCAGGCGCGGGCGCACCTGAGTGTCGTACGGGACCTTCGCGGGGCCGTGCTTGGCCACCTGCCGGTGCAGCTCCCGGGCGTGACTCGCGGGGCGGGCGGGCAGGCCGGTCAGGCCCGGGACGCGGCGGGCGGCACGGGCCGCGGCGGCGTCGCCGGTGGCCGCGACGGCGGCGGCCAACTGCGGCTCCATGTGGGCGAGTCCGACGGCCGGGCCGTGGTCGGTGACGGCGACGGCGGTGCGCAGCAGCACGGTGGCGGCCTGGGCGTCCTGGACGATCCGGTTCAGCACGCCGTGCCAGTAGTCGTCGGGCGGCGTCCACCGGGCCGCCGCCAGCAGCGGCATCCCGTCGGCCTTCACGTCGTACGACAACCGGTGGCGCACCAGCTCCTCTTCGAGCCCGGCGCGCCGGGCGCGCAGCTCGGCCACCCGGTCCTGCCGGGCCTGGGTACCGAGCAGCCGCTCGCGGCGCGCCCGCCGGGCGTGGCCGTCGAGCACCTGGTCCCACAGGTCGGTCAGCAGCGCCGGGCGGCGGGGGCGGGGCAGCGGCGCGAGCACGCGTGTCAGGTGCTCCGCGAGCACGGAGGGGGCGGCGCCGTCGACGGGGTCGATGCCGTCGGGCGCCTGCAGGGAGAGGATCTGCTCGGTCTGCTCGGGGCCCAGCACGTCGCTGGCGGCCGACGCGAGCCGGACGGCGGCCCAGCGCCCCTCGGCCACGGCCCGCGCGGCGGCGGCGCCGACGCGCTTGGTCGCGGCGGGGCCGAAGAGCGCCACCATGGTCCCGGCCCGGTCGCCGAGGCGCCCCGCGTCCGCGGGACCCAGCGCGCGCAGCGCGGCGAGGACCGCGTCGCGCTTCCCGCCGCGGGCGCCCGCGAGCCGCGCGGAGCGGAAGCCGCCGCCGAGGTCGACGCCCGCGCCCGCGGCGACCGGGCCGCCGGCCGCGACGAGCCGCTCCAGCTCGGCGACGGCGGCTTCGGCCCGCTCCCGGCCCGCCTCCGGCGGGCCCAGCGCCACGGGTGCGCCCGCGGGGGCGTCGGTCTGCTCCGCGAGGCGTACGGGCGCGCCGGAGCGGGCCGCCCACGCCGCCCGTCCCGTGGTGACCACGCCGTCTGCCAGCCGGAATCTCATCCGCCCCAGGATGGCGGAGGCGGCCCCGTACCGCCAACGGCATTTCGCGGGCGGGAAGATGACCGGCAGACGGCCGCCCGGCCGGGGCGTGCCGGCCGGGCGCCGGAGTCAGGGTCAGGGGTAAGGCGTCACGGGTCAGGGGCGGCCGGTGACGGGGACGCGGTCCGCCTCGGGCGGCGGGGCCGGCGCGGTGCCGTCGCCGAAGGGGTACCCGCCCAACTGCTCGCGGTGGTGGGGCGTCAGCCAGCCGGACAGGTCGGGCCCGGCGGGGACGACGCCGGTGGGGTTGATGCCCGTGTGGACCTCGTAGTAGTGGCGCTTGATGTGGTCGAAGTCGACCGTGTCGCCGAAGCCCGGCGTCTGGTACAGGTCGCGGGCGTACGCCCACAGCACCCGGTCCTCCGCGATCTTGTTGCGGTTGCACTTGAAGTGGCCGTGGTAGACGGGGTCGAAGCGCACCAGGGTGGTGAACAGCCGGATGTCGGCCTCGGTGATGGTCTCGCCCACCAGGTAGCGGCGGCCGGACAGCCGGGCGGACAGCTCGTCCAGTTGCCGGAACACGTCGTGGTACGCGGTCTCGTACTCGCCCTGGGTGGTGGCGAAGCCGGCCCGGTAGACGCCGTTGTTGACGTTCCGGTAGACGCCGTCGATCACCTCGTCGATCTCGTCGCGCAGCGCCTCGGGGTACAGGTCGGGCGCGCCGTCGCGGTGCAGGGCGGTCCACTCGGTGGCGAAGTCCAGGGTGATCTGCTGGAAGTCGTTGGTGACGAGCTTGCCGCTGGGCACGTCGACGATCGCGGGCACGCTGACGCCGCCCGGGTAGCCGGTCTCGCGCGCGTCGTACGCCTCGCTGAGGAAACGGATGCCCAGCACCGGGTCGCGGCCGTCGGGGTCGAGCGTGAAGCGCCAGCTCCGGTCGTCCTGGATCGGGTCGGTGTAGCCGACGGAGATCGCGGGCTCCAGGCCGAGCAGCCGGCGCGAGATCAGCGTGCGGTTGGCCCAGGGGCAGGCGCGGTTGACCACGAGCCGGTAGCGCCCGGCCTCGACGGGCCAGCCGTCCTCGCCGGCCGCGGTGATCCGGTCGGCGAAGTGGCTGCGGGAGCGCTTGAAGCGCTTCCTGCCGTACTCCGTGTTGCCCTGGCCTGCTCCGTCACTCTCACTGCTGCTCATCGCCGGCTCCTTCGTCGACACACCTGACAACACCGGCCCCATTGTCCAGTGCCCTCCCGTCCGCTGTCAGGCGATGGGGTGCCCGCCGGGCGAGTCGCCACACGGCCGGATCAGGGCTGTGCGCCGGCGGTGCGGTAGTGGTACGTGCACAGCTCGCGGAAGCCGGCGCGCGCGTACAGCCGCCGCGCCGCCGGGTTGCCGTGCTCCACCTGAAGGTACAGGTGCGCCGCACCCTGCCCCCGGGCCCAGCCCGCCAGGGCGCCGAGCACCCGCCCGCCGGCGCCCCTGCCCCGCGCCGCGGGCAGCGTGGCCATGGCGAAGACGCCGGCCCAGCCGGTGTCGGCGACGGCACGGCCCACGGCCACCGTCTCGCCGCCGTCCAGGACGCGTGCGTACGCGGACGGGCCGGCGACCCGGTCGAGCAGTCCCCACGCCGCGGCGGGGTCGGCGCCGCCGCCGTGGACGGCGTGCCAGACCTGTGACCAGGCGTCGCCGGGGCGTTCTTCGACACGTGCCCGCAGCCGGCCTCCGGCCTGCTGCCCCGGCACCTCGGCGACCGCGGCGGCCTGCAGGGACACCGGGTGCGCGCGGCGGTAGCCGCGCCGGGCGAGCAGGCCGTCGAGCCCGGCGGGGCAGGCGGCCGGGGTGATCTGGAACCGCGCCGCGCCCCCGTGCCGGGCATAGAACTCCTCGGCGCGGGCCACCCGGCGTGCCAGCTCCGCCGGCCCGGCGGGCCCGTGCGGCAGCACCGAGGCCACCCACCACGAGCTGCCGGAGCCGTGCCGCAGCCACCAGCCGTCCGCGTGCTCCACCAGCTCCGCGGGCAGCGCACGCGCGGCCCGCTCCTGCAGTCCCCGGACGATCTCGGCCATGGTGTCACCCCCTTCCCGGACGCGGACGGGATCTTCCGGGCACTCTAGGGCGGCCGGGGTGGCGGACGGCACACGTGGGCCCGCGGGCGGCGGGCTCTGCCGCGGCGACGGCGCCGGGCGCCGCACTCCGCCGGGATCCAGTCCGGCCCGGGTTCCCCAGGGCGAGCGCGTCTCCACTGCCCGGGATCCGGTGTCAGCCGGGACGCCGTACGCCGCTGCGCAGTCGGCGCAGCCGGCGCAGCACCAGCAGGCCGCCGACGCCCGGGACGACGGAAAGCGGGCGGGTGCCGGGGATGGTGTGCGGCGGGGTCGTCGCCCAGGTGAGGACGATGACCGCGAGGTAGGCGGTGCCGTGCACGGGCCCGCAGAGGGTGCCGACAGCGTCGGTGCGCACGGTGAGGAGGTTGACCAGCAAGGCCGCGAGCGTGGCCAGTTCGACGGCGGCGGCGATCCGCAGCGGGCGCACGGCTCACACCCCCGTGGTGGAGCCGGGGCGGACGATCATCAGCACGACGACGACCGCCCACAGCAGGTTGAAGACCCCGGTGAGCATGGCCAGCCGGCTCGCCTCCGGGCGCAGCCCGTCGCCCTCCACCGCGGGGGCGTCCCCGCCCGCCCGGGCAAGGAGGCGCTGCTGGCCCGGCAGGATCGCGAGCGCGAGCAGGCCCGCGGCGCCTGCCGTCAGCACGATCGAGGCGAGCAGCCAGGCGTCGGTCAGCACTCCGAGCTGCGCGCCGGTGGCCGCCCCGAAGACGGGGACGGCGAGGCCCACCACGGCGTACGCGCGGCAGACGCGGTGCAGGAACGCGGCGGTCCCGCCGCGGTGCACGGGGTCGGCGGCGGCCTGCTGGCGCGCGATGCGCGGGAACACCGAGGCCGCCACGGCGATCGGCCCGACGGCCAGGATCGCCGCGAGCACGTGTACGGACAGCAGGAACTTCGCCATCGCACCCTCCCTGGGGTCAATATATGTTGGCTACCAATACATAGCACACCAACAAGAGGAGGTAGGGTGGGCGTTCATGAGAGGCGATCCGGTACGCGGACACTTGGACGGACTGCTGCTCGCCGCCCTCGAAGGCGGCCCGCTGCACGGCTACGCGATCATCACCGCCGTGCAGCAGCGCAGCGCGGGCGCGCTGGAGCTGCGTACGGGCACGGTCTATCCGGCACTGAACCGGCTGGAGCGCACGGGCCTGCTGCGCAGCGCGTGGGAGTCGGTGGGCGAGCGGCGGCGGCGCTGCTACGAGCTGACAGACGCGGGCCGCCGCGCGCTGGCCGACGAGCGCACCGCCTGGCGGGAGTTCACCAGCGCGATCAGCTCGGTCCTGGACCCGGGCCCGGCGCCGAGGCCGGCGACGTGAGGGCCGGCGGACCCGGCGGGGCGCGCCCCGGCACCGCCGGCGGGGGCCACGGAGACGGCATGCCTCCCGGCGGCCCGGGACGCGACGCCATCGAGGACCACCTCGCCGCTCTGGACGCGGCGCTCCACGGTCCCGCCCGAGTCAAGTCCCGGATGCTGGCGGAGGTTCGCGACGGGCTCGCCGACGCCGCCGCCGCGCATGCCGAGGCCGGCACGCCGTCCCGCGCTGCCGCGGCGGCCCGCGCGGTGCGCGAGTTCGGCACCGTGGCGGCCGTCGGCCCCGCTTTCCAGCGCGAACTGACCGTCGTCCAGGCCCGGCAGACCGCCCGGATCGTCGCGCTCACCGTTCCGGTCCTCCTGGCCTGCTGGTACGTGGTCGGCGCCACCGCCGGGGACGCCGGCGGGCGGCTGCCCGCGGCCGTGCAGGTGCTCGCCGCCAACCTCGGGGGGATCGCCGCGCTGGCCGCGCTGCTCGCCGCCGGGTCGCTGGCGGCCACCGGGGCCCTCTCCCGGCGGACCGCCGCCCCGCGGCGGCTGCCGCTGCTGGTGGCCTGGACCGGCACCACCGCGGCCGTGGCGCTCGCGGTCAGCGCGTTCACCCTGACCGCCGGGGCGGTGCTCGCGCGGGACTGGCCTGCGGGCGCGCTCGCCGGCGCGGTCACGCTCGTCGCGCACACCCGGCTCGCGGCCTCCGCCCGCGCCTGCCGGCACTGCGCGCTGCTCGCGCGCTGACGCCCCGGGCACGGGGAACACCGCGGGGAGCACAGCGGGGAACACCAGCGCCGCCGGCCTCGCCGCACCCGCCGGAACCACCGCGCGCCCCGGGCGCCGCGGGCACGGGACGCGCCGGTGTCCGCGGCGCCCGGACGGCGCGCCGCGGGCACCGGCGGTCGGGCCCGGCCGCAAGGCCGCGGCCGGGCCCGTTCCGTACGGCCGGTGGCGTCACCGTACGGCCCCTCCCTGACTTACGGGAGTCCGCGGTCCAGCGCGTTGAACAGGGTGCCGTTCGACAGGTCTCCGGACATCTCCCAGACCATCCCGCCGAGGAGCCCCTTCTCTCTGATGTACGCGGTCTTCTGGTCGATCGACCAGGTGTCGTCGAAGGACCACCACTGCCCGTTCTCGCCGGTGTACCCGTAGGTGGCCACCGACTGGGTGTCGTGGTGCACGGTCATGTTCGGCACCATGGCGGTCAGGTCGTCGTAGCCGCGGGTGCCGGCGGTGCCGGCGTTGGCGACCACGAACTTGCCCGTCCACGACGAGCCGCTGCCGGAGCTGGTCAACGTCGCGGTCAGCCCGGCCTCGGCGCGCGCGGCCGGGGCGAGCGCGGTGAGGCCGGCGAGCGCCAGCGCCAGCACGGCGAGGACGGCGAGCAGGCGCCGGGAGGCGGGGAACGATCTGAGGCGTAAGGGTGCGGCTCTCTGCACGGACACGGCTCTCCTTGCGGGGAAGACGGCGTCCACCCGCGCACGCCGGGGCGTCCACGTGCTCGGGTGGTCGGACGCGAATCGTGCGGTACAGACCTCTAAGAGAGCCCCGGGGCGCGGACATGTCAACGCGACGGGTGGGGGCATTGGACCGTACCAATCCGGACGACCGGACGAGTCCCCCACGCTCCGGCCGCCGTAAAGGACTGGACCAATCGCCGTAAATTTTACCGTCACTTGACCCATCCGGTCGCGGGAGAGGCACCCGGACCCGCGTGCCGGCCCGGGGCGCCGGCGCCCGGGTAGCCTGCGGCTTCATGGACGAACTCGCCGAGCCGGCCGGGCGCCGCGCCCGGGACCTGGGGCTGGCGCCCGGCCGGCTCACGTCCGGACCGTACGGTGCGCTCACCGACGTGCCGGGCGTGCGCGTGGGGCACGTGACGCTGCGCGAACCGCCGCTGCTGCACAGCGGCGTCACGGCGATCGTGCCCGGGGACGTGCATCCGGGGGCGCCGCTGCCCGCCGGGGTGTTCGCCGGCAACGGGTACGGCAAGCTGATCGGAAGCACGCAGCTCGCCGAGCTGGGCGCGCTGGAGACGCCGGTGCTGCTGACCTCGACGCTGTCGGCGTTCCGGGCGGCCGACGCGCTCGTCGGCTGGATGCTGGCGCGGCCCGCGTGCGGGGAGGTGACGAGCCTCAACCCGGTGGTGGGCGAGTGCAACGACGGCGTGCTGTCGGACATCCGCGCCCGGCCCGTACGGGCGGAGCACGTGCGCGCCGCGCTCGACGGGGCGGCCGGCGGGCCGGTCGCGGAGGGATGCGTGGGCGCGGGCACCGGGGTGGCGGCGCTGGGCTTCAAGGCGGGCGTGGGCACGGCGTCGCGGCTGGTGGCGGTCGGCGGGCGCCGCGCGTGCGTCGGGGTGCTCGTCCAGGCGAACTTCGGCGGCACGCTGCGTGTACTCGGCCGTACCGTCTCCCCCGCCGACGTCGGCGTCCCCGGCCCCGGGGCCGCGCCGGAGGCCGGCTCGTGCATGGTCGTCGCGGCCACCGACGCACCGCTGGACGCCCGGCAACTGACCCGGGTGGCGCGGCGCGCGGTCTTCGCGCTGGCCCGGACGGGCGCGTCGTACGGGCACGGCAGCGGGGACTACGCGATCGCCTTCGGCGTACACCCCGGTGGCCGGCCGCCGGCTGACGCCGACCTCGACCCGGTCTTCGAGGGGGTCATGGACGCCGTGGAAGAGGCGGTGCTCAACTCTCTGCTCGCCGCCACCACGACGACGGGCCCGCGGGGGCGCACCCGCCACGCCCTGCCTGCCGCCCGGCTGCTGCGGCTGCTCGGCGACCGCTGAACGCCCCCTCGCTTTCCCGCCTTCCCGCCTTCCCGCCTTCCCGCCGCAGCGGAGTCTCAGCGGTCGCGGTCGGCGCTCGCGGCCTCGTCCACCGGCGGCCGGGCGGGGCCGGGGGCCGGCTTCGGCTCGTTCCTGACGTCCGCCACCGCGCGGCGGTGCTCGCCGACCGCGGGCGCAAGGAAGATCGCCGTGGCGACCAGTGCGAGGACGGCGATCATCGCGGAGCGCAGCCCGAAGTGGTCGCCCAGGAAGCCGAGTCCTGGCGGACCGACCAGGAAGGCCCCGTACGCGATCATCGCCACCAGGCTCACCCGGGCGGTGGCGTTCGGACCGGAGTCGCCGGCGGCCGAGATGGCGACGGGGAAGCCCAGCGAGGCGCCCAGTCCCCACAGGAGGACGGCGGCGCCGGCGGCCACCGGGTGGTCGACGAAGATCACCACGACCAGCCCGAGCGCCGCGGAGACCGCGCTGGTCCTGATCACGAGGTAGCGCCCGAAGCGGTCGATGAAGAAGCCGCCGCAGAAGCGCCCGACGGTCATCGCGGTGGCGAAGCCCACGTACACCAGCGAGCCCAGCGCCGCGTCCAGATCGTGCCCGTCGACCATCAGCAGCGGCAGCCAGTCGGTCGCCGCACCCTCCGCGAGCGCCATGGCCAGGACGACCGCGCCGATCAGCAGCAGCCGGGTGTCCCGCCACAGCGGCCGTCCGGTCCGCGCCCCGTCGCCCCCGTCGTCCGCGCCGTCCCCGTTCACGTCCGCAGCCCCGGCCGACCGCTTGCCGACACCGCCCGGGATCGCGCCGAAGGAGGCAAGGAAGAGGGTGAGCGCGACGCCGGACATGATGAGCAGGTGCCACCGCACGGGGAAGCCGGCGGCCGTGGCCAGCATGCCGAGGCTCGCGCCGAGCACCGTGCCGAGGCTGAAGAACCCGTGCAGCGTCGTCATCACGGACCGCCCGAGGAGCCGCTCGACCTCCGCCCCCTCCACGTTCAGCGCGACCTCGCCCGAGCCGCCGCCGAGGCCGAACACGAACAGCCCGGCGGTGACGAGGGCCGCCGACGAGGCGAGCGCCCCCGTGCCGACCCCCGCGACCCCGAGCGCGATCAGCACCGTGCCGCCGCCGATCACCGGGCGGGCGCCCATCCGGGACACCAGCGCCCCGGAGCTGACGATGCCGATCGTGGAGCCCACGGACAGGCCGAAGAGGATCAGGCCCATCTCGGCCGTGGACGCCCCCAGTTCGTCGCGTACGTCCGGGGTGCGCGTCACCCACGATGAGAGCGCCAGCCCGGGTATGAGGAACATCAGGGACAGCGACAGGCGCCGGCGGCGCGAGGCGGTGGCCATCGGGGCTCTCTTTCGCTTCGGTGACTCGTCAGCGCCGGGGCGACGGCCGTGCGGGCATGGCGGGGGAACCGTGTCGCGGCACGGCTCCTCCCGCAGTGTCGTCCGGCCCCGCCGCGGACTCAAGCCCGTTTCGGTACGTGAACTCCGGCCGGCACCGTACGGCCGCACGGTGCCGGGGCAGGGGCGCGGCCGGATTTCGCGCCTCGTGCACCGACGGGTGATCGGCAGGCTAAGGTAAGCCTTACCTCAACTGCCGGTCGGCGGATGCGTCCAGGAAGGTGTCAGGTCAGGATTCCGTGCGGTTATATCTGCTGGCGCGCAACCCCACCGACTCGGTCACGGACGGCTTCCTCCCCGCCGCACACCGCCTCGGCCTCGACGTCACCGTGCTCACCGACCAGCCCGACGCCCACCGGCGGCGCGCCCCGGACCCGGAGACCCTCGGCTGCGACGTACGCGACTTCCGCGCCGTGATCGGCCGCATCTCCGCCCACCACCGGCCGGACGCCGTCTTCACCAACAGCGACCACCTGCAGACGCAGGCCGCGCTCGCCGCCGACTACTTCGGCCTGCCCGCCAAGAGCTGGCGGGCCGCCCACGCCACCAAGGACAAGGCGGAGATGCGCCGCCGGCTCGCCGCCGGTGCGGACCCGGTGTGGGCGGCGGAGCTGCCCGCCGGAGCGGACCCGGCCGCGCTGGACGCGCCGTACCCGTGCGTGGTCAAGCCGCGCGAGGGCGTCGCCAGCGAGGACGTGGTGCTGGCCGCCGACGCGGCGGAGCTGGTGCGCAGATGCGCCGAGATCCGGGCGCGGCGGCCGGGCGAGGCGCTGGTGGTCGAGGAGTTCCTGGACGGCGAGCTGTACACGCTGGAGACGCTGGGCGACGGCCGCGTACGCCATCTCCTCGGCGGCTTCCGCACCGAGCTGTCGCCTCCCCCGTACTTCGTCGAGGAGCGCATGTCCTACGTGCCCGCGCACCCCCGGCCCGTCACGGCCCAGGTCCTCGCCCGGCTCGATACGCTCGGCGTCGGGTTCGGTGCCTGCCACTCCGAGTTCGTGGTGAGCGCGGGCCGGGCGCGGCTCGTGGAGGTCAACTACCGCGCCATCGGCGACCAGTGCGACCTGCTGCTCGCCCGGCTGCTGGGCATCCCCCTCTTCGAGCACGTCCTGCGCACGCACCTCGGCGAGCCGCTGCCCGCGGACCTGGGAGCGCGTACGGACGGACGAGCGCGGCTGGCGTACCCGTGCGCCGGCTCCGCCGGGACGCTGACCGCCGCGCCGGGGCCGGCGGAGCTGGCGGTGGACGGGGTGGAGCTGACGTACCGGCCGCTGCGCGCGGTGGGCGAACGGCACGAACTGCACCGCACCAACCGTGACTTCCTCGGCGTGGCCCGGGGCATCGGCACGGACCAGCGGCGGGTGGACCGGGTGGTGGCGGACTTCCTGGCCGCGCAGCACTGGGAGATCACGCCGTGAGCGGGACCGCGCCGGACTCCGGGGGCGACGAGGACTCCGGGCACACCGCGGGCGGCGAGGGCCGCGGGGACAGCGGGGACGGCGAGGAGGCAGCGCTGACGCTGCGCGTGCTGAGCGCGCTGCTGCGCGAGGACGTGGTGGGGCTGCGCACCCGTACGACGGCGTGTGACCGGGCGGACGGGCGCTGGCTGCGCCTCGCGGAACCCGCCGGGTCCGGCGCCCTGCTGCTGCCCGTCACGCCGGACGGCTTCCAGGGCCTTCACGGTGCCCGCCGGCCGCTGCTGCGCCGCGAGACCGGCGGGACGGCAACGGAGATCACCCGGCTCGACGCCATCCTCGCCGCCCTCGCCGGGCATGCCGGGCCCGAGGACCGCGGCGGCTTCGCCGACCTCGCCGCGGAGTGCCGGCAGGCCCTGGCCACGGCGCGGCTGCACGCCGCCACCTGGGAGGAGACGGCGGCGGCGCTCACCGGACGGTACGGGCCTGACCCGGCGCGCTGGACCGGCCACGCCGGCACGCTCGCGTACGACACGCTCGCCGCCCGCCTCGACCACCCCGTCTACCCGGCGGCGCGCGGGCGCGCCGGCCTCGGCGAGGCCGGACTGCGCGCCTGTGCCCCGGAGTTCCACCCCCGCTTCGCCCTGCGCTGGCTCGCCCTGCCGTACGACGCCCTCACCCTGCACGGCGCCCTCGACCCGGCCGCCGCCCCGGGTCCGCCGCCCGCGTGGCCCGCCCCCTCGGCCCTGGGCCTGCCGGCCGCGCTGGACCGCACCCATCTCGCCCTGCCCGTCCACCCGCTGACCGCCGGCGGCCCGCTGGACGGCGCGCTCGCCGCCGCCGGCCTCACCGGCCGGGCGCGGCTCGCCCCGGATCCGTACCTCGACGTGGTGCCGACGCTGTCGATGCGCACCGTGGCCTCGGCCGCCGACCCCGGGCTGCACCTGAAGCTCCCGCTGCCCACCGCCACCCTGGGCCTGCGCAACCGGCGCACCATCAAGCCCGCCACCCTGGCCGACGGCGCCACCGTCCAGCGGCTGCTGGAGGCCGTCGTCCGGCGCGAGCCGCGCTTCCGCGAAACCGTGCTGCACGCCGACGAGACCGCCTACGCGCACGCCGGCCACGACCTGCTCGCCGCGCTGTACCGCCGCCAGCCCGCCGGGCTCGACGGCGCCCTGGTCGTGCCCCTGGCCGCCCTGCTGGCCCCCGCCCCCGGCGGCCGGCTCGTCGTCGACCACCTCGCCGACCGCTGCCACGGCGGTGACCCGCTCGCCCTGCTCGACGACCTCCTCACCCTCCTCTTCGACTACCAGACCACGCTCTTCGGCTACGGCATCGCTCTGGAGTCGCACCAGCAGAACGTCTCGCTCGTCCTCGACCCGCCCGAGCGCACCGCCGACGGCCGGCCGCGTGTCCGGCTGCTGCTGAAGGACGACGACGGGCCGCGCATCCACCACGCCCGGCTGCGCGCCGCGCTCGGGCCGGACGCGCCGGCCCCCGGCGACTTCGCCGACGCCCGCACGCTGTGCGCGGGCGACGGTCCGGTGGCCGACGTCTTCGCCACCATCACCGTCCATCTGTGCGCCGGCGCCTACGCGTTCGGGCTCGCCCGGCACGGCCGCGCCCCGCTCGCGGTGCTGCTCACCCTCGTACGCGACCGCCTCACCGAGGCCGTCGCCCGGCTCGGCACCGCCCCGGGCGAACCGGGCGCAGTGCTGCGCGCGCACGTGCTGCACGCCCGGCACCTGCCGGTGAAGGCGATGGTCACCGCCGGGACGCTGCTGTCCAAGGAGCGCTCGGGGGCGGCCGACGTCAACAAGCACTACACCACCGGCCCGAACTACCTCCTGACCGCAGCAGCACCCGCACGACCGCCCGACACCGCCCCGTACCCGTCCGCCCCCTCCCCCCGCCCCGGCTGGAACCGTTGATGCCCCTCACCGCCTCACCCGCCACCGTGCCCGCGACGCCCTCCCCCGCCCGGCCGCCCACCGCCGACGAGGCCGTGGCCCACACCCTGCTCAACTGCCTGCTGCGCGAGGTCTGCGGACCCGAGCGGCAGGCCACCGTCGACGGCGGCCGGCTGCTGCTGCGCCTGTCCCGCCGGGGCGTGCTGCTGCGCGTGGCGCTGCGCCGCACCTCGCTGCTGGGCGCGCACCGCTTCCGCGGGCCGGTCGCCGAGTGGCGCGACGGCGCCTGGGCCGAGGTCGGCTGGCGGCGGCTGGCCGAGCATGTGCAGGACGAGCTGTCGGCGCGTACGGGAGTGCACAACGAGGAGTTCCTGGAGCAGGTCGCCGAAAGCCGCCGCGGTACGGCGGCGGCGCTGGCCGCCCTACGCGAACGGCCCGCGCCCGCGGACGGCTCCGGGCCGCTCGCCGCGTATCTGGACTCCGAGCAGTCGCTCCCCCTCGGCCACCGCTTCCACCCCACGCCCAAGGCCCGCGGCGGCGGCACGGCGGCCTGGTCCGCCTACGCCCCCGAGGCCGGCGCCGCCTTCCCGCTGCGCCATCTCGCGGTACGCGCCCACCTGACCGCAGAGGAGACCGCGCAGCCCGGCGCCGCCGCCCCGCTCGACCGGCTCCGCCCGGTCCCCGACGGCTACCGGCTGCTGCCCGTCCACCCCTGGCAGCACGAACTCCTCGCCGGCCACCCGGTGCTGCGCGCCGCCCTCGGCCGCGGCGACGTGCTCGACCTCGGCACCGGTGGCCCGCCGTGCACCCCGACCGCCTCCGTGCGCACGGTGCACACCGGGTCCGGGTTCCTGAAGTTCAGCCTCAACGTGCGCATCACCAACTGCGTGCGCAAGAACTCCCGCTACGAGCTCAGCGGCGCGGTCGCCCTGACCCGGGTGCTGCGCCCCGTGCTCGACGCCCTCGCGGCCCGCCACCCCGCCGCCGCCCTGCTGCGCGAACCGGCGTACCGCAGCCTGGCGCTCCCCGGACCGGCGGGCACCCCGGACCCGGCGCTGCTCGAAGGCTTCGGGGTGATCGTCCGCGACGGGCTGACCGGCGTGCTGCGCCCCGGCGTCACGCCGCTGCTCGCCGGCGCCGTCGCGGACGAGTACCCGACGAGCCCCGCGCACCTCTCCCGGCTGCCTCCCGCCCGCCGTCCGCAGACGGCTCTCGACTGGTGGTCCGCCTATCTGCGGCTGCTGCTCCCGCCCGTCCTCGCCGCCTACTTCGACCACGGCGTGGTGCTGGAGCCGCACCTGCAGAACGTGCTGGTGTGCCTGGACGCCGAGGGCATGCCGGCGCAGGTGGTCTTCCGCGACCTGGAGGGCACCAAGCTGCTGCCCCACCGGCACGCCGACGCCCTGGCCGCGCTGCCCGCCCAGGTGGCGGGGCCGATGACGTACGACGCGACCCGCGGCTGGCAACGGGTGGTGTACTGCCTGCTGGTCAACCACGTCGCCGACATGCTCGCCGCCCTCGCCGACCTGTACCCGCGGGCTGAGGCGGCGCTGTGGGCGCGGGTACGAGCCGTGCTGCTGGACTGCGCCCGCGACCTCGGCGACCCGCCCCGGCTGCGCGCCCTGCTCGGCGGGGCGCCGCTGCCCGCCAAGGCGAACCTGCTGACCCGCTGGGGCCGCCGCGCCGACCGCGAGGCCGGCTACGTCCACCTGCCGAACCCCCTCGCCGCCCCACTCACCGAACCGTCCGCCGATCCGCCCGCCGGCCCACCTGCCGACCCGCCCCGCCGGAGCCCCCGTTGACCGCCCCGACACCCGCCGTGCTGGCCCGCCTCGGTTCCCTCACTCCCGGTGAACTGCCCGCCTACCTCTACGACCTGGCGGCCCTGCGCGCCCACGCGGCGGCCGTACGCGCCGCCCTGCCGCCGTCCGTCGAGCTGTACTACGCCGCCAAGGCCAACCCCGAACCGGCGGTCCTGGCAGCCCTCGCGCCCCACGTCGACGGCTACGAGGTCTCCTCGGGCGGCGAACTCGCCCACGTGGCCGCCGCCGTGCCCGGCCGGCGCCTCGCCTTCGGCGCACCCGGCAAGACGCCCGCGGAGCTGGCCGCCGCCCGCGCCGCGGGGGTGCACCGCGTGCACGTCGAGAGCCTGCACGAGCTGGCCCTGCTCGGCGAGCAGACCGCGGGCGACGCACCGCAGGCGGGCGTGGACGTGCTGCTGCGCGTCAACCTGCCCGTCGCCGACGGCTCGCTGGCGGGCAGCGCGCTGGCGATGGGCGGCCGTCCGTCCCCGTTCGGCCTGGATCCCGCCGACGCCGATCGGGCCGCGCGGCTGCTCGGCCGGGGCGCGTACCCGCGCCTTCGGCTGCGCGGCGTGCACGCGCACCTGGCCAGCGGGCTCGACGCGCCGCGGCTGCTGGGCGTGGCACGGGCGGTGGTGGCCGCGGCGCTGCGGCTCGCGGCGCGGGCCGGGCTCGGCGCCCGGGGTCTGGAGGTCAACGTCGGCGGGGGCATGGCCGTCGACTACGCCGCCCCCGAAGACCGGTTCGACTGGCCCGGCTACGGCGCGGGGCTGGCGCAACTGGCCGCGGCGCACCCCGGGCTGACGCTGCGCGTCGAGCCGGGGAGGGCGCTGACCGCGTACTGCGGCTGGTACGCGACCGAGGTGCTGGACGTCAAGCGCAGCCACGGCGAGGAGTTCGCCGTGGTCCGCGGCGGCACCCACCACCTGCGCACCCCGGCGGCCAAGGGCCACGACCAGCCCTGCACCCTCCGCCCCGCGCCCCGCCCGTGGCCGCACCCGTGGCCGCGGCCGGCGGTGCACGGGACGGAGGCCACCGTCGCCGGACAGCTCTGCACGCCGAAGGACGTGCTGGCGCGGGGGGTGGCGGCGGCGGGTCTCGGCGCCGGGGACCTGGTGGTGTTCTCGCTGGCGGGCGCGTACGCCTGGAACATCTCGCACCACGGCTTCCTCATGCACCCGCCCCCCGGCTTCCACGTCCTCGACGAACCCGGGTGAGTCCCGGGTGGGTCCCGCGTGAGTACGGCCGCGGTCAGCGGCCGAGGAGGTGCCGGCCGCCGCCGGTCAGCCGGTGGACGACGTGCGCGCCCGCCCGCTCGCTGTGCACCAGCCCGGCGCTCCGCAGCACCGTCAGGTGGCCGCTGACGGTGGACGCCGGCATGCCGAGGCGGGCCGCGACGGACCCGGTGGTGGCGGTGGCGGCCAGGGCGTCGAGCACCCGGGCGCGGGCCGTGCCGAGCAGCGCGGTAAGCGCGGCGGGCGGCCGGCCGGGGCCGGGCACCGCCGGGTGGCGGCGTACCGGATAGACCACCACCGGCGGCAGGGCGGGGTCGGCGATGGCGATCGGCGCGGTGTGGCAGAAGAAGGACGGGATGAGCCGCACGCCCCGGCCCCGCAGCCTCAGGTCGTAGTCCACCGGGTACGGCGCGGTCAGCACCCCCTCGTGCCACCGGAACGGCCGCAGCGTGCCCAGCACCGCCGGCATCCCGCCGTCCAGCGCGGCCATCCGCCACTCGCGGTCCGCGGCGATGGTCGCCTCCACCTCGCTCCACTCCGGCACGATCAGCCGCGCGTGGAACTGCCGTACGGCGTCCGCGATCCGGCCGAGCTGCGCCCGGTCCCCCGCCGCGAGCCGCCGGGTCCACGCGGGCAGCGGCCGGTGCCGGGCGGCCTCGCGCAGCTCGCGGACGAGCCGCCGGCCCGGCGTGGCGAGCAGCGTCTCCAGCGCCGCCGACAGGCCCTCCTCGGACTCGACGGGGGTGAGGAAGTCGGGGAAGTACGCGGCGTCGGCGGGCGCCAGGTCGCGCAGCAGCCGGCAGGCGGCGAGCAGTTCGCCGCCGTGCAGCCGCGCGGCGGCGCGCCGCCGCCACGGGCGCAGCCGGGCGGGCAGCCGGGACGGGGGCGTGCTCAGCACGTGCAGCCCGAGGATCGCTTCCCACATGGGGTCGGCGGTCCCGGTCAACTGCACGTGCCGGAAGTCGCGGTCGCCGAAGTGGATGCGCAGGGTGCCGCCCATTCCCGTAAGGCTAGAGGCTGTCGTCGGCCTCCCGCGTGTGCCGGGGGCTGCGCGCACGCGCCCCCGCCGCGTTGCCGGAACGACCGGGCGGGCCCGGACCGGGCCGCACGAGCGCCGTGCCGCCGCCCTCCGGGCGGACGACGCGAGATCGACGGCGGACGCCGCGGCACCCGCGGGTGTGCGCGCCGTGCGCTTTTCGACCCAGCCGGAAATGCCCCGCCCGCCGCCCGGCGGGCCGCCGCCTACGATCCGTGGCCTGACACGGGAGCGCACGAGCCCGGGCCGGCGGACCGCGGCCCGGTGCCACGTACCGACACGGCCCAGGAGGTCATGGTGAGCGAGACCCGTCCCACCCGCCGACGCGTGCTCAAGGCCGCGGGCGGCCTCACGGCGGCGCTGGCCGCCGGCGGCGCCGGCGTCCTCGCCGCGGCTGCCCCGGCAGGCGCCGCGGACGACGGCTTCGGCCTGCGGATCACCGACCGCAACGAGTCCGACCCGCGCATGTGGTACTACCGGTTCGCGACCGATGCGATCGGCTGGGACCCCGGCGTCAACGTCCTGCTCCCCGACGGCTACCACGACAGCGGGCTCCGCTACCCCGTGCTCTACCTGCTGCACGGGGGCGGCACCGACGCGGACTTCGTCCAGTTCGACCGGCTCGGCATCCGCTCACTGACCGCCGGCAAGCCCGTCATCGTCGTGATGCCCGACGGCGGGCACGCGGGCTGGTACTCCAACCCGGTCGCCTCCAACGCCGGGCCGCGCAACTGGGAGACGTTCCACATCGCCCAGTTGCTGCCGTGGATCGACGCCAACTTCCGCACGTACGCTGAGTACGACGGCCGCGCCGTCGGCGGCTTCTCGATGGGCGGCTTCGGCGCGCTGAAGTACGCGGCCAAGTACTACGGGCACTTCGCCTCGGTCAGCTCGCACTCCGGCCCGGCGAGCCTGCGCCGGGACGCCGGGCTCGTCGTGCACTGGGCGAACCTGTCGTCGGCGGCCGTGGAGCTGGCCGGCGGCACGGTCTACGGCGCGCCGCTGTGGGACGAGGCGCGGGTCAGCGCCGACAACCCGGTGGAGCGGCTCGGCAGCTACCGCGGCAAGCGGGTGTTCCTGGTGGCCGGCACCAGCCCGGACCCGGTGAACTGGTTCGACACCGCCAACGAGACCCAGGTCCTCGCCGGCCAGCGGGAGTTCCGCGGCGCCCTCGCCGGCGCCGGCATCCCGCACGAGTGGCGCGAGGAGCCCGGCGGCCACGTCTTCCGCCCCGAGATGTTCCGCCAGGACCTCGACGGCATCATCGCCCGGCTGCGCCAGGCGTAGCGAGGCGCAGCACGGCACAGCACGGCCGCGTAGGGGCACCACCGCCCTGCGGGCACTCCCGTACGGACCCCCCCACACACACACAACCCCCCACTCCAGGAGACCCGATGCGCATACCCCGCACGTCACGCTCTCCCCGCTCCCGCCGCCCGGGACTCGTCCCGGGTGCGATCGCCACCGCCCTCGCGGCCACCGCCGCCGGCGCCCTGCTCACCGCCCCGGCCGCCGCCGAGCCGGCCCCGGGGCCGGCCGTGGCCTCCGTACTGGACCACGGCACGGCCTCCGGCACCGCCGTGGTCAGCGGCCAGAACCGCCCCGGCACCCGGCTGCACGTGGACGGCGAAAGGACCGCGGCTGCCCGCACCCTGGACATCGACTACCAGGTCCAGGAGACCGGTTACTGGTGCGGCCCCGCCGCGACCCGCATCGCGCTGTCCGCACGCGTCACCCCGCCGAGCCAGGCCGGCCTCGCCGCCCAACTCGGCACCACCGAGGCCGGGACGGACCACATCAGCCAGGTCACCGGTGTGCTCAACGCCAACCTCGGCACCGGCTGGTACGAGACGAAGGAGATGCCGGACGACACGCCCACGCAGGCGCAGCGCGACCTGCTGTGGCAGGACGTCGTACTCGACATCGACAACGGCTACCCGGTCGTCGCGAACATCGTCGCCCCGCCCGGGAACCAGCCGCCCGGCTATCCGCCGGACCAGACGATCTACCACTACTTCACGGTGATCGGCTACGACGACGCCCAGGGCACCGTCCTCATCGCCGACCCGGCGTCCTTCGGCGGCAACCAGATCTACTGGCTCTCCTTCGACCAGCTCGCCACGCTCATCCCACCGAAGGGCTACGCGGCCTGACGCCCCGCCGGGCGCGCCGGGGCCCGCCCGCGGGAGGGCGGACCCCGGCAGCTCACCGGCTGCTCTCACCGGCAGTTCACCCGCGGGAGAAGCCGCGCAGGATCTTGCCCTCCGTCGACAGCACGTAGTCACGCCCGTCGAAGCGGTCGGTGCGCGCGAACATCAGGTACAGGTACTTAAAGTTCTCCGCGAAGGCGTACGCGGGGAACAGGTCGCCCTGGCGCATCGGCGAGGTCGTCACGTCCTCCAGGATCGTATAGCCGCCGGGAACGCGGGCGTGCGCCATCATGCCCTCGAAGTACTGCCACGCCGTACGGCGGTAGAAGTCGTCCTTCGTCAGCCAGTACAGGTCGAAGGCGCCGTTGACGTACTCGGGCCGGAACTGGTTGCCGGGCGAGGTCGGGATCATCGTGCCGTAGTCGATCTCCTCGGGCAGCACCGGCCAGCGCTGCAGGGCCGACTCCCACGAGCGGTGATACGCCTCGCCCAGGCGCCGGTCGCCGCCCTTGGCGACCAGGCCGCCCCAGAACGACGCCAGCTCGGACTGGCGGCGCCCGGTGGTCTCGCCGGTGGCGAAGTCGGCCTGCCGGTACCAGACGTGGCCGTCCACCTCCTCCACCAGGTGCTCGGTCATGGCGCCGTTCAGCAGCCGCCACCAGCGCAGGCAGTCCCGGTCGCCGAAGAGCTCCCAGGCGCCCCACAGGTACTCGTAGAAGGAGTCGACGGGCGGGTTGGGACCCTGGTCCACGGGGTCGGTCCAGCGGCCGGTCTCGACGTCGAGCCGGGTGCCGAGGAGGTCGAGCGAGGAGCGCCGGTCGAGCACGGCGCGGTAGGCGCGCTTGGCCGCCTCGTAGTACCTGCCGTCGCCCGTGAGCTTCGAGAGCATCCCGAACTCCAGGATGTTCGTGCCGATCTCGGCGAGCGGCGGGGTGGTGCCGTGCACCTCGCTGGTGCGCAGGTTGGCGCGGGTGTACGGCATGCCGGTGGGCGACTTGGTGAACGCGGGCAGCAGCCGGTCGGTGAAGTCCACGCACAGGTCGAGCAGGGACTGCCGGCCGGTGACGAGGTGGCCGGCGAGCAGCCCGCCGACGACGCGGATGATCGCCTCGAAGACGTGGAAGTCCGCGTCGATGTCGAAGTCGAGGTTCTGCTCCAGCCAGTCGGCGGCCTGGGTCAGGTCGTCGTCCAGCTCCATCACGTACAGCGTGTCCAGCGCCTCGATCACCGACAGGCCCACGGGGTGGCCCTCGGCGAAGAACTCGTGCGACGTGCCGGAGACGGGCCGTACCTCGTCGTGGCCCCAGGCGGCGGCGCGGTAGCCGTTCCAGGCGTGCAGGAACTCCGCGCGGATGGTGCGCGCCGCCTGCGGCCCGGCGGGCACGTGTACGGAGGCCGCGGGGTGCGCGGCCGGTCCCGGCAGGGCCCGCGCGGGTGCGGCCTGCGCCAGCGCGCCGGCTCCGGCGGCGGACGTGGCGGCCGCGGCTGCCAGCAGCCCGCGGCGGGAGAGAGGGGTGCGGAGGTGTGCGGCGGTGCCCATCGATGCTGCCCCTTCGCGTGTGGACGCGCCCCCCGACGCGCCTGACATCGTTGTCACGTGCGGTCGTGAAACGAGGCTAGCGGGGCTCTGGTTGGTGTCAATGGTGCCCGCAGAGTGTCACGGGCCTCCCGGGGCGGGCCCGCCGCACGCGGCCGGGTGCACCGCGGTCCGTAGTACTGCGGGCGTACGGGCCGCGGGCAGCCCGCGCGAGCCCTTCGGCGGACGCCGCCTGATCAGGCATCATCTAGAGCCATGACCGACTCGGAACACACCGCGGCAGGCGGCAGGCGGGTGGCGCACGGACGGGTGCCGATGCGGGGTCGCGACCCCGAAGAGCGCGGCCGGTCCGCCACGCCGCTGGAGCTGCTGTTCGACCTGACGTTCGTGGTTGCCATCGGCACCGCCGCGTCGTTCTTCGCCGAGATGGTCGCCGCGGACCACGCCGGGAAGGCGGTCGTGGCGTTCGCGCTGGCGATGTTTGCGATCACCAACGCGTGGATCAACTACAGCTGGTTCGCGTCCGCGTTCGCCACCGACGACTGGCTCTACCGGTCGCTGACGATGGTGCAGATGATCGGGGTCGTCGTGTTCGCACTCGGCCTGCCGGCGATGTTCCACTCGGTCGAGGAGGGCGACCACCTGGAGATCCGGGCGATGGTGATCGGGTATGTCGTGATACGGATCGCGATGGTGGCGCAGTGGTGGCGCGCCGCCCGGGAGTCCCCGGAGTACCACGCCGTGGCTATGGGCAACATCCGCTGGACCGCCATCGCCCAGGCCGGCTGGCTCGTGGTGGCGTTCACCCATCTGTCGTTCGGGCCGGTGCTCGTCGCATTCGGGGTGTTCGCGGTGCTGGAGCTGCTGCTGCCGGTGCTGACCCAGGGCGGCGCGGGCGGGACACCGTGGCACCCGCACCATGTCGCCGAGCGCTACGGCCTCTTCGCGATCATCACCCTGGGCGAGGGCGTGGTGGGCACCGTCGCCACTTCGGGCGACCTCCTCGGCGGCCCGCACGGCACACAGTGGACGGCGGACGCCGTGGCCGTCGTCGTCGCCGGCGTCGGGCTGACCTTCGGCATGTGGTGGGTGTACTTCAGCACCCCCTTCGGCGCCATCCTGGTGCACCGGCGCGCCCGCGGTTACCTCTTCGGCTACGGGCACTTCCCGGTGTTCGCCGGCATCGCGGGCGCCGGCGCCGGGCTGCACGTGGCGGGGCTGTCCCTGGAGCACCACGCGGACATCGGCGAACTCGCCGTGGTGCTGTCGCTGGCGCTGCCCGTCGGCCTGTACCTGCTCGTCGTCTACGTCCTGCACACCCTGCTGCTGTCCGCCAGGGACCCCTTCCACCTGCTGCTGATCTGCCTGACGCTGGCCGTGCTTGGCGCGGCGGTACTGCTCTCCGCGGCCGGGGTGCCGGTCGCGGTGTGCCTGCTGGTGGTGATGCTCGCCCCGTTCGTCACCGTCGTCGGCTACGAGACGATCGGCCACCGGCACCAGCGGCGGATACTGGCGGACCTCAGAGCCCGCCGTTCCCCGTCGTGAGCAGGAACTTTCCCACCGCCACCAGCAGCCCGAAGAACACCGCGACGCCGATCAGCACCACGGAAAGACCGCGCGCCGCGCGCTGCGAGCGCCCCGACAGCCGCCGCGGCGAGTCGGTTGCCTGCCGGAAGCCCGCGGCCACCACCCCTGCCCCGCCCAGCAGCACGGCGGCGGCCACCCACCACCACTCCACGTCCGTCCCCTCCCGGTTCCCGTCCCGAACACCGAACACTGAACACCGGCCGCCGGCCAGCGGCCTCCGGCCGGCGATCACCGGCCACCGGACGCAGCACACCGCACGCCCGGTCCGCGCACCGCCCCGGGGCGCTACTCCTCGCGGCTGCGCAGCTCAAGGCCGAGCGCGCGGAACTGCTCGACCGGCCGGTGGTAGCCGCGCTCGATGTGGTGCACCCCGCGCAGCGTCGACCCGCCGGTGGCGACGGCCGCCGCCAGCACGGCGGAGAACCCGGCGCGGATGTCGGGCATCGTGACGTCCCCGCCGCGCAGGCCGCTGACGCCGCGCACGACGGCGGAGTGCAGCGCGCCGGTGTCGTGGTAGCGGCAGGCGGGGCCGCCCAGGCAGGTGTCGTACACCTCGATCTCGGCGCCCATGCCCTGCAGCGCGGAGACGTACGCCAGCCGGTTCTCGTACACCGTCTCGTGCAGCACCGACATCCCCTCGGCCTGCGTGAAGAGCACCATCAGCGGCGTCTGCCAGTCGGTGGCGAACCCCGGGTGGGTGTCGGTCTGCACGGCCGCGGCGCGCAGCGTCCGCGGCGCCGACGCCGTGATCCACTCGTCGGTGATCTCGAACTGGGCGCCCATCCGCGCCAGCGTGGTGATCGGCGTCACCAGCCGGTCCTGCGGGCAGCCGTGCACCCGCACCTCTCCCCCGGTGACCAGCCCGGCGACCAGATAGGAGAACGCCTCGATGCGGTCGCCGCCCAGCCGGGTGGTGGCGCCGCCGAGCGCGCCTACGCCCTCGACGACGATGCGGCGGTCCGGGTAGAGGGAGATCCGCGCGCCCATCCGCTGGAGGAACAGCGCCAGCTCGACGATCTCCGGCTCGGTCGCGGCGTTGCGGATGACGGTGCGGCCCTCGGCCCGTACGGCGGTCAGCAGCACCGTCTCGGTGGCGCCGACGCTGGGGTACGGCAGGTCGATGCGGGTGCCGCGCAGCCTCGCGGCGCGGGCGTGGATGCCGTCCTCGGCGAGTTCCACCTCGGCGCCGAAGCGGCGCAGCGCGTCCAGGTGGAAGTCCACCGGCCGGCGGCCGATGGGGTCGCCGCCGACCATCGGCACGAACGCCTCGCCGGTCAGGTGCAGCAGCGGCCCGAGCAGCAGGATCGGGATGCGGTTGAGCCCGGTGAACGCCTTGTCCACGCTGGGGTCCGCCACCGGCCCCGGCACGACGGTGACCTCGCCGTCGGTGCGCTCGACCTTCATGCCCACGTGCTCCAGCATCCGGGCGGTGATGCCGACCTCGCCGACGTCGGGCGCGTTGCGTATGGTGCTCGGCCCGGAGCCGAGCATCGCGGCCACCATGTGCTTGCTGACCGCGTTCTTCGCCCCGCGCACGGTGACGTCACCGCGCAGCGGTCCGGACGGCTCGATCTCCCACAGCTTCCCAGTCACCCGTGCAGCCTACGGCCGCGCCCCCGGGGCCTCTCCCCCGGCCCCGCACCGGCCCGGGAGGGCGCCGCCGTCCCGCACGGGTGAGGGCGCCGGCCCCGGCCGGTGCGTGGCCGATTCGCGACGCGCGCCGGCGAGGCGCTGTGGACGCCGCCGCGGGGACGTAGTGCCGTACGACGCGAGAGGCTCGTGCGCGATCCGCCGCCCGCTGGCGGCCCCGGTCACGGGGGCGGAGTCGGTGACGATCCCGGCCGGCGGCCAGATCTCCGACGTGTCGGTGGAGCAGCTGATCGCCGCGCACCGGGACCTCGTCGGGCAGGCGCGGGCCGCGGGGCTGACGGTGGCCGGCGCGACGCTGGTGCCGTTCAAGGGGGCGGGGTACTACACCGAGCGCGGCGAGGCCAAGCCCGACGCGCTCAACGAGTGGATCCGCACCTCCGGCGCGTACGACACGGTCGTGGACCTGGACCGGGTGCTCGCCGACCCCGCGGACCCGGACCGGCTGCTGCCCGCCTACGACAGCGGCGACCATCTGCACCCGAGCGACGCGGGGTACCGGGCGATTGCCGGGGCGATCGACACCGGCGCGCTCTGACACCCGAGTGACGAGGGCGTACGGTCACCGCGCGGCGCCCGGCACCGGCCGGTGACCGTACGCTCGCCCCATGACGATCACGTACGAGTGGCGCGGCGAGTTCGGCAACGCCGACGTCAACGCCCTGCACGCGGAAGGGTTCCGCCACCGGGTCCTGGAGACCGACTGGCGCGCCCGACTGGACCGCCACAGCCTCGGCTGGGTGTGCGCCCGCGGCGGCGGCTCGCTCGTCGGCTTCGTCAACGTCGCCTGGGACGGCGGCGTGCACGCCTTCCTCCTGGACACCGTCGTGGCGTCGGCGCGGCGGCGCGAGGGCATCGGTGCCGCGCTCGTCGCGGAGGCGGTGACCGGGGCCCGCGCGGCCGGGTGCGAGTGGCTGCACGTCGACTACGACGACGGGTTGCGCCCGTTCTACGTCGACGGCTGCGGCTTCCGGCCGACGCCCGCGGGTCTGGTCCGGCTGGCCGGCTGACCCGCGCGCACCGCGGCGACCACGCAACTCCCTTCAGCACGGCCACCGACTCCTCCCAAGTGCCCGGTCACATGTCGCCCATGGGCTGCTTTGCACTGTTGCCCGGCCGGTGTCCGCACCCGGAGGATGGCGGGCGTCGGGGCTCCGCGAAGCCGTCCTACGGAGGCCACATGAGGTCGAGCAGCCCGATCCGCCGCGCATCCGCCGTCCTCGGCTGTGCGTTCGCGCTCGTCGTCGCCTTACCGCACGCCGCCTCGGCGGCAGCCGCTCCGCCCCAGGCGCTGCCGGCGAACGCGGACGGCCTGGAGCAGACCTTCCAGCCCGCGTACGACTACGACACCGACGGCTGTTACCCCACCCCGGCCATCGGCCCCGACGGCACGGTCAACCCGGGGCTGGAGCCCGGCGGCGCGCTCGACGGCGACTGCCACGACGCCGCGGACCTGGACAACACCAACGGCTACTCCCGCGCGACGTGCAACAACGGCTGGTGCGCCATCGTCTACGGGCTGTACTTCGAGAAGGACCAGGCGCTGCCCGGCACCAGCCTCTTCGGGCACCGGCACGACTGGGAGCACGTCGTGGTGTGGGTGCAGAACGACCAGGCGCAATACGTCTCGACCTCCGCCCACGGCGACTTCGCCGCCTACCCCCGCGACCAGATCCGCTGGGACGGCACCCACCCGAAGGTCGTCTACCACAAGGACGGCCTCGGCACCCACGCCTTCCGCCCCGCCACCGGCAACGACGAGCCGCCGGAGAACCACCAGGGCACCTGGCAGTTCCCCGACCTGGTGGGCTGGCAGGGCTATCCCCCGGGGCTGCGCGACGTGCTCGTCACGACGGACTTCGGCAGCGCCAACTTCGGCCTGAAGGACTCCTCCTACGTCTCCCACCTGGAGAAGGCCCTGCCCCCGGGCATCCCGTTCGACCCCGGCGCGGCGTAGCCCGGGGGCCGGTGCCGGCTCACTCCCCCAGCAGCCGCAGGTGCTTCTTCTCGATCGTCGCGGTGAGCAGCAGGTCGGTGATGAGGTTGTGGTTGAGGGCGTTGCCCACGGGCGGCGGCACGTCCTTGGCCAGCATCCCCGGCACTCCGTCGCGGCTGAGCTGCTTGCGCACGCCGGCGACGATGTGTGCGGCGCGCTTCTCCGTCCAGTTGCGCGCCGGGTCCAGCCGCCTCAGTTCGTACGCGACCTGCGCCCAGGTCAGCGGCTGCGGCTGCGGGTCGCCCTGCAGATAGCGCTGGGCGAGGCAGACGAGCACGAGCAGTTGCTCGTCGTCGAGGTCGCGCTCCTCGCCGAGGGTCGACTCCTCCTGGATGGTCGGCCCCCCGGCCGTGACGCCTGGCCTTCCCGCGGAGACCCGTACCTCCAGCAGATGGTCCTGGCGGGGCGAGACGACGAACAGCGGGGTGTATCCGGCGGGCAGGAACGCCTGGTCGCCGCCGTGCACCAGGCGGGAGTCGGGGAAGCGGATCGGGCGCTTCCCGGTGTTGGTCAGCACCCAGCGCGCATACTGCCGGGTGACTATCCCCTGCCGGCGGCTGACGTGCTTGTCGCCGCCGCCGACGCAGACGTGGACTTCGGGCTCGTTGCGCCCGAAGACCAGTGTGAAGCCGGCGTCCGGGGCCACGCTCATCCCGCCGTTGGAGCCGAGCACGAACAGCGTCTCCGGCTGCGGCGGCACATCGGCGGGAGGCAGCCCGCGGCTGAGGCTGCCGACTTCTTTCGGCAGCAGAATGATCTTGCTCGCCATGGCGGTTACCCCCTTCTCCGGGTGACTGCGCCTCACCGTAACGATGCCCGCCCAGGAGGGGTCCCGAGCCCGGGAGACTAGGCGCTGGAATCGGCGGGCGGGACGGCGAAGGCGACCTCGCCGCCTCCTTCCGCGCTGTACGGGCCGGGGCCGCGCACGGCGGCCGGGATGCCGGGGCCGGGCGAACGCTGGGATATGGTCCTGCGGCCGTCGACGTGGATCTCGTAGGTCACCTCGCCGTAGTGGGACATGTCGATGCTCCAGGCGACCGAGCCGGTCTCCCGGGGGACTTCCACGGTCTTGCGCCAGGGCAGCGCGACGTCCTTGAGCGTCTCGGGCTTGCGGTTGACGGCGTACGTCAGCTCCTCGACGGGTCCGTCGCCGGTGAGGGCGAACTCGACCGCGACCGGCTCCAGCGGCTGCGGCTCGGGCTCGGGTTTCTTCGCGGGCGGGGCGGAACTCTCGTCCGCGGGGCGGGCGTTGTCCCGCGGTTCAGCCGGCGCGGTGTCCTTGCGCAGGGCGAGCAGGACGACGGCGCCGGCACCCGCCACGAGGGCTGCCGCGCCGCCGAGGAGCAGGCGGCGGCGCGGGGAGCCGGTCGGCGCAAGCGGCGGGTTGGCGGCCTGGCCGGCGCGCGCGTCGATCGCCGCGAGGACCGGCGCGGGCAGCCAGCCGGTACCCGGCGGCGGGGTGTCCGCGCCGGGGTCCGCGGCGAGCCGGGCGCCGAGCGCGGCGGGCGTGGGGCGTTCTGCGGGTTCGAGGCGGCGGCAGTCGGCGATCAGCTCACGCAGGGCGGTGTCGTCCTCGGTGCCGCCGGTGCCGCCGGTGCCGCCGGTCCCGGGCGCCGCGTCGGACTCGGTGCCGCCGCGGGCGAAAGCGTAGGCGAGCGTGGAGCCGAGCGAGTACACGTCGGTGGGCGGCCCGGCCTCGGCCCCGGCGACCTGCTCGGGCGACATGAAGCCGGGGGTGCCCGCGACCGGGGCGGGCTGCGCCGCGGCGGCGATGCCGAAGTCCACGAGCTTGGGGCCCTCCGCGGTGAGCAGCACGTTGGCGGGTTTGACGTCCCGGTGGACGACCCCGGCGCGGTGCACCGCGGCCAGCGCCTCCGCCAGCCCGGCGGCCAGCCGGCGCACGGAGTGGGCGGGCAGCGGCCCGAACCGCTCCACCGCCTCGTGCAGCGAGACGGACGGCACGAACTCCGTCGCCATCCACGGCACCCGGCCGCCGGGGTCCGCGCCGACGACCGGCGGGCTGTGCACGCCGCCCGCGGCGGCGGTGGCCGCGACCTCGCGTACGAAGTGGTCCCGCGCCTCCGGGCGGCGCGCCCGCTCGGCGTGCACGACCTTCACGGCCACCAGCCGCCCGCCGCGGGAGCGGCCGAGGTAGACGACGGCCGTGGCGCCACTGCCGAGGCGCGCCAGGATGCGGTGTCCGCCCAGGGAGCGGGGGTCATCGTGCTCAAGGGGCTCCACTCGTGCCTCCGTTCGGCCGGCGTGCGGTGGGGGGTCTGAGTGCCTGTACGTACCCGTCCGGGAGGACGGCGAACACCAGCCCGGCGGCGGCGCTGACGGCGTGGACGCCTTCGGCGCCGCCGTAGGTCCACAGGACCTCTCCGTCGGCCGGATCCAGAGCGTACAGCCGCCGGCCGCCCGTGGCGCCGTCTTCCGGACCGCTCCCCCAGACGTGGACGGCGCCGCCGGCGAGGCCGGCGAACTCCGCGTCCGGAAACGACCAGACGGGCCTGCCGTCGTCCGCGCGCAGGGCGCGCAGGCCGCGGTTCCCGCTGACGTAGAGCCTGCCGTCGCCGGCGGCGTGCACGGTGCTGGGGTACGTCAGATCGTCCTGCCAGGCGACGGCGCGGTCCCCCGGGGCGAGCGCGGCCAGGTGGAGGTAGGCGTCGCAGACGAAGACGAGCCCGCCGGCCGCGAGTACGGCGGTGGTGTCCTCGGCGCGGTGGCGCCAGCGGGGCTCGCCGCCGGCGGCGTCGAGCGCGGTGACCTCCTCGCCGTTGTCGGCCAGGACCACCCCGGAGCCGGTGGTGAGGGAGAAGGCCGTGGTCTCGGCGGACCAGCGCTGCTCGCCGCTGCCGCTGTCCAGCGCGACGACGCCGGTGCCGGCGACGTAGGTGAGCCCGCCGGCGGCGGCCACGGCGTCGATGACGCCGAACTCCTGCCCGTACGTCCAGCGTTCGTCGCCGGAGGCGGGGTCGACGGCCCGGACGCGCTGGGTCGCGGCCCCCGGGGGGCCGACGAGGTAGGCCGTGCCGTCGAACGCGGCGAACTCGCCGGCGCCGCCGTCGTCGCCGGAGCCCCAGCGGCGCCGCCAGAGCTCCTTGCCCGTGCGGGCGTCGAGAGCCTGCACGCCGCCCTCGTCGCCGCCGTAGGCGAACAGCACGCCGCCGGTGACGTGGAGGGCGACGGGGTTGTCACCGCGGTAGCGGGCCCGTACCCGCCAGCCCTCCCGGGCCTGAGGGGGCGGCGTGGACCGGGTGCCGGGGTCCTGCCGGGGGCGGCGGTCGCCGGGCGGGGAGTCGTCGAACGTGTCCAGCAGCGGGCGGGCGAGGGCCGCCGCACCGGCGACGCCGGCGGTGGTCAGGGCGACGAGCACGGCGCGGCGGCGGGTGCGGGGCGCGTCGTCGCCGGGGGCGCCGGCCGGGCCGCGGCGGCCGTCCGGCGCCGCCTGGTTCTCCTCCGCTTCCCCCGTCCCCGCGGTCGCGGCCGTCTCGGCGAAGGGGTCCGCGGTCACCTCCCCGGGCCGTATCGCCCCGGCCGCACCCGGCTGCGGCCACGGCGCGCGGGCGGTGCGGGCGTCGATCTCCTCCGCGAGCGCGGCGGGCAGCCACCGCGTGCCGTGCACGCTCACCGCGGGCTCCCCCAGCAGGTCGAGCAGTGCCGCGGCGGCCGGCCGGCGGCGCGGCTCCGCGCGCAGGCAGGCCGCGACGACGGTCCGCAGCCGGCGGTCCGTCACTCCAGCGAGGTCGGCCTGCCCGCGCTGGATCCGCTGCAGGGTGCCGATCCGGTCGCCCGCGTCGAACGGTGCCCTGCCCGCCGTCGCGTACGCGAGCACCGACCCCAGGGCGAACACGTCGGCCGGCGGCCCGGCGCGCCCGCCGGCGGCCTGCTCCGGCGACATGAACCCGGGTGTGCCGATCAGCGCGCCGTCGTGGGTGAGGGTCGCGGAGTCCTCGGGACGGGCGATGCCGAAGTCGATGACGCGCGGGCCGCCGGGGGTGAGCATGATGTTGCCGGGCTTGAAGTCGCGGTGCACGAGACCGGCGCGGTGGATCCCGGCCAGCGCCTCCGCGAGTGCCGCGGCGAGCAGGCGCACCGCGGCGGCGGGCAGCGCGCCGAACCTCCCGACGGCCTCTTCGAGCGAGAGTCCCGGCAGGTACGCGGTCGCCAGCCACGGCGGCTCCGCGTCCGGGTCGGCGTCGACGAGCGGCGCGGTGTACGCGCCGGCGACCGTGCGGGCGGCGGCGACCTCGCGGCGGAAGCGGGCGCGGTAGCGGGTGTCGCCGACGAGCCCGGGGCGTACGACCTTGACCGCGACGAGCGTCCCGGCGGGCGAGCGGCCGAGGTAGACGACGCCCATCCCGCCGGCGCCGAGGCGGTCGAGCACGCGGTATCCGCCGATCTCCCGCTGATCCCCGCGCTCCAGGTCCGCCAACGCGCCTCGCCCCCTCCGCGTCCGGACCGCCCGCCGGGTGCCGTGTGCCATCTGCTGTCGCCGTGCCGTGCCGTGCCGATCAGCCGAAGCGTAGGGCCACCGGGTGCCCTCCCGTTCCCCCGCAGATGGCAGACTTGCGGCGGGTACGGGTGATGCCGTACCCGAGGCGATGACCGAACGCGGAGAGGACCTGCCTGCCCATGAGCGTCTACGACATCGAGCTGCGCACTCTGGCCGGCGAACCCTTCTCGCTGGGGCAATTCCGGGGCACCGCGGTGCTCGCCGTCAACGTGGCGTCGAAGTGCGGGCTGACGCCCCAGTACGCGGGCCTGGAGAAGCTGCACGAGCAGTACGCGGCCCAGGGGTTCACGGTCGCCGGCTTCCCGTGCAACCAGTTCGGCGGCCAGGAGCCGGGCACGGCCGAGGAGATCGCGACGTTCTGCTCGGCGACGTACGGCGTGACCTTCCCGATGTTCGAGAAGCTGGAGGTCAACGGCCCGGACCGGCACCCGCTCTACCGGGAGCTGGTGCAGACGCCGGACGCTGGCGGGACGGCCGGCGACGTGCAGTGGAACTTCGAGAAGTTCCTGCTGGACACCTCGGGCAAGCCGGTCGCCCGGTTCCGCCCGCAGACCGCGCCGGACGACGCCGCGCTGATCGCCGCCGTCGAGTCCGTCCTGCCGCGCTGAGGGCCCGCCCCCGCGCGGGCGGCGGACGCCAACGAACGTGCAACGATTGCCCGTTCGAGGCGCTGGCGGCCGTCCGCGCGCTGCGACAGTGGCGCACATGACCCGTCGCGCCACGCTCCCCGCGCTCGTCCTGTGCCCCCTGCTCGCCCTGACCGCCTGCGGTGACGAGGGCGCGAGCGGGGGTCCTTCGCCGTCGGCGGGCGGTGCGTCGGACCGCGGCGTGCCCGCGCCCCCGGCCGAGAGCCGGGCCCCGGAGCCGGGCGAGGGCTCGCAGGACCCCGACGACATCAACGGCGACGGGCACCGCGACCTCCTCGTACCGGTGTTCCTCGGCGACGACCCGCAGACCGCCGAGGAGCGCACCGCGGTCGTCTTCGGCTCGGCCGACGGCCTGGACCCGGCGACCCGCACCGTCTACGGACGCCGCGACCTCGGCCTGCCGCCCCCGTCCGCCGGCGTCTCCGGGCCCGATGTCCTCCGCGCGGCCTCCCTGACCACCGCCGACCTGGACGACGACGGCTTCCCCGACTTCGTCACGACCGCCACCGAGGGCGCGAAGCGGCAGGAAGACCAGGCGGCGAAGCCGGAGAAGGTCTACGTGAGCTTCGGCGGCCCCGAGCATCCGCTGCCCGGGCCCGAGGCGGTCGCGGTGCGGCTGCCGGGCGTGACCGGTGTGGCCTTCGGTTCGCCGGTGCGCGGGGACTTCGACGCCGACGGCCACCACGACCTGGTCCTGCAGGAGCAGACCACGTCGCAACTGGTGGTGGCGTACGGGCCCTTCTCCCGGGCGGGCGAGCCGGCGCGCATCGACACGAACCTGCCGCTGGAGGAGAGCAGCAGCCTCCTCGTGGACGCGATCGACCCCACCGGCAAGCCGCGGGCGACCTCGCTGCTGCTGACCGGTCTCAGCGACGGCGAGCAGGCCGCCAACACGTTCTATCCGGCCCGCAAGGGCACCGGCCTGACCGGCGAGGGCCGCGAGCTGCGCCTCGGCAACGCCCACGCCTTCGGGGACTTCGACGGCGACGGGTGGCGCGACGTCGCCGTGGGGGACGACGGCGGGCGCAACGACGAGCCCGGCTACGAGACCGAGAAGCCGGAGGTCGACGGCAAGGCCACGGTCTACCCCGGCAACGGCCTGGAAGCCGAACTCCTCACCCTGCCCGAGCCGCCCGACGGCGAGGCCACCGACTACGGCCCCGGCGGCTTCACCGCCGCCGACCCGGACGGCGACGGCCGCGACGCCCTGCTCGTCTCCACGTACGAGGACGCCACCCTCCTCGACGGCGACACCCGCACCTCCGTCCTGCGCGAGGGCCCGGCACGTACCGCGGACGGCAAGAAGACGCCCGCAAAGGACCGCAACGCCCGCCCCGCGGGGGCCGCGGACTTCGACGGCGACGGCAAGGACGAGCTGATCCTCAACTGGGCGCCCGACCCGCTCTTCGCGCTGTACGGCGAGCAGCCCTCGTACTGGTGGATCACCGAGGGCGCCTCGGCGCGGGACGCGGTGACTTTCGCGACGACGGAGTTCGCGCCCCGCCGCTCCTGACGCCGGCCGCCCTTCCTCAGCCGGCCGGGGCGCGGCGGCGCGGCAGGCAGAGCCGGGCGGACAGCACGCCGGCAACGGCGACCAGGGTCCACAGCGCCCAGGGGCCGACGGCGTACGCCGCGCCGCCGAGGAGCGGCCCCGCGCCGGTGCCGACGGTGTACGCGGCGCCGTGCAGGCCCTGGTAGCGGCCGGTCATGCCGGGCGGGGTCAGGCTGCCGAGGCAGGCGTACGCGACGGAGCTGGTGATCATCTCCCCGCACGTCCACACCACCACTGTCGCCGCCAGCAGGGCCATGTCGGTCATCAGCAGGAAGCGCAGCAGGGTGCGGTCGGCGAGCGCCTGCCGGTATCCGGCGGCCCGTTCGCCCCGCCGCTCCCCCCTCCTCCCGCGGTCCGGGCGCGTCGCGCAGCAGCGCCGCCACGACCACGCCGAACAGCAGGCACGCGGCGGCGGCGGAGTGGCCGCGCTCGGTGAGGTAGAGCACGATGAACACGGGCAGGAAGTTGCCGACCCGGTTGACCAGGATGCCGAGGCTGACGATCCACACCCGGCCGGGCAGGCCGCGCAGCGCGTCGCGGAACCGCTGCTCGGCGGCGTCCGGCCGGCCCGGCGGGGCCGCGGTCACGTCGCGGGCTCGGTACGTATCCTGACCGCCGCGGCGAGGCGGCGGGCGTGGGCGGCGGCCTCGGCGGCGGTGGCGCCGCGGGTGAGGACGTGGCCGGCCTTGTCCTCGTTCCAGGTCAGCGGGGACACCACGGCGCCGGGGCGCACCCCGAGCCGGAATTCGACGCAGGCGGGGTCCGCGCGCACCTCGTCGGCGCCGGTCACCTCCGCCACGCGGCCGGGCTCGGGCGTGAGGAACCGTACGGCCGCACCGCCGCGCGGCTCGGGTGCGGCGGTCAGGGGCGCCAGGACGCCGAGCCCGGCGGCGAGCGCGTACCGCTCCATGTCGACGCCGTAGGCGATCTCGGTCAGCTCGTTGATGCGGTCGCCGCCGACGCGGTTGTGGGACTCGACGATCCGCGGGCCGCGGGAGGTCAGCTTGACCTCGGTGTGCCCGGGGCCGTTGCGCAGCCCGACCGCGTCGAGGAAGTCCGTCACCAGCCGCGTGGCCCCGCGCAGCGTGCCGGCCGGCACCGCGCTGGGCTGCGTGTGGCCGACCTCCACGAAGCCGGCGCCGCCGGTCTCCTTGTCGGTCACCGCGACCACCACGTGCCGGCCGTCGAAGCTCAGGGTCTCCACGCTGATCTCCGGGCCGTCGAGGTACTCCTCCATCAGGAACTCCTCGAACCGGCCGCCGTCGGACAGGTCCCGTGCCGTCCACGCGCCGTCGAGTGCCCGGAACCGTTCGGCGACGGCGGCCACGCCGGCCCGGTCCCGTACCTGGAACACGCCCAGGCTGCCGGACTCGCGGACCGGCTTGACGATGACCGGCAGCCCGTGCGCGTCGGCGAACTCCCGGACGTCCGCCGCCGACCGGCCGACCGCGGCGGCCACCGGGCTGATGCCGCGCTCGGCCAGGCGCCGGCGCATCCGCCCCTTGTCGAGCAGGAGTTCCACCGTCTCGACGGACTCGCCGCCCAGGCCGAGCGCCTCGTTGATCCGCGCCGCGGGCAGCAGCCCCAGCTCGAACAGCGACACCGCCGCCCGCAGCGGATACGCCGCGTGCAGCGCCCGCACCAGCGGCAGGAGGCGGTCGGTGTCCCCGTAGTCGAGGAGCAGCGCCTGGTCGACGTGCGGCCAGTGGCCGCGGTCGTACGCGTCGGGGTACTGGACGTGCGCCACGTCCAGCCCGAGCGCCCGGGCCTTGCGCACGAGCGCGGGCCTGCCGCCGACGACGAGCACGCGCGGGCGTGCCGCGGCCGAAGCCTGCGGGACGTTCATGATCGGTTCCCTCTTCCGTGCGGTGATCCGTGCGGTGGGTGTCCCGACACGCTACGACCGGTTCCGGACAATCCACTTCCGGAATCGGAAACGGCCGCCTACCCTGCCCGGGTGCCGACCGACCTCAGCCCCACCGCACGTGCCCTGCGCACGATGGAGTTCCTCCAGTCCCGCCCCGGCGCGACGGCCGGCGAACTCGCCGAAGCCCTGGGCGTCTCCGAGCGGGCGGCGCGCCGCTACGTCGGGATCCTCCGCGAGGCGGGCGTCCCGGTGGAATCGACCCGCGGCCCGTACGGCGGCTACCGGCTGGGGCGCGGCGCGCGGCTGCCGCCGGTGGTCTTCACCGAGGCCGAGGCGCTGGCGCTGGTCATGGCGGCGCTCGACGACGCGGACGAACTGGTGGGCAAGGCGCTGAACAAGGTGATCCGGGTGCTGCCGGAGAGCGTCGGCCGGCAGGCGGCGACGCTGCGCGACCACGCCTCGGCCGCCCCCGACCCCGACTCGGCCCGCCCCGACCCAGCCACCACCGGCGCGCTGGTCGCGGCGTGCGCGGAGCGGCGGAGCGTGCGGGTGACGTACCGCAGCGAGTCGGGGCGGGAGTCGGAGGGACTGGTCGACCCGTGGGCGGTGGTCGTACGCCACGGGCGCTGGTATCTGCTGTGCCGCTCCCACCGCGCGGACGCGATCCGCACGTACCGCGTCGACCGCATCGGCGCGGTCCACCGGACGGCCCGCGCCTTCACCCCGCCGGCCGGCCTCGACCCGGTCGCGGTCCTGGAGGAGAACCTCGGCACGGGCTGGGAGTACCCCACCCGCGTGGTGTTCGACGCCCCGCTGCCGGAAGTCGCGCGGTGGGTGCGGCCCCCGATGGGCCGCCTGACGCCGTTGGGCGACGGCTGCGTGCTCGTCGGCAGCACCAGCACCCCGACGATGTACGCGCGGGACTGGCTGGCGCGGATGCCCTTCGCCTTCCGCGTCGAGGACGGCCCGGAACTCCGCGCGGCCGTCGCGGCGCTAGGGGCACGGCTGACGGCGGCGTCGGAGCCGTAGCGGAAGCGGTCACGTCAGCACGCGGGCGGCGAGGGCGAGCAGCGCGGTCGCCACGGTGAGGGCCGTACCGAAGGCGGCCCCGGCACGCAGCAGGGCGGCGGGAGCCGAGGCGCCGTCCCAGCGCGCCAGCAGCCCGGTGACGACGGCGGCCAGGAGAGCAGCCAGACCTGCGGCGAGCAGGGCGAGGGCGAGGATCGTCAGGGTGGTCGGCGATGCGGACATGGGTGTGGTCCCTTCAGGACGGAGCGTGCATCCGGGGACCGAAAATGGCCGGAGGGACGTACACCGGCGTTCGGGGCGTACGAAGATGAACGCGGGCGTACGTGCCGTAGGGAGGGACAGAGCGTGCGGGCGAACGGCGGGGAGCAGCACGAGGCGCTGGCGGAACTGGCGCGCCGGTTACGTGTCTTGCGCGCCAAGCGGGGGCTGACGATGGGCGGGCTGGAGCGGCGTGCCGGGCTGGGCCACACGACGGTCAGCCGGGCGCTGAACGGCTCCGGGGTGCCGAGCGAGACCACGGTGGTGGAGCTGGCGCGGGCGCTGGGCGCGGACGCGGACGAGCTGCTGGAGTTACGCGCCAGGGCGCTGCCGCACGCCCCACGGACGGCTCCGGCAACCCGCTCGGGCGGCAAAGCGGCGGGATTCGAGGAGCGCTACCGCCGGTACGTGTCCGAACGGCACGGCATGCTCTCGGTGATCGGGCTGGACCTGTCGCGGCCAGACCGGGCCCGTTGGCCGCTGGACGCCGCCTACCTCAGCCTCGAACTGGCCACCCCCGTGCACGCCGCCGTCACCGACGGCGGCGCCATGACGGCCGGCCCGGGCCACCGGACAGAAGTGCGGGTGGAGCGGGCTGAGCAGGCGCTGGCGGGGCTGCGGCGGGTGCTGGTCCGGGGCCTGGCCGGGTGCGGCAAGACGGCGCTGCTGCAGTGGCTGGCGGTGTCCACCGCCGGTGGCACGCTGCCGGGCCGGCTGGACCAGCTCAGCGGGGGCGTACCCTTCTGGCTGCCGCTGCGCACGCTGGTACGCCGGGGCGAACTGCCGGCCCCGGAGGAGTACTTGGCCGCAGTTCGCTGCCCGCTCGCGGCGTCGCAGCCGTCCGGCTGGGCGGACGGGCTGCTGTGGGCGGGGCGTGCGGTGCTGCTGATCGACGGCCTGGACGAGGTCCCCCAGGCCGGCGCGAGGCCCGCCAATGGCTGGACGACCTGCTGGCCGTCTACCCCCGGGCCGCGTACGTCGTCACCACGCGGCCGTCCGCGGTGCAGCTTGACGCAAACCTGTCTCTGCTCGAACTTCTGTCACCATATCCGCAGATCCGCCAGTTCCCACTGATCCCGCAGAGCGCCGTTGGTGATCTATCTCTGGTGTGCGCCAAAATGCCTGAACTTACATCCCTCCTCATCTACTGCCCCTCCGACCACCGAACGGTTGACCTCACACCTCTTCGGGACATGCAGCGCCTGACTTCCATCCGGATTCACAAGGCCACCACCGTCACAGGCATCGAGCACTTCCCCGAAGCACCATCACCCGCACCCCCCGCCCCCGCACCCCCTGACCCCGCCGCCGCCCGCAGCGTCACTTCGTCTCTCCCAACGCCAGCCCCCGCAGCAGCATGTACGCCGACTGGATGAACCGCCCCCGCAGCGTCGCCCCCGAGTTCGTCAGCGCCGCCACGCACACCTCCCGTTCCGGGCTCAGGCCCACGAACGCCGTGCAGCCGCGGGTGCCGCCGGTGTGGAAATACAGCGTCGCCCCCGCGAGGGTGCGTACGCTCCACGCCAGGCCCGACTTCTCCTCGTTCTGCTCCGGCAGTTCGCGGATCCGTACGACCTCCGCCAGCGGATCCCGCAGTGCCCCGGGGACGTCGGAGTCCGCCGGGTCCAGGTGGGCCCGCAGGAAGCGGATCAGGTCGCGGGCGCTGGCGCGCACCGCGCCGGCGCCGGGGAGCGCCGGGATGGACCAGGGCGGGCGGCGGCGGCCGTGCCAGTAGCCGACGGCGTAGGCGGGGTCCGGGGTATCCGGGGCGTCCGGGGACGCGGTGCCGGTGTCGGTGAGTTCCAGGGGGTCGAGCACACGCTCGCGCAGCATCGACCCGTAGTCGGTGCCGGCGCCGTCGGCCAGCAGCCGGCCGAGCAGCCCGACGCCGAGGTTGGAGTACCGCGTGAGGGTGCCGGGCGGGTAGTGCACGACGGCGCGGCCGAGGGCGGGCAGCAGCATGTCGGGGGTGAACGAGCGGTACGGGTTGGCGAACCAGGACGTCAGGCTCCTGACCATCAGCCCGGGTGGGAGCCGGGGCAGGCCGGAGGTGTGGGTCGCCAGGTGCTCGTAGGTGATGGCCCGGCCGTGGCCGCGCGGGAGGGCCGCGTAGGGGAGGCGTTCGGCGATCCGGCCCGTCAGGCTCACCTCGCCGCGCGCGACCGTGTCGGCGAGGAGCAGCGCGGTGAAGGTCTTGGTCACCGAGCCGACCTCGAAGCGCGTGCGGTCGGTGACCGAGGCGGTGCCCGCGCGGTCGATGCCGCCGCGGCACAGCGTGCGGTACGTGCCGGTCGCGGACACCGCGATGGCCACCGCCGCGCGCCGTTCCGCGGTGGCGGCCACCGCCTTGAGGGGCTCGTCGCGGAGGTTCACGTCGCCGCCGCCCGGCTAGGCGCCCAGGCGCGTCAGGACGAGGGTCGAGGCGATCGTGGCGACCCCGGCGGTGTGGTAGTGGTCCTGGAAGTTCCGGCTCTCGTCGTCGGTGGCGGTACGGCCGTCGCGCGGGAGCAGCCCGTCCTCGTGCTGCGCCGCGGCCAGCCGCCGCCAGGCGGCCGGATCGCAGGCCGGCTCGGGCAGGCAGGCGTCGACGACGAGGAGTTCGGCGACGAGGTCCCACTCCTCGATCTCCAGCCACACGTCCGTCCACACCGGCAGCCAGGTGGCCAGGTAGTCGCGGAGGCGGGGCGGCAGGGCGTGCGGTTGGGCGCCCCAGTCGGTGAGGTGGAAGACGGTGTGCGTCATGCGGTAGGCCGTCATCCAGTCCATCGCCCACGGGTCGGGGGTGGCTCCGAGCCAGGTGGCCGCGGTGCGCGCGGGCCAGTCGGTCCGGTCCTCGACCCCGATCGCCCGGGTCGCGTTGGCCACCGCCATGCGGCGGTTGGGTGCGTGCTTGTACTCGCGGAATGACGTGAGGGTGGTCAGGTGGGCCAGCAGCGCCTGCAGCGGCTCGTGGCGGTAGCCGGCGCGGTGGAAGTGGACGTACGTCTCCAGGGGGTCGGTCATGGCCGGGAACCGCAACTGCCGCTCGTAGAGCAGGTCGCCGCCGCGGAGCTGGTCCCAGGCGAAGTCGAGCAGTTCGCCGGCGGCGTCGCACTCGGCGGCGGGGAACACGGCGTCGCGCAGCACCAGGGACGCGGTCAGCGCCAGCTCGGCCAGGGGCTTGTAGACGCTGTCGGGCTCGGCCAGTTCGGCTGTCGCACCGTCGGCGAACCTGCCGTACGCGCGGTTGCGGTGCAGCCAGCCCAGCGCCCGGGTGCCCGTGCGGAAGGCGGTGGTACGCACCGGCTCCGCCGGTGTGGGGGCGCTCATCGCGGGTCTCCCGGCGTAGCGGCGAGAAGTCTTCGGGCGATGGCGAGGTCGAGCGCGGTACGGGCGTTGGACGCGCCCCACAGGCGCAGGTGGTCCAGCACCGTGGGCACGTCGAGGGCGGGCGAGGCGCCGCGGCTTCGGGCCAGCGCGAGCCAGCGTACGAGCCGGGCCGCGGTGGGGTAGTCGCGGCGCATCACCGAGCGGGCGGCGCCCCGGCTGAGCTCCCGGACGTGCTGACAGGCCCGCTGCTGGTAGGGCCCGTCCACGTCCGGAAGCGCCAGCGGGGCGAGCCGCGCCATGCGCAGCGACCGCTCCTGCCACGGCAGTCCGGTGTCTTCCGTGTCCTCGTCGATCCCGGTGATCCCCGCGATCCCGTCGATCCCGTCGATCCCGTCGATCCCGTCGATCCCGTCGATCCCGTCGATCCCGGCCGCCTCGGCGATCCGGTCGTGCTCGGCGTCTTCACCGGCGTACGGCATTGCTGCCGGCGTCTGTGCCGCGCCGCGGGCGAGCAGCGCGGCGGTGGTGCGGTCCCGCCAGCGGGCCTCGGTGCTGTCCCCCGGGCGGGGCGGGAAGACCCGCGGGGCCGAGCCGAGTGTCTCCCTGTCGGGCTGCGGCAGCGGCTGGCGGCGGAAGAGCGCGGGCGCGAAGACGTCGGGACCCAGCACCCGCACGGCCGCCAGCGCGGCGGTGTCTGCCGGCCGGTCCGACTCGGACACGGCCGGCAGCGGAACCCGGGTGCCCCGAAGGGCACCCAGGACGCGCCCGGCCAGTTGCTCCACCGCTTGGGCGTAGTCGGCCCGCAGTGCGGCATTCGGCATCGGGCGCTCACCTTCCGCTGTCGATTACGGACGTTGTTCTCCGGACGGGGGTCCGGAGACCGTTACGAGGAGCGCGGCTCCTTCGGGAGCTTCGGGGACAGGAGCAGGCCGAGCAGAAGGGCCCCGGCGCCCTGCGGGGAGTAGACGGGTGCGTCGCTGAACGGGGCTTCCGGCTCGTCGACCAGCGCTGTGAGCGCAGCCCTCTCGGCCACTCCGGCCCGGACGGGGCAAAGCACCGGGGTCGTCTGTACGGACATCTTGCCTCCAAGAGTCTTCCCCTCGCGGAGTGCGAAGGGAGTGGAGTGAGTACGCCGCGCAGGGACAAGCGCGACGGGTGCAGCCGGTGGTGGCCCATCCGGCTCACTGCACCAACGTCGGTGTTCCCACCCCGCCCGCCACTTAGATCCCACAAGCATGGACATCACACGATGGGTGTTCGCGGGAGCGCTGAGGTTTAGCCGGGCTTCAGCAGGCCGGACAGGCTGCCTGCGGCAGCTCGCTCGACGCCGCCGGCCGGACCGTCCCGGTAAGCGCCGCTGGCGGCGGGGTCGTCATGCCCGGATCCCCGCAATCACCACGAACACCGCCGCAGACGCCCGCGCGGCCCCGTGCACCGGCGCACGACAGGCTCACCCGACGGCGCACGCACACCACGGAACAGACACACCCCACGCGTCCCGGCGGCCTTCACACGCGTGGTCGCGGCGGTGGAACGCCCGTCGCCCGCACCGGGCAGGGGGGCGGGAGCCGGCCGGTGTTCAGACGGGCAGTCCCAGGTGACCGGCCACCTGGTCCCAGTGGTGGTCCGCGTCGCCGAAGGCCAGCGCCCACGCCGCCATCTGGCCGGAGAACACATGCAGATCGTGCTCGTGTGTGAAGCCGATCGCGCCGTGCACCTGGTGGCCCGTGTCGCAGACCCGCCGGCAGGCTTCGCTCACCCACGCCTTGGCCATCGACACCTCCGCCGCGGCGTCCAGGCCGGCCGACAGCCGCCAGATCGCCTCGTACGCCATGAAGCGCGAACTCATCACGTCGATGGCCATGTTCGCGCAGTGGTGCTGGACCGCCTGGAAGCCGCCGATCGGCCGGCCGAACTGCTCGCGCTCCGCGGCGTACTCGACCGTCATGTCCAGCACCCGCTGGGCCGCGCCGACCATCGCGGCGCAGGTGGCGGCGGCGCCGTACGCGTCGATCGCCTCCGCGACGGGGCGGCCGGCGGTCAGGGCGCGGTCGCGGGGTACGGTCACGCCGTCGAAGCGGACCCGGTGCGGCCGGTCGGCGCCGATGGCGTCGAGCGGCTCGCGCACGACGCCGGGCGACGCGGCGTCCACCAGCAGCGCCGGCCCCTCGGCGGGCACGACGAGCAGATCTTCCGCGGCGTGCGCGTACGGCACGAACAGGGCCGTGCCGTCCAGCACGAACCCGTCGTCCCGCTCGACCGCGGCGATCTCGCCGCCGGTGCCGTCCCAGCGGCCCGGCACGGCGCTCATGATCCGGCCGCGGACGATCGCGGCGAGCCACCGCGCCTGCTGCGCCTCGGTCCCGAAGCGGGCGAGGGGCAGCGCGCAGCACACCACCGTGGACAGGAGCGGGCTCGGCACCTGGAAGTGCCCCATCTCCTCCACGACCAGGCACAGTTCCAGGAAGCCGGCGCCGGCGCCGCCGTGGGCCTCCGGCAGCGCAAGACCGGTCCAGCCGAGTTCGGCCATCTCCTTCCACAGCGCGGCGGAGTAGCCGGCGGGCTCTTCCGCCATCGCCCGGGCCCCGGCGCTCGCGCTCCGCGACGCCAGGAGCCCCCGGGCGGTGGACTTGATCAGCTCCTGGTCCTCGGTGAGTGTCAGGTCCATTCAGTCCCCCGGCGGTATCTTGTCGGACCGCACCCACACGCCGGGCCGCTCCTCCCAGAAGAGCTGCACGAGCACGCCTCCGGTGTGCTTCGGGTGGATGAAAGTGTCGCGCCAGGCGGCACCGTCGGTGCTGCCCTCGTTCTCGCCGAACGTCGGCACGCCGTGGTGCGCACAGGCCGCCAGCGCCCGGTCCCAGTCGGCGACCTCGAACGTCACGTGATGCGCGGCGGCGCCGTTCTTGTCCCAGAACCGCTCGATGAACGAGTCCTCGCCGCGCGGCATGATGACCTCCCAGCAGATCGTCGATCCGGGGATGTTCAGCACGAGGTCCGCCATGTCCGGGTGCTCGTCCTCGGGCGTCCGCCAGACCTGCACGAAGCCGGCGAGCCGCGCGTACCACCGGGCCAGCTCGTCGCGGTCGGGGAACGCCTGGCACACGTGGTCGAGTGCGACGATCCCGAGCGAGGGTGCGTCCGGTACGTCGGCCGTCACCGGCACGGCCGGCCCGTCGCCGCACAGGGTGAGGTCGCCCGGCCCGCGCAGCCGGAACAGCACGCCAGGACCGCGCGGGGGCGGCGAGAGCGACGCCTCCAGCCAGCCCCCGGCCCCGCCGTCCACCGCCTTGACGCCGAGAGCCTCCAGCTCGGCCCGTACGGCGGCGATGTCCGGCACCTCGGCGGCGACGTGGTGGAGCCCCGGCCGGCCGCCCTGGCCGTCGAGGAACTCCTGGATCGCGGAGCTCTCCCCCGCCGGTGCCAGCACCTCCCAGGTGTGCCCAGGGTTCCCGGGCAGCGCCAGGCGTACGCCGCGGCATCCCTCGGCGGGGTTGTCCCAGCTCCGCGTGCGCCGGAACCCGAACAGGCCCTCCAGCAGCGCCACCTGCGGCTCCAGTTCCGGCGCGACCTGTCCGATGTGGTCGATCCGGTAAATCCGCACAGATCCTCCTCGTTCGCTTCGGCTGTGGCTCAACTGGGTTGCGGCTCAGCTGGGGTGCGGCTCGATCCAGTCGTACTCGTTGGTCACCAGTTCCTTCACGAGGCGCAGGTTGTACCGGTTCATCGCCGCGATCCGCTCGGCCAGTCCGCCGACCCGCTTGTCGAACTCATCGGCCGGATACACGTCGTTGACCAGGCCGATCCGCTGTGCCCGCGCGGCGTCGAGCCGGACGCCGGTGAACAGCAGTTCCTTGGCCATCGCCTTGCCGACCCGCCGCGGGAGCCGCTTGACGCCGCCCCACCCGGGCGCGGACCCGCCGAACTCCGGCTGGTCGGGGTCGCCGTCCTCGGTCATCTTCGGCCGGTACGGCGGGCGGGCCGACAGCGTGATCTCGACCAGGCCCATCTTCGCGTTGTCGGCGGCGACGATGAAGTCGGCGGCCAGCGCCAGCTCAAGACCGCCGCCGACGGCGTAGCCGTGTACGGCCGCGACGACGGGGACGGACAGGCGCTCCATCATCGCGAACGTCTTCTCGCCGAGCCGCCCCTGCTCCACCCGCTCCTGCTTCGTGAGCTGCTCAGACCAGCCGAGGTCCATGCCCGCGCAGAAGGCGCGGTCGCCGGCCCCCCGCAGCACCACGACGCAGACGTTCTCGTCGTCGTCCACCTCGGTGAAGAAGTGGCGCAGTTCGCGCATGGTCGTCGGGGTGAGCGCGTTGAGCTTCTCGGGCCGGTTCAGGGTGAGCCAGGCGACCCGCTCCTCGATCTTCAGGTCGAGGGTTTCGTACATGGAGAGATTTCCTCCTCGGTCGTTAGCGGCTGCGAGGCAGTTTCAGGCCCCGGGTGGCGATGACGTCACGCTGGATCTCCGAGGCACCGCCGAGGAAGGTGGTGGCCACGGAGTCGCGCGACATGTGGGTGAAGACGCCCCCCAGCGGGGCGTCGCGGCGCTGCCAGAGCTGGGCGGACCGGCCGAAGGCCGAGGCGCCGGTACGGGCCAGGCGCTGGTGCAGCTCGGCGCCGAAGAGCTGGTTGACCGACGCCTCGTAGCCGGGCACGCCGCCGGCCGCCTGCTGGGACACCGTGTACCGGGCGAGGTTGTACTGCACCCGGATCTCGGTGTGGCGGCGGGCGATCTCCTGGCGCAGCGCGGCCTTCGTGTCGTCCCTGAGGAACCCGCGGGCCTCCGCCGAGCGGAGGTAGCCGACGAGGTCCGCGAGTGCCTGCTGGTATTTGACGGTGGCGCCGATGCCGGCCCGCTCGAAGCTCAGCGCGGTCATCGCGACGTACCAGCCGCGGTTCTCCTCGCCGACCCGGTTGGCTGCCGGCACCCGTACGTCCTCGAAGAAGATCTCGCAGAACGGCGTCGCGCCGCGGATGTCGGTGATCGGGCGGATGGTCACGCCGGGAGAGGCCGCGTCCACGAGCAGGAAGGTGATGCCGCGGTGCGGCGGCGCGGCCTGCGGATCGGTGCGTACGAGCACGAACAGCCAGTCCGCGTACTGCCCGAGCGAGGTCCACACCTTCTGCCCGTTGACCGTGTACGTGCCGGTGTCCCGGTCGCCTTCGCGGACCGCGCGGGTGCGCAGCGAGGCCAGGTCGGAGCCGGAGCCCGGCTCCGAGAAACCCTGCGCCCAGGTGACCTCGCCGCGGGCGATCGGCGGCAGGTGCGCGGCGCGCTGCGCGGCGGTGCCGTGCTCCAGGAGCGTCGGGCCGAGCAGGAAGGCGCCGATCCCGTTCACGGTGGGCACGCGGGCGCGCATCATCTCCTCCTGGAGGATGAACTCCTCCAGCGCGGACAGTCCCGCCCCGCCGTACTCGGCCGGCCAGTGCGGCGCTATCCAGCCGCGCTCGGCGAGCGCCGCCGCCCACGCGCGGGCCCCGTCGCAGCGTGCCGGGTCCTCGGAGAGCCGGTCGACCGGCCAGTTGTAGCCCCAGACGTCCTCGGGTTCGAGGCTCTGCTCGGCCTCGGGGTCGGGCGCGTACGCCGACGGGAAGCGGTCGCGTACGAAGGCGCGCACTTCTTCCCGGAAGGCCGCCTGCTCCGGAGTGTCCGCCCAGTTCACAGCGTTTCCTCCCGGTCCCAGGTGGCGGGCGTGAGGCCGTGCTCGCCCTCGGCCCGCAGCCGGTACTTGGCGACCTTGTCGGTGGGCGTGCGCGGCAGCGCGTCGATGAACTCGACGTAGCGCGGGACCATCGAGCGGGGCAGCCGCTCCGCGCAGAACTCCACCAGCTCGGCGGGCTCCAGGGAGGCTCCGGGCTGCAGCACGACCCACAGCTTGACGTCCTCGTCCTCCAGCTCCGAGGGCACTCCGGTGGCGGCCGACTCCAGGATCGCCGGGTGCAGGTTGACCTCGCACTCCAGGTCGAAGGCCGAGATGTTCTCGCCGCGGCGCCGGATGGCGTCCTTCATCCGGTCGAGGAAGTAGAAGTAGCCGTCGGCGTCGCGCCACACGCGGTCGCCGGTGTGGAACCACATGTTGCGGAAGCAGTCGGCCGTGGCCCCGGGAGCCCCGTAGTACCCGGTCGTGATCACGAACGGCTGCCTGGGCCGTACGACCAGCTCCCCCGGCTCATCCGGCCCGACCTCGCGGTCCCACTCGTCGACCACCGCCACCTCGAACCGCTCCTCGTGGGCCTGCCCGCACGACCCGAGCCGCCACTCGCCGTACGGGCTGGCGGTGGCGATCCCGACCTCCGTGCTGGTGTAGGTCTCCACCGAGCGGACTCCGAAACGCTCCATCAGCGGCTCGTCGAGGGACGACTTGCCCATGTAGAAGGTCTGCAGCGGGTGCTCCTTGTCGCGCTCGGTGCGCGGCTGGTTGAGCAGGATCGGGATCATCGAGAAGACGCTCATCGCGACCTGCGCGTCGAACCTGCGCACGTCGTCCCAGAACCGGGAGGCGCTGAAGCGCTCGACGACGGCGATGGACCCGCCGGCCAGGAGCGCCGACAGCACGCCGTCCCAGAGCCCGGCAGCGTGGAACAGCGGCAGCGGGCAGTAGATGGTCTTGCCCCAGCGGTCGAGGAAGTCGAGCGAGTCCAGCGCGCACGTCAGCGCCAGGGCGTGCGGGATCATCGCGCCCTTGGAGGGGCCGGTGGTGCCCGAGGTGTACATGATCGCCTGGAGGTCGCCGAAGCCGACGTCGACGCGGGGGGCCTCGGCGTCGTGGGACAGGAGGCTGGACAGCGTCGCGGCGGGCTTGCCGAGCCGGTCGAGCGGGACGTCGGACGCGCTCTCGGTACGGACGATGAGGCGGGCCAGCCCGGGCAGGCGCTGGGCCACCGCCGGCAGCCTGTCGGCGTACGGCGCGTCGATGATCAGCGATGAGGCGTCGGAGGTGTGCAGGACATGGCGGAGCAACTCGCCGCGGTAGCTGATGTTGATCGGCACGGCGACGGCTCCCAGCCGGGCCAGCGCGAAGATCACGTGGATGAAGTCGGCGCAGTTGGGGAGCATCACGCCGACGTGGTCACCGCGGTCGATGCCCGCGGTGGCCAGTCCCTGGGCCACGCGGTCGGCCATCGAGTCGACCTCGCCGTACGTGACCTCGCCCTCGCGGAATTTGAGGAAGGTCTCTGTTCGATGGGTTGCGGCCCGCTCTCGGAGTACGTCACCGAGGACGAGACTCTCCAGCCTTTCGTTGCGCATTCGAACCTCTGCTTCGCTTTGGGGCGGCGCTGATTCGGTTGCGACGGTTGAACTGCTTTTGACCACCAAGGTCGTCAACATCGGACCACGAAAGAACGGCTGCTCGCAAGGGTGCTTGACGCCGGCCCGGCGGCGCCCGGACCGGCCAGGACGCCAACTCCCGTACGCCCGCGCCGTGTTGCTGCGGGCCGGCGCGCCGGCCCGGCAGCGGCGTGCGGCCGTCAGCGTGCGCGGGGCGGCACCGGGAGGGCGTCGTCGCGGTCGAGTTGGAGCAGGGTCAGGACGAACAGGGAGTCCGTCCAGCCGAGCGGGACGACCGACGACGGGTTGCCGTCGTCGTCGACCTTCTCGGGCAGCTCGCCGAGGATGTTGCGCTTGGAGAGCATCCAGTCGAGCACGCGGTGCGCCTTGTCCTGCTCGCCGAGACCGGCCCAGGCCAGGCCGAAGAACGACGTGCTCGGTGTCCAGGTCGATGTGCCCCAGTCGTGGCCCGGGTCGTCGCCCGGGAGGACGCCGCCGTTCGGGCGCAGCAGGGCGTCATGGGTGGAGTCGAGCGCGTCCGGCAGATCGGCGGGCGCGGCGTTGAAGGGCGGTGCCATGAAGGCAGCCGCGCTGTCACGCCCGTGCAGGCCGTCCACGGTGCGCTGGTAGGCGAGTGGTGCGAAGTGCTCGGCGATCGCGTCGGACAGTTTGCGTGCGGCGTCTCCCCATGCCGCCGCGTCGTCGTCATGGCCGAGGGCCCCGGGCAAGGTCCGCGGCGGCGTTCAAGCCGCTGAGCAGCGGTGCGGCGGTGCCGATGTTCGGCGTGTCGGTGCCGAGCTCCCAGTAGTCCGGGGAGGCCGGCGGCAGCCCCTGTGCGTCCAGCGAGCCGGCCGCGTAGTCGGCCGCCTTCGCGATCGCCGGGTACAGCCTCGCCAGGTCCGCGTCGCGGGTTCCGGGCGGAGCGGCCTGGTACCACTGCCATGCGGACCAGGGGACCCAGCCGTTCGCGTCGAGCTGCCAGTGGCGGTTGTCGGGCGGCCCGGCGCCGTCCAGGGTGGTGCGTGCATCCCAGGTGCCGTCGGGGCGCTGGGTGGAGACGTTGTACGTCAGGATCCGGTAGGCGTCCGGGTTGACGAAGAAGGCGGTACGGGTGGAGTACGCCCGCCAGCCTCCCAGAGCCTTGAGGTCGTAGTTCCAACTGGTGAGCGAGCCCTCGACCGGTGACGTGGTGCCGTGCCAGGCGATCGGCCGGTTCTCCGTCGTGGTCGCCTGCGCGAACAGGTAGCAGGCCGCACCGGGGGTGACGTCGACGCCGAACGGGAAGTCGAGCCACCCGCGCTCCGCCGCCGCCGAGCTGCGCGAGGTCCCGGGTGCTGGACGAGATCGCGGACGCGGGATCCTCGCGCACCGTCCGCACCGCCACCGTGCTGGTGCCCGTGGTGGCGCCGCTGGCCAGGTAGAGAGACGCCTTGTCCACCCGGCTGTCAGCCGTGACGAACTCCTGCGCCGCGGCGTTGTTCGAGCCCTTGATGCTGAACAGCGCCGTGTCGAAACGCGGCTGTCCGTCGTACGCGGGGACCGCGGCAGCCGCATCGCGGGGCCATCCCTGCGACGCCACGAAGAGCACCGCCAGGGCGAGCAGCGCTGCCCAGCAATGCATCCGGCCGGGAGGGCGGGCCCTCACCGGCGCGGGAGTCGAAGCACTGTGCACGGTCAACCTCCAAGAGTCGCCTGCGGCGCCCGGGAGGCGCGGTGGCGCTGCCGTGATGTTGCGTCATATCTGATGACAGATGCAGTGAATGGGCCGTGAAGGTGCAGGACCCTGCGAGCAGAGTGCAGCATGAGTGGAAAACACGAGCGCTGGGGTGAGCTCCTGGACTATCTGGCCACGCACGGCCGGATCGAGATCGAGGACATCGCCTCGGCCCTGGACGTCTCCGCCGCGACCATCCGGCGCGACCTCGACGAACTAGCCGCCCAGAAGCTGCTCGTCCGCACCCGGGGCGGGGCGGTACGCCATGGCGTCTCGTACGAACTGCCGCTGGCTACCGCTCCGTCCAGCACGCCACGGAGAAGCAGCGCATCGCCGCGGCGGTCGTCGATCTGATCGGCGAAGGAGCCGTCGTCGGCATGAACGGCGGCACGACGATGACCGAGGTCGCCCGCACTCTGGCGGTGCGCGTCGCGGGCGCCGGAGCCGAGCAGTTCACGGCCCCCGCGGCGCCGAGCCTGACCGTGGTCACCAACGCCTTGAACATCGCCCGGGATCTGGCCGTCCGGCCGCACATCAAGATCGTGCTGACGGGGGGCGTGGCAAGGCCGCAGACCTTCGAGCTCGTCGGCCCGCTGGCCGGCGGCGTGCTCGGCCAGGTCGTGCTGGACCTCGCGATCCTCGGCGCCGACGGCGTCGACCCCCAGGCCGGCCTCATGACCCACCACGAGGACGAGGCCAAGGTCAGCCGTCTGCTGGCCGAACGTGCCCACCGGGTGATCGTCGCCGCCGACTCCTCGAAGCTGGAACGGCGCGCGTTCGCCAAGATCTGCGACATCGACCACATCGACACCCTGGTGACCGACAAGGCCGCCGCCGCCGACACGGTCGCCCGCCTCACCGACGTCGGCATCAAGGTCATCAACGTCTGACAGCGCCGGCACCGTGGCGGACGAGGCCGTGGAGTTGCCGTCGGCGACCGGTGGGGCCGGATCGACCTCGGCGCCGGCACGGTCATGGACGTACGCCCCTGGCGCTGAGCGGCGTCGGATGCGGGAGGCGCGGTCGATCCCTTCTGACACCTGCGAGGCGTTGCGGGGCCTGCGTGACGCAGGTCGCTCTTGACCCTGACGTCAGCGTCAGGTCCTAGCGTCGTGGACATGGAGATGACGAATCAGATCGCCCTGGTCACCGGGGCGAACCGTGGGCTGGGGCGGCACTTCGTCACGGAGCTGCTGGAGAGAGGAGCAGCGAAGGTGTACGCGGCTGCCCGCAGGCCCGAATCGGTCGACGTGCCCGGGTCGGTGCCGCTGCGCCTGGACGTGACGGATGACGGCGCTGTCGAGGCGGCTGCGGCAGCGGCGGGTGACGTGACGCTGCTGATCAACAACGCCGGGGTGGCGACGCTCAGTTCGTTCCTCAGGGGCGACCTTGCCGACGCGCGGCAGGAGATGGAGGTGAATTACTGGGGCAGCCTGCGGATGCTCCGTGCGTTCGCGCCGATCCTCAAGGCCAACGGAGGCGGCGCGATCCTCAACGTGCTCTCCCAGACCTCGTTCCGGGCGTTCGGGTTCGCCGACACCTACGGCGCCGCGAAGGCCGCGGCGTGGCAACTGACGAACGGCGCCCGCCTGGAGCTGGCCGGACAGGGCACGCAGGTCACCGGCCTGGCCATGGCGCTGGTGGACACGGACATGTCGGCGTGGGCGAAGAAGGAGGAGGGGTGGTCGCTCGCCGACCCGGCCGACGTGGTCGGGGCGGCACTCGACGGCGTCGAGAGCGGCGCGATGGAGGTGTACGGCGACGAGATGACACGCGAGTGGCGCGCGCGCCTCGGCGAGCCGGCCGAGGCGCTGTACCCGCAGGCGGCCCGGGTGCCCGGCCCGCAGATCTGAGCGCGTTGAGGAGCCCGTCCAGGAGCGGGGGGCTCCTCCCTCAGCCAGAGAGCGAGGTGGCGAATTCGTGGATGTCCCGGGCGAGTGAATCCGGCTCCTCCTGCGCACCAGCATCAACCTCCACGGCTACGTCGGGTCCACCAGCCAGGGCGCACGCGACACCTTGTACCCCTACTTCGCACGCGGCATGATGGACAACAACCACCAGCGGGGCCGCGGGTTCCGGATCTCCCGCAGCGCGTTCGACGCCCAGACGTCTCCGAACGCCGGCCTCGTCGTCGGGAGCCCGCAGGAAGTCATCGACAAGCTGCTGGCCTACCACGAGGTCTACGGCCTCGACCGGGCACTCATCCAGATCGGATTCGGCGGGATGCCGCAGAAGGACGTCCTGCGGTCCCTGGAGATCCTGGGCACCGAGGTGGCCCCCGTGGTCCGGCGCGAGGTCGCGGCCCGCAAGGAGAAGGCATCATGACCACGTCGTTCGGGACAGCAGTCGTCGCCGTGTGGGCGCTGCTGCTGGGCGCGGCGCCCGCCGTGGCCGCCACGGGCGGCCCGGAGCGCGGCGCCGTGGTCTCCGTGGAGCACGTCTACACCCTGCCCTCCGGGGAAGAAGCCGCCGCCGGCCTGGAGAGCCGGGGCTTCGACGGCGGCTCGGCCCGGTTCGGCGTGGACGCCTACCAAGTGCTCTACCGGACAGTCGACGCGCACGGCCGGCCCGCGGTGGCCAGCGGCCTCCTCACTCTGCCGCACGGCCGGTACGGCCCGCTCCCGGCCGTGGTGTACGGGCACGGCAGCGTGCTGCACCGGGCGGACGCGCCGTCGACGGATCCCCACGGGTTCGACGGCACGTCCGCCCTGGCGTACGCCGCGGCCGGTTTCGCCACCGTCACCCCCGACTACCTGGGGATGGGCGCCGGCAGCGGCGCCCATCCGTATCTGCACGTGCGCTCCGGGACCGACGCGGCGCTGGACATGCTGCGCGCGGCCGACGGCCTCGTGCGGGGGATGGGCAGGACGCTGCGGAGCGAGGTGCTCGTCACGGGCTTCTCCCAGGGCGCCGGCGTCGCCCTCGGGGTGGGCCGGGCACTGCAGACGGCGGGCGGGACCCGGTTCCGGCCGGCCGCGGTGGCGGCGGTCAGCGGGGCGTACGACCTGCGCGACGCGCAGATCCCGGCCATGCTCGCGGAGGAGGTCGCGGTCAAGCCCGCGGTGCTCAGCGCCGCGTACGCCTACACGTCCTTCGACCGCACCTACGACGTCTACGGTGCGCCGGACGAGGTCTTCCAGGCACCCTGGGCCGACGGGATCGAGGAGCTGACGGACGGCACGCACACCTGGGACGAGCTGGCGCTCGCCACCCCGGACACCCTTGCGGAATTCCTCACTCCGCGAGGGTTGCGGCTCCTGCGCGAGCCGAACGCCCCCATGGCCGCGGCGCTCCGGGACACGGACAGCGCATGCCCCGGCTGGCGGCCGGAGGCACCCGTCCGTCTCTACCTCACCGGCGGCGACGAACAGTCCGCCACCGCCAACACGGCGTTCTGCGTACGCGACTTCGCGGCGCAGGGAGCGGAGGTGCCGACGTACGACCTCGCGGCGGAGGTGGCGGAGCCCTCCCGCCACTTCGGCTCCCAGATCGCCGCGCTGCCCCACGTCATCGCATGGTTCCGGGAGTCGAGCAGCACGTAAAGGCCACGGTGAGTTGCCGCCCTTCCACTGTCTGTTGCCGCGTGGCAGGATTGTGCCATTCGACACCGCCCGACGGGAGGGGCACTGGGGGTGGACGGGGAGTGCCCTCCTGATCGGGACGGGTAACTACGCGGACACGGGATTCGCCCCGCTGCGCTCCCCGGCCGGGGACGTGTGCCTCATGGACGACGTGCTCGGGAATCCCGCGATCGGCGGCTTCGCGGTGACCAAGCTCGTCAACCTCCCCGTCGGGGACCTTCGGGCCGCGGTGGAGGAGTTGGCCAAGGAGAACCGGTCGCTGGCGGACCGTCAGATTGAGGTGCGGTGGCACCGGTCGCCGCTCCTGCTCGGCGTCTCCCCGCCCCTCGGCATGAGGTTCCTCCACGACGCCTACGCGGAGCGCCGCCTCCTCCGCGCCGAGGGACCCCACTACCAGTTCCGGCACGAGACGCTGCGGAACAGGCTTGCCGGGAAGCAGGAATCCGACCCGGCAGGCCAAGCGCCACCGGGCCCGGACGCGGCGCGGGCGCCCGGCTCCTCCCCCAGCTCAACACCCCCCGCGAAGAGCCGATCTGAGAGCGGGACCGGCCGGCTAGACCTCACTGCTTCCGGGTGCACCCCTGATGTGATCTCCATGCTCGCGGGGTCTCGCGTCTCCCCCGCCGGGCGGGGGCGACCCGGCCGCGGGGTGGCGGACCAGGCTCAGCAGGACCAGCGCGCACAGGGTCGCCCCCGCGGCGACCGCCGCGAGGACGGTGCCCACCGCGAGGTGCTCGAACAGCACGCCCGCCGTCCCGTAGGCGAGCGGGCTGGCCACGAAGACGGCGGCGCCGAAGAGCGGGATCACGTGCGGGCGCAGATGCTCCGGCGGGCGCAGCGTCAGCAGGGCGACGGCGGGCGCGGTCACCCCGGGCAGGAACATGCAGCCGGCCCCGATCGTGAGGGCCGCGGTGGCGGCCGGCTGGTCCCACGGCAGCAGCCACAGCATGACGGCGGCGCCCACGCCGCCGCACGCCGCGAAGGGCACCGGTGAGATCCGGCCGGCCAGCCGGGCGACGACGACGGTGCCCACCGCGGTTCCGCCGCCCCAGGCTGCCATCAGCCAGCCGACCACGTGCGGATCGGAGTCGTAGCGGCTCCTGGCCAGCACCGGCAGCGCGAGCAGCACCACGGGCATGAGCAGGCCGTACCCGAAAGCGGCGATCGACATCCGCTTCAGCACCGGGTCCCGGAGCACGAAGGACAGGCCCTCCCCCATCTTGCCCGCCGACATCGGCTCCGGAACCCGCTTGCGGCGCTCCAGCCCGAGCAGCAGCAGTGCCGACACCGCGAACGTGGCGGCGTCGACCCACAGCACGTGCAGCGGGCCGAACCCGGCGATGAGGAAGCCGGCCGCCGCCGGGCCGACCAGCCGGGCCGTCGACGTCGCCGTCTCGAACAGGGCGTTGGCCGCGGTGACGACGCGCTCGTCCGACCCGAGGGTCTCGACCAGCAGCATCCGCTGCGACGGCAGGTAGGCCGACGCGATGCAGCCGAGGAGGGCCACGATGACCAGCAGCGCCCAGAACGGCAGCGCCCCCGCCAGATACAGCGTGGGCACCGTCGCGATCAGAACCGCGCCGGCGGCGTCGCCCACGATGGACACCCGGCGGGCGCCCCACCGGGCCACCAGCAGTCCTGCGGGCATGCTCAGCAGCGGCACCGGCAGGATCTGGACGACGAACACCAGCCCCATCCGCGCCGGCGAACCGGTGGTCATCAGGACGAACCACGGCAGCGCGAGGGTCGTCATCTGGGTGCCGATCGAGGAGACGAACTCCGCGACGATGACCCTGCGGAACTGCCCGCTCCACAGTGGCGAGCGCTTCGCCGGCGCGGCCGTGGTCACCGGGCGGCCCGTGCCGGGCCGCCGGTGCCGCAGCGGCTGCCCGTCACCACGCCACCGGCAGCCGGTGCACGCCGTAGACGGTCATGTCCGAGCGCATCGGGATCTCGTCCGGCTTGGCGTCCAGCCGCAGACCCGGGAACCGCCGGAGCAGCGTGGTGTAGCCGATGCGCAGCTCCAGCCGGGCCAGTTGCTGCCCGAGGCACTGGTGGATGCCGTGGCTGAAGGTGAGGTGGCCGATCTCGCCGTGGGTGATGTCGAGGCGGTCCGGGTCCGGGAACTGGTTCGGGTCGCGGTTCGCGCTGGGCAGGTGGATCAGCACCGTGTCGCCCTTGCGCAGGCTCAGTCCGTCGAACTCGACGTCCTCGGTGGCGGTGCGCTGCACGCCCACGTGCACGACGGTGAGGTAGCGCAGCAGTTCCTCGACCGCGCCCTCCATCAGCGACTCGTCCGCGCGCAGCCGTTCCAGCTGATCCGGGTTGTTCAGCAGCGCGTACGTACCGAGCGACAGCATGTTCGCCGTGGTCTCGTGCCCGGCGACGAGCAGCAGCAGGGTGGCGCCGATCGACTCCGGCAGGCTGATCTCCTCCCCCGCGACCAGCACGCTCAGCACGTCGTCCGCCGGCTCTGCCTTCTTCCGGGCGAGCAGTTCGCCGGTCAGCTCGACGAGGGATCCCAGCGCCTGCTGGACCTCCTGCGGCTCGACGTTCAGGCTCAGCAGCTTCTCCGAGTCGCCCTCGAAGCGGTCGCGGGCGTCGACCGGCACACCCAGCAGCTCGCAGATCACCTGCGAGGACAGCGGCATCGCGTAGTCCGCGACCAGGTCGGCGGGCGACCCCTTGGCGAGCATCGCGTCGGCATAGTGCGCGGCGATCTCCTCGATCCGGGGCGTGAGCAGGCGCATCCGGCGCAGGGTGAACTGGCCGGTGAGCTGCCGCCGGAAGCGGGTGTGCTCCGGCGGGTCCATGTGCTCGAACAGGCCCGGGATATCCGCCTCCAGGTCCGCCGCGCGGTTGGACGGGAAGGCCAGGTGCTTGTTCGTCGGGGCGGAGCTGAACCGCTTGTCCGACAGGATCGACCGGCCCAGCTTGTAGTCGGTGACGAGCGTGCCCTCGTACCCGTCCGGGAAGGTCATGCGGGAGACCGGGCCCTGGGCCCGCAGCACGTCCGGCGGGTCGAACGGCCGCTCCCGGAGGGTGGGCAGCCCGTTGTGGATGGGGCACCTCGCGTCGTCAGTCATGTCTGCCTTCCTTCCGCCGTCGGTCTGACGGCTCCGATGGACAGGTGCCGAGCCGGGTGGAGGGCACCTACTGGTCGCCGGCCGCCCCGCTCCCGCCGGCCCGCACCCGGTCGCGGAGCTGCGAGACGGTGAGCTCCGGGTGCCGTGTGACCAGCTCCAGCACCCGCGGCCACTGGCGTACGAGCGCGCCCATCACCGGCGGCGCGATGCAGTCCGGCGAGTAGACCCACAGGCCGCGCAGTTCGCCCGCCACCTCGCGGGCGACCAGGTAGAGGTCGACGTTGTGCGGCTCGATGGCGGCGATCAGCTCCGGAAGCGGTGTCTCGTCGCCGATCCGCACGTCCAGCGGCGCCACGTCGAGCCCGTCCAGGGCCAGCGTGGTGCTCGGCACGCCGAGCAGGTTGAGCATCACGCGCAGGGGCGACTGGTTGCCGTCGCCGATGACGCCGTCGTGGATCAGCGCGCGCAGCGGCACGTTCTGGTGCGCGTACGCGTCGAGTTCGGCCTGCAGGACCTGCTGGACCAGCTCGCGGAAGGTCGGGTCGTCCGCCATCCGCGACCGGTTGAGGATGACGTTGATGAACGGGCCGGCCATCGACTTGGTCTCGGGCCGTTCGCGGCCGGCCAGCGGGTGGCTGACGGCGATGTCCGTCGCGTCCGAGTAGCTGTGCAGGAGTACGTGGAACGCGGACATCAGCATCATGAACAGGGTCACGCCCTCGCGGCGGGCGGCCTCCCGCACCGCCGCCATCGCCTCCGCATCGATCACGACGGCGTGGCTGTACCCCTCGACGAAGTCGTCCAGTTGGTGCGCCGGCGCGTCGAAGTCGAACGTGCGGGCCGCGCCGTCCAGCTCCCTGCGCCAGTGCTCGACATGGTCGTCGAGCGCTCCGACGGCCAGCAGGTCCTGCTCCCACGCCGCGTAGTCCAGGTGCTGGACCGCCACCTCGGGCAGCTTCGGCCGCCGGTCCGCGGTGTGGGCCGCGTACAGCTCGGCCAGCTCGTCGACGATCACGATGAAGCCCCAGTGGTCCACCAGGATGTGGTGGGCCACCAGCACCAGCGCGTGTTCGTCGTCGGCGAGCCGCACCAGCAGCCCCCGGACGAGGTTTCCGGTCTCGATACGGAACGGGCGCTCCGTCTGCGCGGTGAGCAGCTCGCGCAGCTTCTCGTCCTGGTCCCGGCCCCGGTGGGCGCGCAGGTCGACGGTATCGAGCGGCCACACGGGCGGGCCGTCGGCGAACTGGCGGGTCGACGAGCCCTGCCCCGCGTACCGGGTGCGCAGGATGTCGTGCCGCTGCACGAGGTCGTTCAGGCCGCGGCGCAGCGCGGGAACGTCCAGGTCACCGCGTACGCGCCAGGCGGTGATGACGCCGTGGTGCGGGTGGTCGGGACCCACCGGCTGAAGCAGGAACTCCAGTTGTCCGAAGGACAGTCCGGTGCCGTCGCCGCGGTCGGCCTTGGGGATCGGCGCGTACAGCAGGTCGGTCGCGTCGGCGGCGGCGCGCTCGTCGTCCTCGTGGACCGGCTCGACCGTGCCGGCCCCGACCGCGCGGGCGCACCGGGCGACGGCGCGCAGCGCGTCGAACCAGGTGTCCGCCAGCTCGCGTACCTCGTCCTCGGCCAGGAGCGAGGCCGCCCAGCTCCAGTCGGCCACCAACTGCGGGCCGTCCGGCCCGTCCTGGGTGACGGCGTTGACCTCCAGGGGGTGGAGCAGCGGCCGGACCCCGGTGGTGCCCGGCGCGGCGTCGTCGCGCAGCGGCATCCACGGCTTCTCGTCGTCCGTGACGGGTACGCGGCCGAGGTAGTTGAACAGCACCTGCGGCGCGGGCAGCGCGGCGAGCGCCGGCGCGCTGCCGGGGTCGAGGTAGCGCAGCAGCCCGTAGCCCAGGCCGCGTTCCGGGACCGACGCCAGGTGCCTTGCGGTGCCGGCGACCGCAGCCGCCAGTCCGCTGCCCGCCCGGGTCGCCTCGTCCCAGGTCAGATCGCCGAAGTCGAGGCGGACGGGGTGGACGGCGGTGAACCAGCCCACCGTACGGGACAGGTCGGTGCCCTCGACCAGGTGCTCGTGCCTGCCGTGGCTCTCCACGTCCAGCACCACCGAGCCTGCATCAGAGCCCGTACGGCGGGCGCGCCACTGCCGGAGGGCGAGCCCGAACGCGGTCAGCAGCACGTCCTGGATGCCGCGGCGGAACGCCGCGGGCGCCTGCCCGACGAGCGTCGCGGTGTCCTCGGCCGGCAGGGTCACCGACAGCCGGCCGGCCGTGCCGGTGACGTCGCGTTCGGCGTCCAGTCCGCCGGCCACCAGCGGCGCGGCGTCCCGCAGGATGCCTTCCCACACCGGCAGTTCGGCGCGGTGCCGGGTGGTGCTCGCGGCGGAGGCGACCCGGGCCGCCCAGCCGCGCAGCGACGTCGGGACGGGGGCGAGGTCCGGTTCGCGGCCCGCGGACACGGCGTCCCACGCGGCGGCGAGGTCGGTGAGCAGGATCCGCCACGACACGCCGTCGACCGCGAAGTGGTGTACGGCAAGCAGCAGCCGGCCCGCGCGGCCCGCGCCGGCGTCGAACCACACCGGCTGGAGCATGGCGCCCGCGGCCGGGTCGAGCCGGTGCTTGGCGGCGGCGGTCTCCTCGGCGATCAGCGCCCGTGCCTCCGCATCGGTGAGACCGCCGGTGGGGACGCGGCGCAGGACGTCCGCGACCCGTACCGCGCCGGGGTCGTCGGCGTGCAGCGACCACTGCCCGCCGGGGCCGGTCACCAGCCGGGTGCGCAGGGCGTCGTGCCGGTCGACGACCGCCTGGAGCGCCGCGGTCAGCCGGTCCAGGTCCACGTCGGCGGGCAGGGCCACGGTCGCCGACAGGTCGAAGCCGACCACGGAACCGCCCAGTTGCCGCTGCCGTTCCATGACGGGCAGCAGCGGGATCTCGCCGGTGCCGACGTCCACGACGCCCCCGTCGGTCTCCTCGCCGGCCGGGCGGGCCACCTGGGCGATGCCGGCCACCGTCTGGTGCACGAAGACGTCCCGGACGGTGAAGACCAGTCCGGCCGTGCGGGCCTGCGCGACCAACTGGGTGGCCTGGATGCTGTCCCCGCCCAGGTCGAAGAAGCCGGCCTCCGCGCCGACGTCGGGCAACCCGAGCACCTCGGCGTACACGGCGGCGAGCGTCCGCTCGGCCGGCGTGGCCGCCGCCCGGGACGGGGTGCCCGCGCCGAGGTCCGGCGCCGGCAGCGCGCGGCGGTCGAGCTTGCCGTTGCCGGTCAGCGGGAACGCGTCGAGCACCATCACCGCGACCGGCACCATGTACTGCGGCAGCCGCTCGGCCACGTACGCCCGCAGCTCTGCGGGCTCGGCCTGGGCGCCCCTGGCGAGCACGGTGTAGCCGACGAGGTCCTTGCCGCCGGACGGCTTCTCCCGTACCACCACCGCGGCGCCCGCCACGGCGGGGTGGGCGCCGAGGACCTTCTCGACCTCGCCCGGTTCGATGCGGAAGCCGCGTATCTTGACCTGGTCGTCGGTCCGGCCGAGGTACACGAGCCGCCCGTCCGCGCGCCGGCGGACCAGGTCACCGGTCCGGTACATCCGCGTGCCCGGCGCGCCGTACGGGCAGGCGACGAACCGCTGCGCGGTCAGCCCGGGCTGACCGAGGTAGCCGCGGGCCAGGCCGCTGCCGGTCAGGTACAGCTCGCCCGGGACGCCGACGGGCACCGGCCGCAGCCGCTCGTCGAGCACGTACGCACCGGTGCCGTCCATCGGTGTGCCGAGCGGCACGATGCCGTCGGCCACGTCGTGGGTGGTCTGCCGGATGGCGAACGTCGTCGTCTCCGTCGGCCCGTACACGTGGACCAGCGAGGTGTGCGGCCAGGCGGCCAGCGCCTTGGTGAACGCGAGGGGCGAGTTGGCCTCGCCGCCGGTCCACACCTCGGCCACCCCGGCGAGCGCCGCGGGATCACGTTCGACGAGCAGGTTGAACAGCGCGGTCGTGAGGAACACGGCGGTGACGCGGCGTTCGCCGATCGTACGCACCAGGGTGTCGGGGTCGAGTTCGCCGGCCGGGGCGACGACCACCTCGCCGCCGGACAGCAGCGGCACCCACAGCTCGTAGGTGGAGGCGTCGAACGCGACCGGGGAGTGCATCAGCACCCGGGCGTGGCCGCCGCCGGTCCACGCGCGGTCGGCGGCCAGGCTCGCCACGTTCCGATGGGTGACCGCCACGCCCTTGGGCCGCCCGGTGGACCCGGAGGTGTACATGATGTAGGCCGCCCGGTCGGGGCCGCCCGCGGGGGCGAGGCCGGCGGAGCCGTCCGCGGCGTCGGTGGCTTCATCCGCGGGGGCGTCATCGGCCAGTTCGGCGGCCACGTCGAGCACGTGTACGCCCCCGGGGGCGGGGTGTTCCAGCCCCTCCCCGTCCACGAGGAGCACGCTCGCCCCGGTGTCGGCCATGATCAGCCGCATGCGCTCACCGGGGTAGCGGGGGTCCAGCGGCACGTACACGCCACCGGCCTTGACCACGGCGAGGATCGCCACGGGCAGCCGAACGGAGCGCTCCATCAGCAGGCACACGGCATCTTCGGCGCCGCCGGCGCCGACCCCCCGCGCGCGCAGCCGGCCGGCGAGGCGGTCCGCGGCGGCGGCCAGCTCGGCGTAGGTCAGCCGCTCGTCACCGCAGCCGACCGCGACGGCGTCCGGGGTACGGGCCGCCTGCGCCTCGAACAGCTCGGGCAGCGTGGCCACGGGCGCTTCAGCGGCCGGGCCCTGCCACTCGTCGAGCACGCGGTGCCGCTCGGCCGGGGTGAGCAGGTCGAGGTCGCCGACCGGCCGGTCCGGGTCGCCGACCATCGCCAGCAGCACCTGGCGCAGCCGGTGCGCCATGGTGCGTATCGTCTCCTGGTCGAAGACGTCGGCGTTGTACTCGATACCGCCCTCGATGCCGCCCGGCGTGCCGTCGGCCCCGAGGCGCTCGTGGAGCAGGAAGACCAGGTCCATCCGCGCCGTGCCGGTGCTCCTCACCATCGGCGCCGCCTCGATGCCGGGCAGCGCCAGGCTCTCGTCGGTCACGGTCTGCCAGGAGAGCATGACCTGCACGAGCGGGTGGTGGGCCATCGACCGGGTCGGCCGCAGGCTGTCCACGAGGGCCTCGAACGGGATGTCCCGGTGCGCGAGCGCCTCCAGGGTCCGTTCCCGTACCGCCGCGAGCAGTTCCCGGAACGTCTGGCCGTCGGCGATCTGCGTACGCAGCACGAGGGTGTTGGCGAAGAAGCCGATGAGGTTCTCGGTGGCCTGGTCGTCCCGGCCCGCGGTGGCCACGCCGACGGGGATGTCCGCGCCGGCGCCGAGCCGGCGGAGCAGCACCGCCAGCGCCGCGTCGAGGATCATGAACATGCTGACGTCGCAGGTGCGGGCCAGGCGGACGAGGCCCTCGTGCAGGTCGGCGTCCCACCGGAAGGTGAGCGTGTCCCCGTCGTGGGACGCCTCGGCCGGGTGCGGCCGGTCGACCGGCAGGGCGATGCGCTCGGGCAGGCCGTCCAGGACACCGCGCCAGTGGTCGAGCTGGCCCGACCACGTGCTCTCGGGGTCGTCCTGTGCGCCGAGGTACTGGCGCTGCCAGAGGGTGTAGTCGGCGTACTGCACGGGCAGCGGCGCCCACTCGGGGGCGTGGCCGGCGAGCCGGGCGCGGTAGGCGACCGCCAGGTCGTGCCGCAGCGGTGCCAGCGACCAGCCGTCGGCCGCGATGTGGTGGACGACGACGGCCAGCACATGGGTGTCGGCGCCGACCGCGAACAGCTCCGCGTGCAGCGGGATCTCCGCGGTCAGGTCGAACGGGTGCCGGACCGCGGCGGCCACCGCGGCGTCCAGGCCGTCGGCGTCGACCTCGGTCACCGGCAGCGCGGGCCGCGCCTGTCCGGGGGCGAGGACGCGCTGGTACGGCACCGCTGCCGCGCCCGGGAAGACGGTCCGCAGCGACTCGTGGCGCCCGACCACGTCGGCAAGGGCCCTCCGCAGGCAGCCCACGTCCAGCGCTCCGGCCAGGCGCAGCACCACCGGGAGGTTGTACGTGGGCGAGGGCCCCTCCATCTGGTGCAGGAACCACAGCCGCCGCTGGGCGAACGACAGCGGCAGCGGCTCTGGCCGGGTCATGGGGCCCAGCGCGGGGCGGGTGCCGCCGCCGCCCTGCCGCAGCAGGCCGGCCAGCCGCGCCACGGTCGGCCTCTCGAACAGGCCGCGCACCGGCACCTCGACGCCGAGCGTCGCGCGGATCCTGGCCACCAGCCGGGTGGCCAGCAGCGAGTGCCCGCCGAGGTCGAAGAAGTTGTCGTCGATGCCCACCTCGGCCACGTTCAGCACCTGGGCGAACAGCGCGCACAGGGCCTTCTCCCCGTCGTCGCGGGGCGCCGCGTACGCCGTGGCCGCGCGGGCCGACTGGCCCGGCTCGGGTGCGGGCAGCGCGCCGCGGTCGGTCTTGCCGCTGGGGGTGCGCGGCAGCGCGTCGAGGTACACGAACGCGGACGGGACCATGTACGCGGGCAGCTTGTCGTTCAGCGCCGTACGCAGGTGGCGGCTCAGCTCGGCGGCCGGGCCGGCGGCCGGGTCCGCCACCAGGTACGCGACCAGGCGCTGGTCGCCGGGCCGGTCCTCGCGGACCACCACCACCGCGTCCTTCACCTGCTTCTGCCACATCAGCACCGTCTCGACCTCGCCGAGTTCGATCCGGTAGCCGCGCAGCTTGACCTGGTGGTCGAGCCGGCCCAGGTAGTCGACCCGGCCGTCCACCCGGCGCCGTACCAGGTCCCCGGTGCGGTACAGGCGGTCGGAGAGACCGGACGCGAACGGGTTCGCGACGAACTGCTTCGCCGTCAGCTCCGGCCGGTCGAGGTACCCGCGCGCCAGCCCGTCGCCGCCGATGCACAGCTCGCCGGGGACGCCCGGGGGCACCGGGCGGCCCTCGGGGTCGAGGATGTGCACCTCGGTGTTGGCGATGGGCCCGCCGATGGTGATCGTGCCGTCCGTGATCCGGGTGCCCAGCGAGTAGATCGTGGTCTCGCTCGGCCCGTACATGTTCCACAGGTCCACGCCCTTGGCCAGCAGCCGGCGCGCCAGGTCCGGCGGCAGCGCCTCACCGCAGATCAGCCCGCGCAGCCCCGGGACGCCCTGCCAGCCGGCGTCGAGCAGCATCCGCCACGTGGACGGGGTCGCCTGCATCATGGTCGCGCCGGTGGCGGCCATCTCCTCGGCCAGCAGCCTGCCGTCGGTGACCGTCTCCCGGGTGGCGAGCACCACCCGGGCGCCCTCGGCCAGCGGGAGCAGCAGCTCCAGGGTCGCGATGTCGAACGACAGCGTGGTGACCGCGAGCAGGCTGTCGTCGGCGTCGATGCCCGGCCACTGCGCCATCGCCCAGAAGAGGTTGCGCAGCGCACGGTGCGGCAACTGGACGCCCTTGGGGCGGCCGGTCGAGCCGGAGGTGTAGATCACGTACGCGAGGTCCGCGGCGGCCACCGGCTCGCCGAGCGGTCCGGCCGGCTCGGCGGCGATCTCCTCGCGCAGTTCGTCCACGCACAGGACGGCGGCGCCGGAGGCGGGCAGGCCCGGGACCACCGAGCGCTGGGAGATCAGGACCGGCAGCCCGGCGTCCTCGATCATGAACGCCATGCGGTCCGCGGGCAGTTCCGGGTCGATCGGCACGTACGCGCCGCCCGCCTTGAGCACGGCCAGCACCGCGACGACCATGTCGGTCGAGCGCTCCAGGCAGATCCCGGCCAGCACGTCACGCCCGACACCGAGGCGCTTGAGCCTGCGGGCCAGTTGGTTCGCGTCCGCGTCGAGCTGGGCGTACGTGAGCGTCTCGCCCCGGCAGTACACCGCCTCGGCGTCCGGCCGCAGCGCCGCCTGCTGCTCGATGCGCTGGTGGGTGAGGAGCTGGTCGGGCCACTCGTTGCGGGTGTCCGCCCGCTCCCTGCGCTGCTCGCGCTCCTCTTCGTCCGTCAGCAGCGCGACGTCCAGGACCGGCTGCTCCGGGTCGTCGAGGAGGTTGTCCAGCAGCACCTTCAGGTGGCCGCCCATGCGGTCGACGGTGGCGGCGTCGAACAGCTCGGTGTTGTACTCGAACCAGCCGCTCAGCTCGTCGCCCTGCTCGAACACCTGCAGTTCGAGGTCGAACCGCGCGGTGGAGCCGGCCACCTCCATCAGCTCCAGGCGCAGCCCCCCGGCCTCGAACTCGGGCATCGGGATGTTCTGGAAGACGAACGAGACCTGGAAGACCGGCGAGCGGGACAGGTCCCGCTCCGGGTGCAGCTCCTCCACCAGCCGCTCGAACGGAACCTCCTGGTGGGCGAACGCCCCGAGCGCCGCCGTGCGCACCCGGCCGAGCAGCTCGGTGAAGGACGGGTTGCCGGAGACGTCGCTGCGGATCGCCAGCGTGTTGACGAAGTAGCCGATGAGCCGCTCGACCTCGTGCTGCCCGCGGTTGGCGACGGGCACGCCGACGACAACGTCCTCTTGTCTGCTGTACCGGTGCAGCAGCACGACGTAGGCGGCGAGCAGGGTCATGAACGGGGTGGCACCGGCGCTCCGGCTCAGCTCACGCACACCGTTCATCACGTCGGCGGGCAGGTGGAAGGGCCGCGAACCGCCGGCGGTGCCCAGCACGGCGGGCCGGGGCCGGTCGGTGGGGAGTTCCAGGGTGGGTGCGGCGCCCTGGAGCGTCTCCTTCCAGTACTCCAGCTCGGCCGCCAGGCCGGAGCCCGCCAGCTTCTTGCGCTGCCAGGCCGCGTAGTCGGCGTACTGGACGGGCAGTTCGGGCAGCGCGGCTTCGCTGTCCGTGAGGTAGCCCTGGTACAGGGCGACCAGCTCGCCGAAGAGCACCGAGGTCGACCAGAGGTCGGCGACGATGTGGTGCATGGTGAGCAGCAGGATGTGCTCGTCGGCGGCCAGCCGGAGGAACTTCATCCGCATCAGCGGCCCGGTGCCCAGGTCGAAGGGGCGGGCGAACTCCTGGCGCGCCAGCTCGTCGACGGCCGCTTCGCCGGCGGGGCCGCGCAGGTGCCCGCACTCCTCGACGGTCAGCTCCAGCTCGCCGGAGTCGTGGACGACCTGCACCGGCTCGCCGTCGACCTCGTCGAACGTGGTGCGCAGCGTCTCGTGCCGGCGGACGATCTCGGCCAGGCTCCGGCGCCAGAGGTCCACGTCCAGCGGGCCGTGGAGCCGCACCGCCGCCGGGATGTTGTACGCGGCGCTGCCCGGATTCAACTGGTCCAGGAACCACATGCGCTGCTGGGGGAACGAAGCGGCGAAGCGCCGGCGGCGCGGCGCGGCGGGGGTGCCGCCGGTACGCCGCAGCCGCTCCGCGAGGAGTTTGCGCTTCTGCTCCGCCGTGAGGCTGGTCAGGTCGATCTCGGTCATGCGCGAATCTCCTGATCGTTGGTCTCGGCGGCGGAACAGGCGGAACAGTCGAATACGCGGTACCGGTGGGAGGGGAAGGGGGCGCTCGTGTTCCGCGTGCAACGGCCCTGCCGGGCGCGGGACGACGGCGCGATGCATGCTGGCACCAGGTGAACCGGGTAGTCCACCGCCGTCATACGCCGCGGTGCGCACGGGTGGGTGTTCAACTGTCCGCTGCGGCCGGTTGAACGCGGTTCAGCGGGCGGAGGCCGGGATGCCGACCGCTTCGGCGACGAGGGCCATGACGCCGTCGCCGGGGTGGAGGAAGAAGTGTCCCCCCGGCAGGAGGCGCACGCCCGCGTCCACGTCGGTCTGCCGGCGCCAGCCCTCCAGGTTGCCCGGGGGCACCAGCGGGTCGTCGGTGCCGCCGAGCACGGTGAGGGGGACCGGCAACGGCGGCTCGGGGCGGTACCGGTAGGTCTCCAGAGCCGCGAAGTCGGCCCGTATCGTCGGCAGCATCAGCTTCATCAGCTCCTCGTCCTCCAGCAGCTCGCGCGGGGTGCCGCCGAGCACGCGCAGTTCGTCGACGACGTCCGTGTCGGACGCCTGGTGCACCGGGGGCCGGGTGCGGGGGACGTCGGGCGCGGCGGCTGCGGACACGAACAGGTGGGCGGGCAGCGGCCGTCGGGAGCGGCGCAGGGTCCTGGTCAGTTCGAACGCGAGCAGGCCGCCCATGCTGTGGCCGAACACGGCGAAGGGCCGGTCCAGATGGGGGGCCAGCGCTTCGGCCACCGCACCGGCGAGGTCCGGCAGCGCGGTCATCGGCGGTTCGAGGATGCGGCCACCGCGGCCGGGCAGTTCGAGCGGGCAGACCTGGATGCCGGGGCGCGCCAGGTCGTGCCAGTCGCGGTAGGCGGCGGCGCTGCCGCCGGCGTACGGCAGGCAGAACAGCCGGAACGCGGCCTCCTTCCCGGGCTCGTGGCGGCCGAACCACGGGCTGCGCACCATGGCTTACTCCTTCGACTCGGTCCGTTTCGTCTCAGTCCGTCAGGCTCAGGGCGCCCGACGGGCAGCGGCGTACCGCCTCCTCGGCGTCCTTCAGTTGCATGTCCGTCGGTACGGACCGCAGCACCACGACCGTTCCGTCTTTGTCCGACTGGTCGAACAGCTCGGATGTGGTCAGGGCGCACATGCCCGAGCCGACACAGGTGTCGGCGTCGGCTTCGATGCGCATGGTCGGCATCCTCCGGTTCACGAGGGGCTGGGCTCGATGGCGAGGGGGCGGCGGGTCAGGTGGCCATGCCGCCGTCGATGGTGAAGGTGGCGCCCGTCAGGTAGCCGGCCCGGTCCGAGACGAGGAACGACACGAGGTCGGCGACCTCCTCGGGACGGCCGAGCCGGCCGAGGGCGATGCGCTGCTCGAACCGGCCGCGGATGTCCGGTTCGAGAGCGAGCACGGGGTCGGTGGCGATGAAGCCGGGTGCGACGGTGTTGGCCCGGATGCCGTACCGGCCCACCTCGCGGGCCAGGGACTTGGTGAAGCCGACGATCCCGGCCTTGGACGCGGCGTAGTTGGTCTGTCCCGCGTTGCCGTGCAGGCCGGCGACGGAGGACAGGGTGACGATCGCGCCGCGCCGGCGTTCGACCATGTCGCCGACGACGGCCCGGCAGACGTGGAAGACCCCGTCGAGGTTGGTGCGCAGCACGTCGTGCCAGTCCGCGTCCTCCATCAGCTTCAGGGGCTGGTCGCGCAGTACGGCCGCGGAGGTGACGGCGGCGTGCACGGGCCCGAGGGTGTCCTCGACGGCGTCCACGAACGTCTCGACGGCGTCGGGGTCGGCGACGTCGGCGCGCCGGACCAGGGCGCGGCGGCCCGCGGCGGTGATCTCCTTCTCCACCTCACGGGCGGCGGAGTCGTCGGAGGCGTAGGCGACGGCGACGTCGTAGCCGTCCCGGGCGAGCCGCAGGGCGACGGCCCGCCCGATGCCGCGGGAGCCTCCCGCCACCAGGGCGACGGGGGCCGGGGAACTGTCACTCATACGCGCTCTCCCGGGGTCGGTGGGGCGGTGACGCCGTGTCGGCCGGCGGTGCGGGACCCGTTCACGCCTCTTCTCCCTCCGCGGCCAGCAGCTCGCGCAACTGGGCCTCCACCTCGTCGTCGGTGAGGTGCGCGAGCGCGTCGGCATCGGCGCCGTCCGCGCCGTCGGAGCCGTCGCGGGCCAGGACCTCGATCGCGTCGTCCGGGCCGGTGGCCGGGGCGCCCGCGCGGGAGTCCAGGACCTCCACCGTGTGGGCGACGGTGGGGCGTTCGAAGAAGGCGCGCAACTCGAGTTCGGTGCCGAGACGTGACTTCAGCCGGGTGCCGATCTGCACGGCGGCCAGGGAGTGGCCGCCCAGGGCGAAGAAGTCGTCGTCGACCCCGACCCGGTCCAGGCCCAGCACCTCCTGCCACACCTCGGCGACCGCCTGTTCGCGGGGCGTGCGGGGTGCCACGTACGGGGTGTCCAGGTCGGGTCGCGGATGGGTGGCGCCGGGCAGCGCCAGCTCGTCCATCTCCCGGGCGAGCAGCGCCGGGGTCAGGGAGCGGGCCAGCTCGCGGACGGCGGTGAAGTCGCGGTGGGAGACGACGAGGTGGCCGGGCAGGTCGGGGGCGGCGAGGATGCGGGCGAAGGCGTCCTTGCCCTGCTGCTCGGTGATCCCCTCCGCCAGGGTGCGCAGGATGCCGGCGCCGGCCGGCTCGTCGCCGCCGTCCCCGCTGTCCCCGCCGTCCCCGCCGTCCCCGCCGGCAAGGGGGCCGTGGCCGGGCGCGGGCGGCTCGGCGGCACGGGCGATCTGGTCGCGCAGACCGTCCAGGTCGTTGATGCGCTTGATGGTGAAGTCGCCGATACGGACCAGGACCCGGCCTTCCGGGTCGAGGAGTTCGATGTCGCAGGTGCTGGTCTCGCCCGTGGCGTCGGCGGACTCCTTCAGCTCGACGTGGGCGTGGACGGTGCCGGTCAGGCCGTGGTGGAAGCGCAGGCTGCGGTAGCTGAACGGCAGGTAGTAGGTGTCGGGCGCGTGCACCCGGGCGGTGCCGCCGGCCGCGTCGAGCAGCGCCGGGTGCAGCAGGTAGTGGTCGAGGTCGCCGTGGAACTCCTCGTCCAGGTGCAGTGTGGCCAGGACCCGGCGCGGACCGACCTGGATCTCGCGCATGCAGTTCCATCGCGGCCCGAAGGAGAACTCGATGGGCCCGCCCTTCTGGAACCGGTCAAGGCCGAGCCCGAGCGTGATCGACTCCTCGGTGTCGAGGACCTCCTTCACCTCGCAGGCGGCGCGGAGTTCGGCGAGGTCGCGCACGGTGTCGGGGGCGGGTTCTGGGAAGGCGACGGTGCCGCTCGCATGGTCGTGCCACGCCATGGCCCCGGGTGCGCCGGTCCGGCTGCGTACGAGGAAGTGCCAGCGGCCGTCGCGTTCCCCGACGGTGGTGAAGACCTCGCGGGTCTGCCCGTCCGGCACGACGACGGGGATCGTGTACTGCACGTCGCCGATCTCGATGTCCCGCCCGGCGGCCTGCTCGGCCACGGCGGCCCGGACCAGTTCCAGGTAGGCGGTTCCCGGGACGAGCCCGTGCTCCTGGATGCGGTGGTCGCGGACGATCCAGCTGTCGGCGGTGCTGAAGACGGTGGCGTACGTGCGGGACGTGGGGGTGCTGCGGACCAGGCGCTGGAGCAGCGGGTGGCCGCCGGCCCCGGCACCGTGCGGGGCCGCGCCGAAGCGGGCGCCGAGGCCGGCGGCCATACCGACCTCCTGCCAGGTGTCCCAGCCGACGGCGGTGACCTTCACGCCGGTCTCGCGGCGCTTGAACTGGGCGAACGCGTCGAGGAAGGCGTTGGCCGCGGCGTAGTCGCTCTGGCCGGGCCCGCCGAGGACGCCGGTCACCGAGGAGCACAGCAGCAGGAAGTCCAGGTCGTCGTCGCGGCAGGCGCCGTCCAGCACAAGCAGGCCGCGGGTCTTGGCGGCGAGCACGTGGTCGGTGTCGGCCGGGGACTTCGTGGCGATCATCCCCTGGGAGGGGCTGCCGGCGGCGTGCACGACGCCGTTCAGCGGGCCGGCGGCGGCGCGGAGTTCGCGTACGGCCCGCCGCGTCTGTTCCTCGTCGGTGATGTCGGCGCGCAGGAGGTGCACGCGGGCGCCCAGGTCCTGGATGCGGCGCAGCCGCAGGATGCGCGCGCTGACGGGGTCGTTCTCGCCGTGCGCGGCGAGGTGGGCGTCCCAGTCGCCGGGCGGGGGGAACGCGGACCGGCCGAGGAGGGCGAGTACGGGCCGCTCCGCGGCGGCGGCGATGTGCTCGGCCATGGCCAGGCCGAGGCCGCCGAGGCCGCCGGTGATCAGGTAGACGCCGTCGTCGCGCAGGCCGGTGCCGTCGGCTTCGAGCCCGGTGGCGGTGAAGGTGCGGCGCCACCAGTGCCGGCCGCGCAGGGCGAGTTCGGGCTCCTCCGCCGCGCCGGTAAGGGCGGTGAGCAGGGCGCGCACGACGTCGTCCTCGGGGGCACGGGGGTCGGTGCCGGTGACGTCCAGGACCCGGCAGGCGGTGTCGGCGGTTTCCTGGGGGATGACGGTGGCGGCGCCGAGCAGCAGGGCGTGCTCGGGCCGCAGCGTCTCGTCGCCGGTGACGTCGTACACGCCGCGGCACACCACGTCGACGGTCGCGGGCACGGCGGGGCGCCCGCCGGAGGACAGCGCCTGCGCCAGCGCCAGGAGGCTGTCGAAGCCGGTGCGGCGGGCGGCGTCCAGCCGCTCGGGGGTGGGCGGCTGTTCCGGCGGCGGGTCGCCGGCCGGGTCGCTTGCCTGATCGACGGTGGTGCTCCACAGGTGGACGAAGCGCAGGCGCGCCCCGTCACCGGCCTGGCCGGCGAGGGAGGAGACGAGCGCGGTCAGGTCGTCCCGGTCGGCCGGGGCCACGGTCCAGGTGTCGCCGGCTCCGGCCAGGCCGTCGCCCGCGGTGACCCGGACGACGGGGTCGCCGGTGGCGGCCAGGCGGTCGGCGAGGACGTCGCCCAGGGCGAGTCCGGCGCCCAGCACCACCCAGACGTCGCCGGTGGGTCCGGTGGTGCGTCGGGCGGGCAGGGTGAGCCGCTCCCAGCCGGGGGTGTGGAACCAGCGGTCCGCGGTGGTGACGGCCGGGGCGGTGCTGCGGGGGGCGTCGGTGGGTTCGACCCAGTAGCGGCGGCGCTGGAAGGCGTAGCCGGGCAGCCGGACCGGCGGGTGCGGCTGGTCACCCAGGACCGCGGCCCAGTCCACGGCGGCGCCCGCGCTCCACACGGCGCCGAGGCCCGTCAGCAGGTGCGCGTCGTCGCGGGTGTCCTCGCCGGGATGCCGCAGCGAGCCAGCGGCGGTACGATCCGGGGTCCAGGACCGGTGGGCGCGGGCGAAGTTGGCGAGGTTCTGGCCGGGGCCCGCCTCCAGCAGCACCAGCGCGGGGTCGGCGAGCAGGACGTCGAGGGCGTCGCTGAACCGCACCGGCTGCCGCAGGTGGGCGCCCCAGTAGTCGGGTCTTGTGGCCTGCTCGTCGGTGATCCAGGTCCCGGTGACGTCGGAGAGGAAGGGAATCGCCGGGGGATGCAGGACGACGCCGCGCACCTCGTCGGTGAAGGGCGGCACTGCGGGGTCCATCGCCGGCGAGTGGAAGGCGTGTGAGGTGTGCAGCCGGCGGCACCCGACGCCGTCGTCCTTCAGCCGCCGTTCGAGGCCGTCAACGGCCTCCGGGTCCCCGGAGACCACGCAGAGCGCGGTGGAGTTGACGGCGGCCAGGGACAAGCCGTCGCCGAGGCGGGCCGCGGTCTCCTCCTCGGACAGGAAGACGCTGAGCATGGCGCCGCCGGGCAGCTTCTGGACGAGCCGCCCGCGGGCGGCGACCAGGCGTACGGCGTCCTCCAGCGAGAACACCCCGGCGAGGCATGCGGCGACGTACTCGCCGACGCTGTGGCCGGCCATGGCGCGCGGCTGGACGCCCCAGGACTGCCACAGCCGCGCGAGCGCGTACTCGACGCAGAACAGCGCGGGCTGGGCGACGCCGGTCTGCCGCAGCCGCTCGCCGGCGTCCTGCTCGGTCCGCGGGTCGTCCGGGGCGAGGAGGAGGGCGCGCAGGTCCTCCTCCAGGTAGGGGGCGAACAGGTCCGCGCAGCGGTCGAACTCGGCGGCGAAGGCCGGCTCGCGGGCGTGCAGCCCGCGGGCCATGCCGGGGTACTGGGCGCCCTGCCCGGGGAAGAGGAACGCGACCGGGGCGCTGTCGGGCGCCGCGGCGGCCGAGGCCGCGTCGCCCGCGAGCCGGCGCAGCGCGGTGACGGCTTCCTCTGTGGTGCGGGCGACCGCGGCGCGACGGTGGGGGAACGCGGCGCGGCGGCAGGCCAGGGTGTGGGCCACGGCGTCGAGCGGGGTGCCGGGGCGGGCTTCGAGGTGGTCGGCGAGGCGTGCGGCGGCTTCGGCGAGCGCGGGCGCGGACTTCGCCGACAGCGGCAGCAGCCGCGCCGGGGACTCGGCGGTCGCCGCGCCGGCCGTCTCCGCGCCGCCGCCGGCCCCGGCCGGCCGGTCGGCGGGGGCCTCTTCGAGGACGACGTGGACGTTGGTGCCGCCGATGCCGAAGGAGCTGACGCCGGCTCGCCGCGGCTCGGCCCCGCGCGGCCAGGCGCGCAGGTCGGCGTTGACGTAGAAGGGGCTGGTCGCCAGCTCCAGGGCGGGGTTGGGCCGTTCGTAGTGCGCGGTCGGCGGGATGCCCTCGTGCTTGAGGGCGAGGACCGTCTTGATCAGGCCGGTGACGCCGGCCGCGGCGTCGAGGTGGCCGACGTTGCTCTTGACCGAGCCGAGGGCGCAGTAGCCCCGGTCCTCGGTGCCGGGGCGGAAGGCGCGGGTGAGGGCGGCGACCTCGATGGGGTCGCCGAGCGGGGTGCCGGTGCCGTGGGCTTCCACGAAGCCGACGGTGGCGGGGTCGATGTCGGCCAGCGCCAGGGCCTCGGCGACGACGTCGGCCTGGCCGTCGACGCTCGGCGCGGTGTAACCGGCCTTCAGGGAGCCGTCGTTGTTGACGGCGGTGGCCAGGATCACCGCGTCGACGGCGTCGCCGTCGGTGGCCGCGTCCGCGAGCCGGCGCAGGACGACGATGCCGGCGCCGTTGCCGGCGACGGTCCCGGAGGCGTCGGCGTCGAAGGCGCGGCAGGTGCCGTCCGGGGACAGGATGCCCCCGGGCTCGTGGGCGTAGCCGGCGCGCAGCGGCGCCGAGACCGAGACGCCGCCGGCCAGCGCGATGTCGCACTCGCCGTTGACCAGACTCTGGCAGGCCAGGTGGACGGCGGTCAGCGAGGTGGAGCAGGCGGTCTGGACCGTGACCGCCGGCCCGGTGAGGTCCAGTTTGTAGGCGACGCGGGTGGCCAGGAAGTCCTTGTCGGAGGCGAGCAGCACCTGGTACATGCCGGCCGCGTCGCGGACCTGCTCGTTGTTCATGAGGTTGAACAGCAGGTACGAGTTGAGTCCGGCGCCGGCGAACACGCCGATGCGGCCGTCGAAGCGTGCGGGGTCGACCCCGGCGGACTCCAGGGCCTGCCAGGCGCATTCGAGGAAGACCCGGTGCTGGGGGTCGAGGAGTTCGGCCTCGCGGGGGCTGTATCCGAAGAACCCCTCGTCGAACAGGTCGGCGTCCTCCAGCACGCCCTTGGCCTTGACGTAGCCGTCCTGGGCCAGGAGCGCGGGGTCGACGCCGGCGGCAGCCAGTTCGTCGTCCGAGAAGGCGGTGATGCCGTCGCGGCCCTGGGCGAGGTTGTCCCAGAACGCCTCCACGTCGCCGGCGCCCGGGAAGCGGCCGGCCATGCCGATGACGGCGACGCGGTCGAGGTCCTGCCCTGGGTCGTCGCCGGGTGCGCGGGTCGGGTCCTGCTGTGGCTGTGGCACTTCGATCACCTGTCTCCGCGGGAGGAAGCCCGGCGCTCGGCCGCCTGTTGCCGCCGGCTGCGGGACTGACGACGGTTTTCCGCACGCTGCCTGGCTCCCTCTCCCTGCGCGGCGGTCCCGGACGTGGCGCGGGAGCGGCCGAGGTACCCGGCCAGAGAGCCGACGGTCGGGTGCTGGAACAGCTCGACCATGGTCAGTTCGTGACCGAGGCCGGCGGCCAGGCGGGTGCGGAACTCCGCCATGAGCAGGGAGTGGCCGCCCAGATCGAAGAAGTTGTCCCGCGCCCCGACGCGCTCGACGCCGAGCAGGCCGCGCCACATCTCGGCGAGCGCGTGCTCCAGGCCGTCCTCGGGCGCGACGAACCGGGCTTCGAGGTCGGGGCGGCCGGTGGACGGCTCGGGCAGGGCCTTGCGGTCGGCCTTGCCGCTGGGGGTGAGCGGCAGTGCGTCGAGCGCGGTGAAGGAGGCCGGGACCATGTACTCGGGCAGGTACGCGCGCAGGTGGGCGGCGAGCGCGCCGGGTGCGGGCGGCGCGGCGCCGGCGGCGGTGACGTAGGCGGCGAGGCGGACGTCGCCGGGGGCGTGTTCGCGGGCGACCACGACGGCTTCGCGCACGGTGTCGTGGCGGGTCAGGACCGCCTCGATCTCGCCGAGTTCGATGCGCTGGCCGCGGAGCTTGACCTGGTGGTCGAGGCGGCCGAGGAACTCCAGCGCACCGTCGGCGCGGTGCCGGGCGAGGTCGCCGGTGCGGTAGATGCGGGCGCCGGGCACGAACGGGTCGTCGGTGAAGCGCTCGGCGGTCAGCTCCGGGCGGCCCAGGTAGCCGCGGGCCAGGCCCCGGCCGCCGATGCACAGTTCGCCGGGGACCCCGGCCGGGACGGGGCGGCCCCGGCGGTCCAGGACGTACATGCGGGTATTGGCGATGGGACGGCCGATAGGCACCGGCCGGGGGTCAGGACCCGGCCGGCAGTGCCAGGCGGTGACGTCGATGGCGGCCTCGGTCGGCCCGTACAGGTTGTGCAGTCCGGCCTCGTGGAGGTCCAGGAAGCGGTCGTGCAGGGCGCGGGGCAGTTCCTCGCCGCTGCAGAAGACGCGGCGCAGTCCGGCGGACTTCTCCGGGGGCTCGGTGAGGAAGAGCTGGAGCATGGACGGCACGAAGTGGACGGTGGTGATCCGTTCGGCGGCGATGGTGTCGGCGAGGTAGGCGCTGTCGCGGTGGCCGCCGGGCCGGGCAACAACCAGGACGGCGCCCGTCATCAGCGGCCAGAAGAACTCCCAGACGGAAACGTCGAAGGAGAACGGCGTCTTCTGCAGCACCCGGTCGGCGGCGTCCAGGCGGTAGGCGTCCTGCATCCACAGCAGCCGGTTGCGCAGGGCGGCGTGGACGTTCATCACGCCCTTGGGGCGGCCGGTCGAGCCGGAGGTGAAGATGACGTACGCCAGGTCCTCGCCGTCCACCGCGGCTCGGGGGTCGTCCGCGGACTGCGCGGCCAGCTCCGCGGCGAGGTCCGCCACGTGCAGCACCGGGCAGTCGAGTTCCGGCAGCCGGCCCGCCGGGTCGCCCTGGGTCAGGACCACCCGCGGCCGGGCGTCCTCGGCGATGGCGGCGAGCCGGGCGGGCGGCAGTTCGGTGTCGAACGGCACGTACGCGCCGCCGGCCTTGAGGACGGCGAGCAGCGCGACGACGAGGTCGAGGGAGCGTTCCATGGCGACGCCGACCAGGACGTCCCGGCCCACCCCCCGCCCGCGCAGGACGTGCGCGAGGCGGTTGGCGCGCCCGTTCAGCTCCGCGTAGGTGAGGGAGGTGCCGGCGTACCGGACGGCCTCGGCCGCGGGGGTCCTGCGGGCCTGTTCCTCGATGCACTCGTGGACCAGGCCGTGGGGCCACTGCTTGTCGGTGGCGTTCCACTCGGTGAGGACGCGGTGCCGTTCCGCGTCGTCGAGGAGGTCCAGGTCGTCGACGGGGGTGCCGGGGCGGGCGACGACCTGTTCGACGAGGCGGTGGAAGTGGCCGGCGAGGCGGACGATGGTGGACTCGTCGAACAGGTCGCGGTCGTACTCGAACCAGCCGGTGACTCCCCCGTCGGTGTCGAACGCCTGCAGCTCCAGGTCGAAGCGGGCGCCTTCGCTGCGGACCGGGAGCCGGGTGAGGCGGGCGCCGGCCATGGCGAGGGTGGGCACGGGCTCCCGGCCGTAGCTGAAGCTGACCTGGTAGACGGGGGGCCGGCTGAGGTCGCGGGGGATGTTGAGGTCGGCGACGATCAGCTCAAAGGGCACGTCCTGGTGGGCGTACGCGCCCAGGCACGCGTCCCGGACGCCGGTGAGGACCGAGGTGAAGTCGGGGTTGCCGGACAGATCGGCCCGCAGGGGCAGGGTGTTGACGAAGTAGCCGATGAGCGGCTCGACCTCGGCGCGCCCGCGCAGGGCGGAGGGCACGCCGACGACGATGTCGTCCTGGCCGGTGTAGCGGTGCAGCAGGACGTGGAAGGCGGCCAGCAGCGCCATGTACGGGGTGGCGCCGTGCCGGCCGGCCAGCGCGGTCAGGTCGCCGATCAGGCCGGGCGGCAGGTCGACGGGGACGGAGCCGCCGTTGAAGCCCTGGGCGGCGGGCCGGGGGCGGTCGGTGGGCAGGTCCAGCACGGTGGGCGCGCCGGCCAGGTGGCCGCGCCAGTACGCGAGGTCCTGCTGCCAGCCGCCGTCGTCGAGCTGCTGGTGCTGCCAGGCGGCGAAGTCCCCGTACTGGATGGCGAGGTCCGGCAGGGGTGAGGACGTGCCGGCGGCGAACGCCTCGTACAGCTCGGACAGTTCGCCGAGGAAGACCTCGGTGGACCAGCGGTCGGAGACGAGGTGGTGCATCGCGACGACGAGCACGCACTGCTCGGGTCCGGTGCGCAGCAGCCGGACGCGCAGCAGCGGGCCGGTGTCGATGTCGAAGGGTTCGGCCAGGGCGCCGTCGATCCACTTCTGGCGGTCGGCATCGGTGTACGCCGGGCCGGTCAGGTCGGTTTCCGGGATGTCGACGGCCAGGTGGCGGTGGACGACCTGGACGGGTGTGCCGCCGCGGAGCTGGAAGGTGGTGCGCAGGGCCTCGTGGCGGCGGACGATCCCGGCGACCGCCGCACGCAGCAGGCCGGTGTCGAGCCGGCCCTCGATGCGGACCGCGCCGGGCACGATGTAGCCGGGGTTGCGGGGCCGGAGCTGTTCGAGGAACCAGGTGCCGCGCTGCAGGACCGCGAGGGGGAAGGTGTCCTCGGCGGGTGCGCGCTCGGCGAGCAGGGCGTCGAAGCGGGCGCGCTGCTCGGGGGTGAGGGCGGCCAGCTTCCGGGTCAGCTCGTCGTCGGTCACTTCCGTTCCTCCGCGGCGGGGTCCTGGCCTGCGGCGTTCTTGCCTTCGGCGTCCCGGGCGGCGGGCTCTGTGACCTCCGCGAGCAGCGCGGCGGCCACGTCCGCCGACCGGGGTACGCGCCGGATCGCCGTCGCTGCCCCGGGGCCGTCGTGGGTGGTGTCCGTCCCGGAGTCGCCGCCGGTGGCGGCCAGTTCCTTGACGATGCGCTCGGCGACGCTGCGGATGGTCGCGCCGCCGAGGAAGTCGGTGATCTGCAGGGTGAGGCCGAGCCTGCTCTGGATCTCGTTGCGCAGTTCGACGGCCATCAGGGAGTCCAGGCCGAAGCCGGTCAGCGGCTCGTCCAGGTCCACGTCGCCGGAGGCGGAGCCGAGGACGTCCTTGACGCTGAGCACGAACCCGGCGGCCAGGGTGTCCAGTTGCCCGGGCCCGGCAAGCGCGCGGAGTTCGGCGGCGGTGGGGATACGGCTCGGGCGGCGCCGGGCGCGCGAGGAGCGCCGGGAGGAGCGGGCCGGGCGGGTACGGGAGCCGTCGTCCCCCGTCCCGGGGGTGTCGTCGGCGGCGGGCGCAACCGGCCCGTCGCCGTGCCAGGGCCGGGGCGGCTGCCAGCAGTGGGTCGGTTCGAAGGGGTAGGTGGGCAGCGGGGTCCTGGCGCGGGTGTAGTCGCCGTCGAACCCGTTCCAGTCGATGCCGACGCCGGATGCGTACAGCTCGGCGACCGTTTCCAGCAGCACCTCCCAGTCGTCCTGCTTGGGCCGCAGGCTGGGCAGCAGCAGGTCCTCGTGGTCGGGCGGCAGGGCGTCGCTGACGACACCGAGCAGGGTCGGGGCGGGGCCGACCTCGACGAACGTGTGGTGGCCCAGGTCGCGCAGCGTCCGCACGCCGTCCGCGAAGCGGACGGTGCCCCGCACGTGCCGGCCCCAGTAGTCGGCGCCGGGGACCTGCTCCCACGGCCACAGCTCGCCGCTGACGTTGGAGACCAGGGGGATACGGGGAGCGGAAAACGCGATCTTGTCGGCGGCGCGGCGCAGTGGTTCGACGGCGGGGTCCATCAGCGGCGAGTGGCCGGCGGAGGCGATGTGCAGCGGCTTGGCCTTGACGCCGCGGGCGGCGAAGGCGGCACAGACGGCCTCGACCAGGTCGCGGTCGCCGGAGATGGTGGTACTGGCCGGGCCGTTGACCGCGGCGATGGCGATCCGGTCCGGATGGGCGGCGATCTCGGCGGCGACCTCCTCCTCCGGGGCGAACACCGCGGCCATGGTGCCCGGCAGCGAGTGCTCCTGGATGACGCGGGCGCGCTGCACCGCGAACGCCAGCCCGTCCGCCAGCGACATCACGCCCGCGACGCATGCGGCGACGCACTCGCCGAAGCTGTGGCCGAGGACCGCCGCGGGCGTCACCCCCCAGGAGCGCCACAGCTCGGCCATCGCGTACTCCACCGCGAAGGTGGCGGGCTGGGCGTACGCCGTCTCGTTGATCTGCCGGTCCTCGGGGCCGTCCGGGAAGAGCACCGACAGCAGCGGGCGGTCGAGCAGCGGCTGAAGGATCCGCGCGCACTCGTCGACGGCGCGCCGGAAGGTGGGCTGGGTGTCGTAGAGGCCGCGGGCCATGCCGGGGCGCTGGGCGCCCTGCCCGGTGAAGAGGAATACCACGTCGGAGCCGCGGGCCTCGCCGAGCGCGAGGCCGGGTCCCGGCTCGCCGCGGACGAAGCCGGCCAGCTTGCCGGCGACCTCCTCGCGGGTGGTGCCGACGGCGGCGAGGCGGTGGCGGAAGTGGCTGCGGCCGGTGGCGGCCGAGTGGCACAGGTCGGCCAGCGGCGTGCCGTCGCCGTCGGCGAGCCGGTCGGCGTACCGGCCGGCCAGCGCGGTCAGCGCCGTCTCGGTGCGGGCGGACAGGGCCAGCACGGCGGCCGGCCGCCGCTCGTCCGCGGGCGGCGGCGCGGCCTCCGGCGCCTGCTCCAGCAGCAGGTGCACGTTCGTGCCGCTGAGACCGAAGCTGCTCACCGCGGCGGTGCGCGGTCCTTCGGTCTCCGGCCAGGGCGTGACGCGGGTGGGCACGTCGAACGTGGTGCCCTCGAAGGAGATGTTGGAGTTCAGCCGGGTGAAGTGCAGGTTGGGGGGGATGGCCGCGCGGGAGACGCACAGCGCCGCCTTGATGAGCCCGGCGATGCCGGCCGCGGCCTCCAGGTGGCCGATGTTGGTCTTGACGGCGCCGAGGTACAGCGGCGCGCCGTGGTCCCGGCCGTACACCTCGGCGAGCGCCCCGGCCTCGATCGGGTCGCCGAGGCGGGTGCCGGTGCCGTGCGTCTCGACGTACCCGACGCGCTCCGGCGCGATCCCGGCCGCCGCCAGGGCGCGGCGGTAGACGCCCACCTGCGCGGCGCCGTTGGGCGCGGTGATGCCGGCGCTGCGGCCGTCCTGGTTGACCGCGCTGCCGCGCAGGACGGCGAGGATCCGGTCCCGGTCCCGTACGGCGTCCGAGAGCCGCTTGAGCACGACGACGCCGCAGCCCTCGCCGCGTACGTAGCCGTCGGCGGCGTCGGAGAAGCTCATCGCCCGCCCCTGCCGGGACACCGAGCCGAACTGCGACTGGGAGATCAGCAGGACCGGGGAGAGCACCACGTTGACGCCGCCGGCCAGCGCCATGTCGCACTCCCCCGTACGCAGGCTCTGGCATGCCTGGTGGACGGCGACCAGCGAGGACGAACAGGCCGTGTCGACGGCGACGTTGGGGCCGCGCAGGTCGAGCAGGTAGGCGATGCGGGCCGGGACGAAGCTGGCCGCCGCGCCCGAGCTGGTGTAGGCGGTGACGTCCTCGGGGCGGCGGATCCGGGAGGTGACGTGGTCCGAGCTGGCGGTGCCCATGAACACGCCGGTGTCGCTGCCGGCCAGGCTGGAGGGAGCCTGGCCGGCGTTCTCCAGGGCCTCCCAGCACACTTCGAGGGCCAGGCGCTGGTGGGGGTCCATCGCCAGTGCCTCGCGCCGGGAGATCCCGAAGAAGTCGTGGTCGAACCGGTCGAGACCGTCGACGAACGCGCCGGACCGGGTGTAGATCTTGCCCGGCTTGCCGGCCTCCTCGTCGTAGAACGCGTCGTGGTCCCACCGGTCGGCGGGGATGCCGCCGATGGCGTCGGTACCGTCGGTCAGCATCCGCCAGTACGTGTCGGTGTCGGTGACGCCGCCCGGGAAGCGGCAGCCGGCTCCGACGACGGCGACGGGTTCGGTACGCGCCCGCTCGTACTCCTCGACCTGGCGCTGCAGGCGCTCCATCGTCAGGTAGGCGTTCTTGAGCGTGTCAGCCGACACCGGGGTCTTCTCCGGAGACGTCATCGCCGACCCCCTTCGTCTATCTGCTTCGTCTTGGCCAGCAGGAGCGCCTCGAGTTCGGTGGTGGACATCGCGTCGAGGTCGGGCGGAGCGTCCGCCGCGGGCGGTCCGGCGCTCTCCGGGCCGCGCGGCACCGGACCTGGCGGGTCGGAACCGGGCTTCTCCCCGGGGCCTTCGGGGGCCGTTCCGGCGGGTTCCAGCTCGACGTCCATGCGCTCCGCCAGATAGGGCACCAGGGCGTCGATGGTGGGAAAGCGCCAGGCGATCGTCGAGGGCAGTTGCACCCGGAGCGAGGACACCAGCGAGTTGCGCAGCTCCAGGGAGAGCAGCGAGTCGAATCCCATGCTGTTCATGGGGGCGCTGGTGTCGATCCTGGCGGGCTCGGCGCCCACCACGCGGGCCGCGACGGCCCGGCAGTGCTCGGTCAGGACGGCCCGGCGGCGGCGCCCCGGCTCGACGGCGAGGATCCGGCGGCGCACCTCGCTCGTGGCCTGCCGGCCGGCCGGGGACTCGCCGTCGGCATCCTCGAGCAGGGTGGCGAGGAGGCCGCCTCCGGGGTGGTCGCGCAGTTTGCCGCGGTCCAGGGGCAGGACGCAGACCTGGGCGGCGTCGGTGCGCAGCAGCCGGTCGAGGGCCGCGATGCCCTCGCCGGGGCTGATGCTCTCGATGCCGCGGGCGGCCAGCGCCCCGCCGCGGTCGGGGCGGGCGGCGAGGCCGATCTCCGACCAGGGTCCCCAGTCGATGCTGAGCGCGGGCAGCCCGCGGCTGTGCCGGTGCTGGGCGAGGGTGTCGAGGAGGGCGCTCGCGGCGGCGTAGTTGCCCTGGCTGGCCGAGCCGAGTACGGCGGCGGCCGAGGAGTACAGCACAAAGAAGTCCAGGTCGCGGCCCGACGTGGCCTGGTGCAGGTGCCAGGCGCCGGTGGACTTGGGCGCGGCGACCGTACGGAACCGCTCGGGGTCCAGGCCGGTCAGCAGGCCGTCGTCGAGGACACCGGCGGCGTGCACGACGCCGGCCAGCGGCGGCATGCCGGCGTCGATGCGGGCCAGGACCGTATCGAGGCTGCCGCGATCGGACACGTCGGCGCCGACGACGGCCACCTCGGCGCTGTCGCGCAGGTCGGCGATGACTTCTCCGGCGGCGGCCGAGGGGGCGCTGCGGCCGGTCAGCACCAGGTGGCGGGCGCCCTGGCCGGCCAGGTACTGCGCGGTCTGAAGACCGAGCGCGCCGAGCCCGCCGGTGATCAGGTAGGTGCGGTCCGGCCGTACGGGAGCGGCTCCCGGGGCGGTGGTGACCCGCTCGTGTGGGCCGGGCCGCAGCACCAGCTTGCCGGTGTGCCGCGCCTGCGCCATGGCGGTGAAGGCGGCGGGTGCGTCGGCGAAGGGGTGGGTGGTGACGGGCAGCGCGGTGAACTCGCCGCTGTCGAAACCCCGCAGGACGTCGGCGAACAGCTCGGCGATCTCCTCGGGCCGCTCCCGGATGGTGCGCTCCAGGTCGACGGCGAACAGCGCGCGGTTGTCCTTGAAGAGCTCAAGACCGATGTGGCTGTTGGCGTAGACGTCCCGCTTGCCGATCTCGACGAACCGGCCGCCCGGTGCCAGCAGCCGCAGGCTGCGTACCAGGGCCTCACCGGTGGCGGAGTTGAGCACGACGTCGATGCCGCGACCGCCGGTGCGTTCTCTGACCTCGTCGGCGAAGGCGAGCGTGCGCGAGTCCATGGCGTGCTCCACGCCGAGGCCGCGCAGCAGTTCGCGCTTCGCCTGCGTACCGGCCGTGGCGTAGATGCGGGCGCCGCGGCGCCGGGCGACCTGCAGCGCGGCCAGTCCCACTCCGCCGGTGGCGGAGTGGACGAGCACGGTCTCACCCTCGCGCAGCCGGGCCAGGTGCTCCAGGGCGTGGACGGCGGTGAGGAAGGCGATGGGCACGGCGGCGGCCTCTGCCTCGTCGAGAGACGGCGGCGCGGGGGCCGCCAGTTCCTCGCCGACGGTGGTGAACGCGGCCATGCTGTGCGCGCCGACCGCCATCACCCGGTCGCCGGCGCGGTGGCGGGTCACGCCCTCGCCGACGGCGACGACGCGGCCCGCGCACTCGGCGCCGAGCGGCACGACGCCCTCCGCGCCGGGGTAGGTGTCCAGCGCCTTCAGGACGTCGCTGAAGTTCAGGCCGGCGGCGGCGACTTCGATCTCCACCTGGCCGGGCCCGGGCGGGGTGCGGTGCCACCGGGTGGCCGCGAGGCTGGCGAGGCGGCCCGGGCGGGCCGCGAGCAGCCGGTGGTTGCCGTCGCGCGCGGCGTCGAAGGCCCAGGCGGGCCGGGTGTCCGGGGCCGCGTCGGCGGGCGTGAACCGCTGGAGCGCGGGCGTCAGGCGCTCGCCGTGGCGCAGGGCGACCTGGCCGTCGTCGCCGGGGCGCAGGACCTCGGCCAGCAGCAGTTCCGCTTCGCCGTCGGGGCGGGCGGGGTCCAGGTCGACGACGACGGGGCGCAGTTCGGTGTGCTCCAGGCCGATCACCCGGGCCAGTCCCCACAGCGGCGCCTGGCCGACCGACAGTTCGTCGCCGTCGGCGGCCTTCTGGGCGCCGCGGGTGAGCAGCACCAGCCGGGGCGCGGGGTCCTGTCCGGCGCGGGCGATCTCCTGGACCAGGTGCAGGGCGGGCACGGTGACGGCGTCCTGGACGGCGAGCAGCCGGGCGGGGGTGTCGTCTTCGGTGAGCGCGGCGTCGAGGGCCCAGGCGTGCACGACGCCGTCGGGGCGGATGCCGGCGTCGGCGAGGTCGGCCAGCAGTGCGGCGACGTCCTCGCGCCGGGCGGGGTCCAGCACGTAGTGGTCCGGGGCGGGTTTGCCGTAGCCGGGGCCGGCGGTGGCGGTGAGGCAGGTGGCGCCGCGGGCGCGCAGTCCGCTGACGAGCGCGTCGCAGGTGCCGCCGGCGTCGGCGAACACCAGCCAGGTGCCGGGCTCCGCGCCGGCACCGTCGGCTGAATCGGCGCCTGAATCGGCGTCGGCCTCGGCGGGCGTCTGCCGCCAGGCGATGTCGTACAGGGCTTCCGCCAGCGGATCCTGGGCGCTTGCCCCGTCCAGACGCTTGAGCGCGATGCCCGTGACCTCGCCGACCGGGGCGCCGGATGCGTCGTAGAGCACGACGGTGGCGTCGGTGATCTCCTCGGCGCCGGGCTCCGGCGCGGTGACCGCGGCGTGCGCCCAGCCTGGTTCCGCCCGGTCGGTGAAGAGGGCGAAGCCGCCGACGCGCACCGGCAGATAGGTGGCGGTGACGGCGTCGTCCGGGCCGGTGCCGGACGACAGCGCGGCCATGAGCGTCTGCAGTGCGCTGTCGAGCACGGCCGGGTGTACGGGGTGCTCGCCGCGGTCCGCGGTCAGGGCGGCCCGTTCGCGCAGCCGGGCCACGGCCTCGCCGGGGCCGCACCACAGCTCCGCCACGCCCCGGAAGGCCGGCCCGTACGCCAGCCCGGCCCGGTGCAGCGCGGCGTAGTGGGAGTCGGTGTCGACGGGGGTGGCGCAGCGGTCGCGTACGGCGGCCAGCGGCTGGCCGCCCGGGTCGGGGGCGCCGCGGCGGAAGGTGCCGTGGGCGGCCTCGGTCCACTCGTCGTCGGCCGTGGTGCGGGTGAACACCCGCAGCGAGCCGGTGTCGGCGGTCTCGGGGACGAGGACGAGCTGCAGCGTGCTGTCCTCGGCGTGCTCGGGTACGACGGTCAGCCGGGTGAAGCGGACGTCGGCGAGGGCGGCCGGGCCGCCGAGGTGTTCGCGCGCCGCCGCGAGGGCCGCGTCGAGGACGAGCGCCCCCGGCAGGGCGGGGCTGTCGCCGACCCGGTGGTCGGCGAGGTAGCCGAAGTCGTCCAGGGCGACCGGTGCGGACCAGTGGGCGGCGTGCGGGGGCAGGGCGGAGCGCACGGGGGTACGGAGCACGGGGTGCCCGCGGTGCTCGGGCCGGTACCGGGTCTGCTCGGCGTACCAGTAGCGGGTGCGCTGCCAGGGGTAGGTGGGCAGGTCGGCCATGGGCGCGGCCGGGCCGTACACCCGGGTGAAGTCGACGGGGTGGCCGGCGGTGTAGAGCCGGCCCAGCTCGGCGCGGACGGTGGCGCGGCCCGGCTGGTCGCTGCGCAGGGACGAGACGGCGACCGTATGGCCGTACGACGACAGCCGCTCGGTGACGGCGTCGGTGAGCATCGGGTGCGGCGACATCTCGACGAAGACGTCGTGGCCGGACTCGGCCAGCGCGGTGACCGCGGTGTCGAACAGCACCGGCCGGCTGAGGTTGGACGCCCAGTACTCGGCGTCGAGCCGGTCGCCGTCGACGGGCTGTCCGGTGACGGTGGAGATCATCGGCAGGGTGCCGGTGCGCGGCCGCAGGTCCGACAGCAGCCCCCACAGCTCCTGCGCGACGGGTTCCATCAGCGGGCAGTGGGAGGCGAAGTCGACCGACTCCAGGACGCGGCAGTACAGGCCCTCTTCCTGGAGCGCCCCGGCGAGCGCCTCCAGGGCGGTGCTCTCCCCCGAAAGGACGGTGGAGCCGGGGCTGTTGGCCGCCGCGGTCCACACCTGTCCGGGACGTCGTTCGGCGAGGATCTCCCGGGCCCGTTCGAGGCCCACGCCGACGACCGCCATCCGGCCCCTGCCGGTGGCGCTGTGCAGGGCGGTGCCGCGGTGCAGCGCGATGACGAGGGCGTCCTCCAGCGTGATCGCGCCCGACAGGTGTGCCGCGGCGATCTCACCGACGCTGTGGCCGACGACGGCGGCGGGTTCCACGCCCCAGGAGCGCCAGAGGGCGCCGAGGGCGATCTGCACGGCGGTGAGGGCGGGCTGCCCGACGGCGGTGTCCTTGAGGCGGGACGCGGCGGGGTCGGCGGTGAGCTGCTCCAGCAGCGAGAAGTCGGTGTGCCGGCGCAGCAGGGCGTCGCAGCGTTCGACGACCGCGCGGAAGACCGGCTCGCCGGCGAGCAGGTCTCCGGCCAGGGGCCACCACCTCGGCCCCTGGCCGGAGAAGACGAACACCGGCTTGGGCCGCCAGCCCACGCGCCGGATGCCGGTGGACAGGCCGGGTGCCTCCGCGCCGCGGCCGAACGCGTCGAGCGCGGCGCGCAGTTCGACCGCCGACTCGCCGGTGCAGGCCAGCCGGTGCTCGTGGTGGGTACGGCGCACGGCCGCGGCGGTGGCGAAGTCGCCCAGGGCCGGGGCGGGTACCGCGGCGAGCTTGTCGGCGTAGGCCGCGGCCAGGTCGCGCAGGGCCTGTGCGTCGCGGGCCGAGACGGTCAGCAGGACTGCTTCTTCGGCCGGGGAGTCGGCCAGAGCGTCTGCCGGGGCCGGCCGGGGCGCGGGGCCGGTGGCCGGGGGCTGCTCCAGCACCAGGTGGGCGTTGGTGCCGCCGAAGCCGAAGGAGCTGACCCCGGCCAGGGCTGCGTCTTCCTCGCCGTCCCCGCCGGCCGGCCAGGGCTGGAGGGTGTCGGCGACCCGCAGCGGGAGGGTGTCGAAGGGGATGTGCGGATTCGGCTCGCGGTAGTGCAGGGTCGCCGGCACGGTGCGGTGGCGGACCGCGAGTGCGGCCTTGATCAGCCCGCCGATGCCCGCGGCGGCCTCCATGTGCCCCAGGTTGGACTTCACCGAGCCGATCAGGCACGGCCGGGCCCGGTCGCGGTCCTCCCCGAGGACGGCGCCGAGCGCCTTGGCCTCGATCGGGTCGCCGAGGGCCGTGCCGGTGCCGTGGGCCTCGACGTAGCCGATGTCCGCGGCCCGTACGCCGGCGTTGCCGTAGGCGGCGCGCAGCACCGCCTCCTGGGCCTGCGGGTTGGGCGCCATGAGGCCGTTGCTGGCGCCGTCCTGGTTGACGGCGCCGCCGCGGATCACGGCGTGGACGGGATCGCCGTCGGCGAGCGCGCGGCTGAGCGGCTTGAGTACGACGACGCCGGCGCCCTCGGAGCGCACGTATCCGTCGGCGGCGGAGTCGAACGGCTTGCACCGGCCGTCCGCGGACATCGCCCCGGCCTTGCTGAAGTTGATGGCGAAGGCCGGGGACAGGACGAGGTTGACACCGCCGGCCAGCGCCGTCTCGCACTCCCCGCGCTGCAGGCTCGCGCACGCCTGGAGGACCGCGACGAGCGAGGAGGAGCAGGCGGTGTCCACCGCGAGGCTGGGGCCGCGCAGGTCCAGCAGGTACGACAGGCGGTTGGCGGAGATGCTCAGGGCGCTGCCGGTGCCGGTGTAGGGGTCGATGGCGTCGAGGTCGCGCAGTTGGCCGGTGGCGTAGTCGAAGGAGGAGATGCCGACGAACACGCCGGTGGCCGAGCCGGCCAGCCGGTCGGAGGGCATCCCGGCATTCTCCAGCGCCTCGTACGCGACTTCGGCGAGGAGGCGCTGCTGCGGGTCCATGCGCGTGGCTTCCTGGCGCGAGATGCCGAAGAAGCCCGCGTCGAAGCGGTCGACACCGTCGAGGAACCCGCCCCAGCGGCTGGTCGTACGGCCGGGGGCGGCGGGGTCGTCGGAGGTGTAGTGCTCGGCGTCCCAGCGGTCCGCGGGGACCTCGGTCACCGCGTCCCGGCCCTCGGTCAGCAGCCGCCAGAAGTCGTCGGGGCCCTCTACGCCGCCGGGAAAGCGGCAGCCGATGCCGACGATCGCGACGGGTTCGGGTGCGGCGACGGGCCCGGCGGGGCGGGCGCCGGTCCCGGTGCGGCCGGCGGGCCGCTCGTCCGTCGCGGCCGGTGCCGCGGGGAGCGCCGCCGGGTCGCCGCCGGCCAGATGCGCGGCGAGCTTGGCGGGGGTGGGGTGTTCCCACACCACGGTCGGCGAGAGCGGCGCGCCGAGCCGTTGTTCGAGGTCGCCGACCATGGCGACCATGTCGACCGACTTGAGCCCGTACCCGGCGAACGGCAGCTGGGGGTCGGCGTCTTCGGCCCGGCCTCCGGTCGCGGCGGCGAGCAGCTCCCGCAGCCACTGCTCGATCCCGGCCGCGTCCGGGGCGGCCCGGCCGGTGCCGTTCGCACCATCCGGACCCGCCGGGGGCCCGGACGCGTCCGCCCGGCCCTCCCGGACCTCGTCGTCCGCCCGCCACTGGGCCAGCGGGTTCAGGGTCCCGTCCAGCACCGCGTCCAGGCACGCCTGGCGCTGGAGCTTCCCGCTGGATGTCTTCGGTACGGTCCCGGGGCGCGCCAGCGCGACGAGGAACGCCTGCAGGCCGTGCTCGCGGGTGATCTCGGCGCGGATACCGTCGATGATCCGGGCACGGTCCTCCGGTGAACGGCTCCCCCGGTACTCCTGGACGACAATCAGGCGCTCTTCGCCGTCGATGTCGCGGGCGCCCGCCACGCCGCAGCCGGACCGCAGGCCGCCGTCGACGGCCTCGACGGTGCGCTCGATGTCGTGCGGGTAGTGGTTGCGGCCCGCCATGATGATGACGTCCTTGATGCGGCCGGTGACGTAGATCTCGCCGCCGTCGGTGAAGCCCAGGTCGCCGGTGCGCAGGAACGGGCCCTCGCCGCTGCCGGCGAGCCGGGCGCCGAAGGTCTCCTCGGTCTCCCGCGTGCGCCGCCAGTACCCTCCGGCGACGCTGCGCCCCGCGACCCACAGCTCCCCGATCCGGCCGTCGGGCAGCGCGGCGCAGGTCTCCGGGTCGACCGCGACGACCCGCTGGTCGGGCAGCGAGGTGCCGCAGCCGGGCAGTGTCCGCGCGGCGTCGTCCGGCCCGGCGTCCTCGGCGGCGCCGGCCAGCAGGCCGCTCACCCGCAGCCTTCTGCTGGGCGGTGCTGCGGTGGGATCGCCGGTGGAGACCAGCAGGGTGCCCTCGGCCAGGCCGTAGGAGGGGGCGTGCGCCGACGGCCGGAAGCCGCAGTCGGCGAACGTGCGGGAGAAGAGTTCCATGGTCTGCTGCCGGACCGGCTCGGCGCCGTTCGCGGCGATGCGCCAGGTGCTCAGGTCCAGGGTGCGCCGCTCCTCCTCGGTCACCTTCCGGACGGCGAGGTCGTAGGCGAAGTTGGGCGCCGCGCACGCGGTGCCGCCGGCTGCCGAGATCGCCCGCAGCCAGCGCAGCGGACGCTTGAGGAAGGAGAACGGCGACATGAACGTCACCGGGAAACCGGCGTAGGCGGGGGTGAGCAGGCCGAAGATCAGCCCCATGTCGTGGAACGGCGGCAGCCAGTTGACCATGTGCTGGCCGGGGTCGTCGTCGAAGAACCGGCGGTTCATCCCCGCGATGTTGTGCAGCAGGTTGCCGTGGCTGACCATGACGCCCTTGGGGCGGCTGGTCGAACCCGAGGTGTACTGCAGGAAGGCGATGTCGTCGCGGACGGATCCGGGGTGCCGCCAGCCGTCGGCGGCGGCCGGGTCGAGGTCGTCGACGGTCAGCCAGGCGATGTCCCGCAGTGCGGGGGCGTGTTCGGCGAACCGGTCGGCCAGGGCGACGGTCTCGGCCGGAGCGAGGATCACTCCGGGTTCGGCGTCCTCGATGACCCCGGTCAGCCTCGGCAGGGTGCGCATCAGGAAGGCCGGGTCGGGCGGGTAGACGGGCACCGCGAGGACGCCGGCGTACAGGCAGGCGAAGAAGGAGGTCACGTAGTCGAGTCCGGCCGGGCACATGATCAGCGCCCGCTCCCCGGCGGGAACGCGCTCCCGGAGCGCCGCGGCGATCGTACGGACCCGCAGGTCGAATGCGCCGTTGGTGAGGGCCTCCGGCTCGCCCTCGCCGTCCACGAGGAACCGGAAGGTCTGTTGCTCCGGCTGCGCCTCGAAGACCGTACGGAAATGGTCGACCAGCGACTCCGAATCGCGTACCCGCATCCGACTGCCCCCTCGCGTGCTCGACTCAGGCGCGCCTGCCATCGGGCCGGGCCCGGGAGCGAATGGCGCGAAATCACCGCGCGCCCGCACCCTCACGGAAAGAGCGAGCACGATCTGAAGCATCAGCCCGCCGCATACTCAGCGGGCAGTGAAGTAGTCCGGCCAGCCGGTCGGCACATTTCCCAAGCGGCTCTCCTGCCGGCAAGTCAGCTTCCAGGAAGCCCGGTGACCCGTCAAGAAATAGAGAACCCGCCGCCGGGCGCCGGGTGTTCAACTGTCTTTCCCGGTCAGTTGAACACCCGGGAGTCCGCGGTGCGCCGGTCGCGGGCATCGGCCCGGGGGCGGTAAGGCTGGACTGCGCCGTCCGCCGGGTGCCAGCATGAACCGTGCGCCTGCCCCGACAATCCGGCAGGGCGCCAGCAAAACGGACATCCGTAGCGGCTCGAATACCTTCCCACGGAAAACCTCGCATCACCCACGTTCTGCGGTGCTCGCGGAATAAGCCGGAAAGAGGGCTGGAGTCATGCAAGAGATCCTTGACGCGATCGTCGCGGGCGCATCCGGCGACGTGGGGCGCCTCCCGGTCCCCGACGTCTACCGGGGCGTCACCCTGCACGCCGACGAGGTCGCGATGTTCGACGGAGTGGCCAGCCGCGACAAGGATCCGCGCACGTCCCTCCACCTGGACGAGGTGGCGACACCGGCGCCGGCCGCCGGTGAGGTGCTGGTCGCGGTGATGGCCAGCGGGATCAACCACAACACGGTGTGGTCGTCGATCTTCGAACCCCTGCCGACGTTCGGGTTCCTGTCCCGCTACGGCAAGGTGTCACCGCAGGGTGCGCGGCACGACCTGCCGTACCACGTCCTCGGCTCGGACCTCGCCGGCGTGGTGCTGCGCTGCGGCGAGGGGGTGACACCGTGGCGGCCCGGGGACGAGGTGGTGGCTCACTGCCTGTCGGTCGAGCTGCACCACCCCGACGGACACGCGGACACCATGCTCGATCCGGAGCAGCGGATCTGGGGGTTCGAGACGAACTTCGGCGGTCTGGCCGAGCTGGCGCTGGTCAAGGCCAACCAGCTCATGCCCAAGCCCGGCCACCTGACCTGGGAGGAGGCCGCCGCCTCCGGGCTGGTGAACTCCACCGCCTACCGGCAGTTGGTGTCCGCCAACGGCGCCCGGCTCAAGCAGGGCGACACCGTGCTGATCTGGGGCGCGTCCGGTGGGCTCGGCTCGTACGCCACGCAGTTGGTGCTCAACGGCGGGGCGACGCCGGTGTGCGTGGTCTCCAGCGCGGAGAAGGCCGAGGTGTGCCGCCGGATGGGCGCGGAGCTGATCATCGACCGGAGCGCGGAGGGCTACCGCTTCTGGAAGGACGAGCACACGCAGGACCAGGGCGAGTGGCGCCGGTTCGGCGCCCGGATCAGGGAACTGACCGGCGGCCAGGACCCGGACATCGTGTTCGAGCACCCGGGACGGGAGACCTTCGGCGCCAGCGTGTACGTCGCGCGCCGCGGCGGCACGATCGTCAGCTGCGCGTCGACCTCGGGCTTCCAGCACACGTACGACAACCGCTACCTGTGGATGCACCTCAAACGGATCGTCGGCACGCACTTCGCCAACTACCGCGAGGCGTGGGAGGCCAACCGGCTCATCGCCCAGGGCCGGATCCATCCCACGCTGTCCGAGGTGGTGCCGCTGGAGCAGACGGCGCAGGCGGTGCACCTCGTCCACCGCAACCTGCACCAGGGCAAGGTCGGCGTGCTGTGCCTGGCGCCCCATGAAGGGCTCGGGGTCAGCGACCCGGAGCTGCGCGCGCGCCACGAGACGGCGATCAGCAGGTTCCGCACCGGGCTGGTGCCGGCGGCCGGGTGAGCGCGGCTCCGGCACGGAAGCACCCCGGTGGGGGCGGGCCCACGCACGCGGACCCGCCCCCACCGCTCTTCCCCCGCCGGTCACGCCTCGTCGAGGGCGGCTCTCAGCGTTCTGGGCCGCATGTCGGTCCAGCCTCTCTCGATGTACTGCACGCACTGCGCCCGTTCGGCCGGGCCGTGCACCGATTCCCAGCCTGCGGGTACGTCGGTGCGCGCCGGCCACAGGGAGTACTGGTCCTCGGAATTGACCAGTACGCGGTACTGCGCGCGGGGATCGTCGAACGCGTTGACCGTGCTCGTCATGGCCTCAGGTCCTCTCGTGGTTCCGCTGCCGGATGTGCCGTCGGGTGCTCAGGCACCCGGTGAGAGCCGCCGCAGGCCGCCGTCCTCCGGCGCCGCGTCCTCGGCTTGCGGCTGGGCCTGGGCCCGCGCCCGGTGCGCCCGGACGTCGACGGCGAACTTCAGCCACCGGTCGGCGCACAGTTGGGCGGCGCGCGCCACGTCGACCGCACGGTGCGCGGGGACGCCCGCCACCAGTTCCCGCCACTGGTCCTCCGCGAGCTGCTGCGAGAGCAGCAGGTGGATCAGCGTCCGCCCGTTCTGCGACATGCGCAGCGAGGGGTCGCGGCGCATCCTGGCCAGCGCGTCCTCGTAGCTCACTCCGGCCTGGCCGGGGGCCGCCCCCGGGACTTCCGGCACGTACTCGGTCACCTGATCGCAGTCCGCCTCGGCGGCCCGCAGTTTGGGGGGCACCGGGTCCAGCCCCATGCGCATACGGTTGCGTACGTCCCGGGCGGTGGCGAGCGCGACCCCCGCCCGGCTGGCGATCTCCCGCAGCGAGGCGCTGGGGGACTCGGTGATGACCTTGCTGGCCGCGATACGGCCCGAGGCGCTGTTCAGCGGCCGGGCGCGCCCGTCCCGGCCGACGCGCAGGGACAGGTGGGCCACCGGCGTGTCGACGGTGTCGCGCAGCGCGCCCACCGCGCTCGGGGACAGTCCGGTCGCGGACGCTATCCGCCGGTCCGACCAGTGCGGATGGCTCTCGACGATGCGCCGCGCCGCGGCGTTGCGGTCCTTCCGGGACAGCGGCAGCCCGTGCTTGGCGTTGAGCTCGACGGCGAGGACGAAGGCGTCCTCCTCCGTGCCCTCCACGAACCAGCCTTCGATGTACTGCGCGCCGCGCAGACGCGCCGCGTGCAGCCGGTGCATGCCGTCCACGACCCGCATCGTCGAGCGGTTGACGACGATGGGCGGTAAGGGGGCGTCCGACTCGGCCAGTGTCCGTGTGTGCTCTTCGATCTCGCCCGCCAGCCGGGGGGAGTCCGCTGGCAACAGGGAACTGATGAGAAATGAGTGAGTCTCACGGGAGACTCTTCGCTCATCGAACATTTCGGACACGTAGCCCCTCTTCACACTTCCGTGAGCACGACATCGGGGACGTTCCCCGCGCGCTCATGAACTGGCAGAGATTCCTTACCACTTGCGAAAGCCCAGAAGGCCCCCTTTGCCCTGCCCTGTTTACGAGCGTTTACAGGGCTTGATATATCGACAGCCCGTCAGGGACGTCAAGCACAAAGGTGACCTGTCCGGTGACCTGTCCACGGAACACCCGACCATTCTGGAGCCGGCGCAGCGGAATGACATGCCGAGTGCGTACGGCAAACATCTGCCACCCGCGCCAAGCATTCCTGTAAAATTTTGTCAATGTTTACGGCAGGCACAGGTCTGCGCTCAGGGCGGATCCGGGAGGGCTGTCCGGTCCAGCTTGCCCGTGGGGGTGACCGGGAGGGCGTCGAGGACGACGACGGTCGACGGGATCATGTAGTCGGGGAGCAGCCGGACCAGGTGGGTGCGGATGGCGGACGACGTGGGCACGGTGCCGTCCCGCCGGGAGTCCGGACGGGGAACCACGTAGCCGACCAGCCGGTGTCCGCCGAGCCCGCCCGGGTACGGGCGCGCGGCGACCGCCGCCTGGGCCACGGCGGGGTGGGCGGCGAGTGCGGCTTCGACTTCGCCGGGTTCGATGCGGAAGCCGCGCACCTTCACCTGGTCGTCCGCCCGGCCCAGGAACTCCAGCGCGCCGTCCGGCCCGCGGCGTGCCAGGTCCCCCGTCCGGTACATCCGCGAGCCGGGCGGACCGTACGGGTCGGGGAGGTAGGCCGGCGCGGTGAGGGAGGGGCGGTGCAGGTAGCCGCGGCTGACGCCGCCGCCTGCCACGTACAGTTCGCCCGCCGATCCGTCGGGTACGGGGCTGAGGCCGTCGTCCAGGAGATGGACGCGCACGTGCCGGAGGGGGTGGCCGATCGGCGGCGCCCCGGGCCGCTCGCGGTCCAGCGCGGCGAAGGTGGTGTACACCGTTGCCTCGGTCGGCCCGTAGCCGTTGGTCACCGACGCGCCGTGGCTGCGCAGTCCGGCGGCCAGTTGCGCCGGCAGCGCCTCGCCGCCGATGACCAGCCGCACTCCGGCGACGGCTTCGGGGACGATCGCCGCCATGAGCTGCCACAGCGTCGGAGTGCCCTGCGCGAAGGTGACGCGCTCGCGCTCCATCACTGCGGCCAGGGCCCGCGGGTCGCGTACCGTCCGTGGACCGGGGACGACGAGGGCCGCCCGGTGCAGCAGCGGGAGGAACATCTCCAGCACCGAGATGTCGAACGCGGGCGTGGTGACGGCCAGCATCCGGTCATCCGGCCGGAGCGGGAAGCGGGTGCGCACGTCCGCGAGCAGGTGCGCGAGATTGCGCCTCGTCACCACCACTCCCTTGGGGCGCCCGGTGGAGCCGGAGGTGTAGAGGAGGTACGCGGCCGTGGCCGGCCGGCAGCCGCCGGGGCGCGTTCCGGCAGGGAAGGGGTCGGCGGGGCAGCGGGCGAGCCGCTCCTCCCCCGCGGGGGTGCCCAGTGCGACGTGCGGCACCGTGCCTGCGCCCCCGGGCAGCGGGGCGTCGCCCGAGGTCAGGGCGAACAGCGGCCGGGCGTCGTCGAAGAGTCGGCGGATGCGCTCGGCGGGATGGTCCGGGTCGACGGGCAGATAGGCGGCACCGGTCTTGAGGACGGCGAGCGCGCCGGCTATCAGGTCGGCCCCGCGGGGCAGCGCCAGGGCGACGAACCGCTCGGGTCCTGCGCCGTGTTCCACGAGGAGCCGGGCCAGCCGGTTGACCCGTGCGCTGAGCTGGCCATAGGTGGTCTGCTGCCCTTCGCACAGCACGGCCGGCAGGTCCGGCGCGTGGCGGGCGTGCTCCTCAAGGTCCGCGTCCGGGAGCCGGTCGTCGACGCCGGTGTCCGTGCGGCTCATCGCGGGGTCCCCCTCCCCTCCGCGCAGCTCCCTTCCGCGCAGCTCCCTTCCGCGCAGCTCCCGTTCGCGCAGCTCCCGTTCGCGCAGCTCCCGTTCGCGCTGCTTCCGTTCGCGCTGCTTCCGTCCGCGTCGCCACCGCGGTAGATCCGCGGGACCCCCGGGCTGATCCGGGTGACCGCCTCGTACACCGAGCTGCCCGACCACCCCGCGTACTCCTCGGCGCCGACCTCGGCGTCCCCGTCGGCGCCCAGCAGCACCACCCGGTCGCCGACGGCCACGTCGTCGTCTCCGCAGTCGAGGACGGTGTGGCTCATCCCCACCGCGCCGGCGATCCGGCGCCGCCTGCCGCCGACGAGGAGGTGGCCGCGGTTGCCGAGCAGCCGGGGCAGCCCGTCGGCGAATCCGGCGCCGACGACCGCCAGCGTGGTGTCGGCGTCGAGGCGGTACTTCAGGCCGTAGCCCAGGCTCTCCCCGCGGTCGGCGCGCCGTACGGCCACCACCGTGCCGTACCAGGTCAACGCGGGCCGGAGGCCGTCCAGATGCGGGACGGCGGGGCCGGGCCTGATGCCGTACAGCAGCGCGCCGAGGCGGACCAGGTCGAGCCGGGCGGCCGGCCGCGCCGCGGCGGCGGCGCTGCCCGCCGCGTGGCGGTACCGGGGGCGGACACCGAGTGCGTGCAGCTCCTCCACGGCGCGGTGGAAGCGGTCGAGCTGGGTGTCCACGAACGGGTCCCGGGGGTCGTCGGCCAGCGCGAAGTGCGTCCAGACGCCCTCGACGGCCAGGCCGTGCTCCCGTGCCAGCACGGCCAGTCGCCCCGCGTCCCGGGCCGGCGTACCCAGCCGGTGCAGTCCGGTGTCGATCTTGAGGTGTACGGTCGCCCGCCGGTCGGCCCGGCGCGCCGCGGCAGCCACCCGCCGCACCGTGTCCGGGGTGCTGACCGTCACGGTGAGGTCGTGGGCCACGGCGTCGTCCTCCTCGCCCGGCAGCGGGTCCGTCAGCACGACCACGGGCGCGTGCGGAACGCTCTGCCGAAGCCGGCGGCCCTCTTCCGGGTAGGCGACTCCGAGGCACGTGGCACCCGCGGCCAGCGCGGCACGGGCGACCGGCGCCGCCCCGTGCCCGTAACCGTCCGCCTTGACGACCGCCATCACCTCGGCGTCACCGGCCAGTTCGCGGGCCAGGCGTACGTTGTGCCGGATCGCGTCGAGATCGACGTGCACCTCGCGGCGGGGGCGGGGACGGGACGTCATTGCGGCTCCTTCACGCGCACGGCGAGCGCGGCGATCGTCGGCTGGGCGAAGAGATCGCGCAGCGGCACCCGGACGCCGAACTGCCGCGTGATCCTGGCGAGGTACTGCGCGGCGAGCAGGGAGTGGCCGACCTCGAAGAAGCTCTGGTCCCGGTGGGCGGGCGGGACGCCGAGCACCTCCTGCCAGAGGACGGCCAGTTCCCGTTCGACGTCTCCGGCGGGCTGCCGGTGCCCGGCCGCCTGGTCCGCCGCGGCCGGCCGCGGGGTGGGCAGCGCCGCGAAGTCCACCTTGCCCCGGGAGGTGAGGGGCAGCATGTCGGTGAGGACGATCCGGTGCGGCACCTGGTGGGCGGGGAGCAGTTCCGCGGCGTGTGCCCGCAGGGCGGGCGGCTCCGGGGCGGTGCCGGGCGACGGTACGACCCAGGCGACGAGCAGGCCGGCACGCGCCGCCACGGCGGCCTCCCACACCTCGGGGTGCTCGGTCAGCGCGGCCTCGACCTCACTCGGTTCGACGCGGTGGCCCCGCAGGTCCAGTTGCCGGTCCCGGCGCCCCGCGATCTCGACCGTACGGTCGGGCCGGAACCGCCCGAGGTCGCCCGTACGGTAACGGCCGCCCTCGAACGGCGAGCCGTCCAGCGGCGGGCCCGCCGCCGGAGCCGAGGACCGCCCGCCTGCCGGCAGATAACCCAGCGCCAGATACGGGGACTCGACCACCACCTCGCCCAGCTCCCCCGGCCCCGCGGGCCGGCCCGCGGGGTCCAGCACGAGGATCCGGGCCTCCGCCGCTCCCCTGCCGACCGGCACGGTCGGCAGCCGCAGCCCGGCCGGTACGGGGAAGGCGGCGGCGGCCTGCGGTGTCTCCGTCGTGCCGTACAGGTTGACCGGCCGCGCGTTCGGTGCCCACCGGCGGGCCTTCCGCAGGTGCGCCGGGCGCAGCGGGGCCGCGCCGAAGAACAGATGCCGCAGTGCGGGCACCCGGCCAGCCTCCCGGGTGGCGAGCAGATCCAGCAGGGGCGGCGGCAGGTGGAGCGCCGACACCTCGCGCCCGCGCAGCCAGTCGGCGAGCCGCGCCGACTCGCGGATGTCGCGTTCGTCGGGCCAGTGCACCTCGCCACCGCACCGGAGCCCGGCGAACATGTCGCGCAGCGCGGGATCGTGTCCCAGGCCCGAGAGGGCGCCGAACCGGTCGGCCGCGGTGAGCCCGAAGCGTTCGGCCTGCCAGTCCAGGAAGCGCACCAGCGGAAGCTGCGCGCTCACCACGCCCTTGGGCGTACCGGTGGTGCCGGAGGTGAACATGAGCAGGGCGGGCGCGGTGAGGTCAGCCGCCGGCCGGGCGCCGGACGTCGCGGGCCCGGCCGGTATCCGGCGGGGCCGCAGGACGGCCGTGCCCGCGAGGCCGAGGTCCCCGCCGGCGCCGGACGGGCCGGCCGGGCCGGTCTCCCGGAGGTCGACCACCGCCGCCGGCCGCAGTTCGTCCAGCCGCCGCCGCAGCCATCGCGCGGGGTACGCCGGGTCCAGCGGCGCGTAGACCGCCGCCTCGTGCAGGACGGCCAGGGCGGTGGCCTGGGTCCACGCGGACCGGTCGGCCAGGACGGCGACGACATCGCCCCGGCCCACCCCGTGCGCGCGCAGGGCGGCGCTCACCGTGTGCAGCCGGCGGACCAGTCCGGCGTACGAGCACTCCCCCTCGGCGTCGGTGACGGCCCGGCGCCCGGGGTGGCGGGCGGCAGCGGCCAGCACCCCGGTCACCAGCTCTTCCGGAGTCCGCCGCGGGACGGCGGGCGCGGCTTCGGCACCGGTGCCGTGCTGCCAGTCGCGGGTGCTCAGCGATGCCGCGGACAACCGGGCGTCCGGCGCGTCGCAGAGGGCGCGTACCGCCTGGAGGTACTGGCGGGCGAGCCAGCCGACGCGCTCGGCCGAGTACAGGTCCGCGTTGTAGATGAACTGGCAGCGGAACTCCCCCGCGCTCTCCCACACATAGAGGCTGAGGTCGAACTTGGCCGCCGCCTCGTCCACGTCCTCGCGCTGCCAGTGCACGCCGCCGGCGTCGAGATGGTCCTCGTTGAGCAGGACGTGGTTGAAGAGCACCTGCACGAGCGGCGTCCGGCCGAGGTCCCGGTCGGTCTTGAGCACCTCCACCAGCCGCTCGAACGGCACTTCCTGGTGCGTCACGGCGTCCACGGTGAGGTCGCGGACGCGGCGCAGCAGCTCGCGGCCGGTGGGGTCGCCGGACAGGTCGAGCCGCAGCGCGAGGGTGTTCATGAAGAGCCCGATCAGGTCCTCGGTCTCCGCGCGGGTGCGGCCGGCGACCGGGGTGCCCACCACGAGGTCGTCGCGCCCGCACTGGCGTTGCAGCAGCAGCCCGAAGGCGGCGAGCAGCGTCATGAAGACCGTGGCGCCCTCGGCGCGCCCGGCCGCGGCGACCGCGCGGGCGAGCGGCGCCGGGACGTCGAGCCAGTGCGTCGCGCCGGTGAACGTCTGCAGGGGCGGGCGGGGGCGGTCGGCGGGGAGTTCCAGTACGGGCGGGGCGCCGGCCAGCCGCTCGGTCCAGTAGCCGAGCTGCCGGCGGAGGTCGGGGCTGCGCAGCCGGTCGCGCTGCCAGGCGGCGTAGTCCCCGTACTGGACGGGCAGCGCCGGGAGTGCGGGGGCGCCGCCGCCGGCAGCCGCTTCGTAGCACCGCGCGAGGTCGCGCAGGGTGATGTCCATCGACCAGCCGTCGCTGACGATGTGGTGCACGGTGACGAGGAAGAGGTGCTCGCCGTCGGCCAGTCGCACCAGCCGGGCGCGCAGCAGCGGTCCGGTGGCGAGGTCGAAGGGGGTGGCGACGTCCGCGGCGATCAGCTCGGCGGCTCGGCGCGCGCGGCCGGAGGGAGGGAGCGGACGCAGGTCGTCGACGGCCGTCGGGACGTCCCGCGGGGGGCGGAGGTACTGGCGCGGTTCGCCGTTCTCGGCGACGTACACGGTGCGCAGCACCTCGTGCCGGACGGTGAGTTCCCGCAGTGCCCGGCGCAGGGCCGGCACGTCGAGGGTGCCGCGGAGCCGGAAGAGGGAGGGCAGGTTGTACGCGGCCGTGTCCGGCTCCAGTTGGTCGAGGAACCACAGCCGCTGCTGGGAGTGCGTCAGCGGCAGCGTGTCCGTACGGGCGGCCGGGACGAGAGGGGCGTCGGGCGAGTCGCGGCCGCGCAGCGCGCGGACGCGGGGCGCCAGAGCGGCGGGCGTGGGGTGGTCGAAGACCTCGCGCAGCGGCAGTTGGACGCCGAAGGCCCGCCGGAGGCGGGAGACGAGGCGGGTGGCCTGGAGAGAGTCGCCGCCCAGGGCGAAGAAGTCGTCGTGCATGCCGACCCGGCCGGTGCCGAGGACTTCCGCCCAGACGGCGGTCAGCTCGCGCTCGGCGGCGCTGCCGGGCGGGACGTATGCGCCGGCCGCCTCCGGCCGGGTGGCCGGTACGGGCAGGGCGGCGCGGTCGACCTTGCCGTTGGGTGTCAGGGGGAACGCGTCCAGCACCACGAAAGCGGCGGGGGTCAGGTACGCCGGGAGGCGGCGGCTCAGGTGCGCACGCAGGTGCCGGATCAGTTCCCGGTTGCGCGAGGCCTCGCGGTGGGTGGTGGCGGGGGCGTTGACGACGGGGCCGGTGGGGCGGGGCGGGGTGCCGGGCCGTTCGGCCAGTGCCGGGGCCCCGGCCGGGGTTCCGGCTGCGGGGAGGAAGACGACGTCGAGTGCGGCGGCGTCGTGCGTCGACCACTGCACATGCGTCTCGTAGCCGTACCGCGCGCCGAGGGCGTGCAGTTCCTCTGGGTCGGCGCCGTCGGTGCCCGCGGTGCGCGGGAGTTCCGTGACGGGCGCGGCGTCTGCGGCTGTGCCCCGCGCGTCGCGGAGCAGGCGCGCCTCGCGCAGTGCCCGGCACAGCCGGGCGTTGGGCACACCGCGGACGCCGAGCACCGCGCCGGCCCGTTCCCGCAGCCGTCCCGGCAGCTCCTGCCACGTGGTGCCGTCCGGACGCCACTGGAGCCACTCGGGCACCCGTACCGGGGCGGCCCGCGGTCCGGTGTGGAGCACGGCGTCGTAGCGGAAGCCGGTCATCTCGTTGCGGTGGAGCCCGCGGCGGGGCAGCAGTTCCACGTGGCGGATCCCCGGCAGGCGCTGGGCGAGGGCGTCGAAGTAGGCGGGGTCGACGAGCAGTTCCTTCTCCTCCCGGGCGCGCCGCCCGGCGCGCTCGCGCAGCTCCGCCACGGTGAGGGGCTCGCCGTCCGCGTCGGCGCGGGCGAACTCCACCGAGGCGCAGAACGCCTCCAGCAGCCCGTGGTGCCGTACGTCCCCGACGAACAGCGCCCCGCCGTCCCGTACGAGCGCGCGGGCCCCGGACAGCACCCTCTCCAGATACGTCTCGTGCGGGAAGTACTGCACCACCGAGTTGAGGACGACGACGTCGAAGTCCGCGCCGAGCCCGGCGAGGTCGGGAGCCTCGCGGTGGTGCACGCGCACCTGCCCGAGACCGGCCCGGCGCAGCGCCCCGTCGAGCCGGCGGACGGTGACGCCCGACAGGTCCGTGCCCACGTAGGTGTCGCAGTGCGGCGCCAGGGCCCAGGTGAGCAGCCCGTCGCCGCAGCCGATCTCGAGTACGCGACGCGGCCGGTGGCGGAGGATCCGCCCGGCCGTGCCGTCCACCCACTCCCGCATCTGGTCCGCGGGCACCGGCGCTCCGGTGTAACTGCTCCGCCACACCCGGGTGTTGAACCGCACGTCAGGACCGGCCGCGTCGTCCACCTCGTCGAAGACGCCGCGCCACTGCTCCACCAGCGCGTCCGCCGCCTCCCGCGCAGCCCCGTTCCCCCCGTGGGCACCGGCGTCCGGCGGGCTCGCGGGCCGTACGTACGCGACGAGACGCGTCCCGGCGCCCGCCCGCCGCTCCGCGGTGACCACGGCCTGGGCCACCGCCGGGGACTCCTCAAGCACCGCCTCGATCTCGCCCGGTTCGACCCGGTGGCCGCGCAGCTTGATCTGCTGGTCGCGGCGGCCCGCGAAGTGCAGTGTGCCGTCGGCGCCCAGCACGGCGGTGTCCCCCGTCCGGTAGAGCCTGGTGCCGGGCGTGCCGGGGTGCGGCACGAACGCACGCGCGGTCTCTTCCGGGCGGCCGAGATAGCCGTGCGCCAGCGCGGTGCCCGCGACGCACAGTTCGCCGAGGCTGCCACGCGGGACCGGCGCGCCGCTGTCGTCGAGGACGTGGATGTCGACGTTGTCCATCGGGCGGCCGAGCGGCACCGTGTGGGCGTCCCGCAGGATGTCCTCGGTGACCTCCTGGAAGGTGACCCAGACGGTCGCCTCGGTGGGGCCGTAGGCGTTGGTGACCCGGGTGCACCGGCCGAGGAGCCAGCGCGCCAGTTCGGCAGGCAGCGGCTCGCCGCCGGCGAGCGCGGCGAACTCCCGGTCCGGCGTCCAGCCGGCGTCCCGCAGGAGCTGCCAGGTGGTGGGGGTCGCCTGGAGGAAGCCGACGCCGCCGGCGCTGAGCAGCCGGCCCAGCCGCTCGCCGTCCGCGGCGACCTCGCGGGGGACGATCACCAGGGTGGCGCCCGCGGTCAGCGGGGCGAGGAAGTCGAGCAGGGAGATGTCGAACGCGACGCTGGTGACGGACGCGGCCACGTCGCCGGGGCGGAGCCCGGGCCGGACGCCGAGGTAGCGGACGAAGTTGGCCAGCGCCCGGTGCCCGACTTCCACTCCCTTGGGGCGGCCCGTCGAGCCGGAGGTGTAGATGACGTAGGCCGTGTCGTCGAGCGGTGTACGCACCCCGGGGGCGCCCTGGCCGGCGTGCGTCCCTGTGCCGGCGTCGGTGCCGGTGCTGGTGCCTGTGCCTGTGCCTGTGCCTGTGCCTGTGCCGGGGTACGGGCCTGGTTCCGGGCCGTCCGCGAACACGAGCGCCGCCTCCGCGAGGTCCAGCCCCGCCGCCGCGCCGCTCTCGGTCAGCACCACGCCGGCGCCGCAGTCGCGGAAGACGAACGCCACCCGCTCCGGCGGGTACTCCGGATCCAGTGGCACGTAGACGGCGCCGGCCAGCCAGACCGCCAGCATCGCCGCCACGCTGTCCGTGGACCGGGTGAGCAGGACGCAGACGCGGTCCGCGCGGCGGACGCCGGCCTCCGCCAGCGCGCCGGCGAGCCGGCGGACGCGGTCACCGAGTTCGCCGTAGGTGAGGGAGACGGGCCCGCACACCAGCGCGGTGTCGTCCGGGCGCGCCGCGATCCGCGCCAGCACGAGGTCGCCCGCCGTGCCGGCCGGCAGCGGCGAACGGGCGCCGCGCAGGACCGAGTCGGAGGACGCGGGGGCGTCGGGCAGAGCCATGGTTCTCCCTTCGCAGCGGGTCGGCGGGTGCTGCCGGCGGTGTCAGGCGGGGGCGTCCCCCTCGGCGAGGTCGTGGAGGAGTTCGCGTACCGGGGCCGCCGAGGTCAGCTCCCGCGCGGTGAGGTCGAGCCGGCGCACCGTGACCGCGGCACGGCCCGGCAGCGCCGGTGGCAGGGCGCGGTGCCGGGAGAGCAGGCAGTACGCCGGCCCCGGCGTGGCCTCGGGCCGGTGGTGGACGGTGGCCAGCAGGAGGGCGAGCCAGGCCGTGTAGCGCGGGACGAGTTCGCCGGTGACGGCGGCGCCGTCGTCGCCGAGCCCGCTCTCGGTGCAGAACGCGTCCGCGTCCGCGGCGAGTACGGCGGCCATCCGCTCCAGCGCCGCCCCCGGATCTTCCGCGCAGGACCGCACGGTCGCGCGGGCATCGTCCGCGCCGAGCGCCGGCCGGCCGAGTCCGCTGCGCAGCTCGGCGAAGGTCTCCACGACCGACTCGGCGGTGGGCAGGGCCGGGTCGAGCAGGAGGAACCGCGGCGGGTGGGGCCCGAGTCCGGCCGCGATCGCCTGCGTCAGGAGCGCGGCGCTGCAGTGTCCGACGAGCGCGGCGGGCGGTGGATCGAGAGCGCCGAGCGCGTCGGCGTAGCCGCGGGCCAGTTCCGCGAGGGTGACCGGCCGGCCGACTGCGGTCATGTCCCCCAGCGGATCGAGCCGGTACGCGGCGCGGCCCCGGGTGTCCGCCGCGAGCAGCCGGTCGAGGTCCTGGCCCGCCTCGGTGCCGGTGAAGCTCACCGAGACCAGGCCCGGATCCGGCCCTGCCGCCGTCCGGGTCAGGCCGACGAGTCCGCCCGCCGCGCTCATGCCACCGCCCCTTCCCGTACGCTCCGCACCGCCCGGACCGCCGCCCGGGTGCACCCTTGACAGCGCTCCCGCCGCGTCCGGATAGTTGCTGCTGCCGCGACCGGTCCGTCCGGGAAGGGAGACGCCGTTCCCATGACGCGACAGCCGCCCGCCGCGGACGAGCCGACGCCCGGGCCACCGGAGCCTGCCGACCCCACCGCGGTGCTGCTGGACATCTGGCGCGAGGTGCTCAAGGACGGTGCGCTCGGCCCCCGGGACGACTTCTTCGCCGCCGGCGGCGATTCGATCCATGCCGCGCTGATCGTCTCCCGGATCCGCCGGCGCCTCGGCGTCCGCGTACCGTTGCGGTCCGTCCTGGCCGACGCCGCCACCGTGGAGGACCTCGCCCGGCTGGTCATGCGGGCACCTCGCGCAGGGTGAGGTGACCGGGCACGGCGGGCGGGTCGCCCCGGTGTTCCAGCAGGGTGCCGCCGGCGGGGGCGAAGCCCGCGAACCGCAGCGTGACGTGCATGACCCGGTTCCGGTCGTTCGGCACGAACTCCGCGCGCGTCACGGCGCCCGCGCGGCGGGCGAGCCGCAGCACATGGGCGAGCAGCGCCTCGCCGATGCCGCGCCCGAGCACCCGGCAGGAGAGCAGGAGCAGCCGGAGCGTCCACACCTCGGGCCCGGTGTGCAGCAGTACGAGCCCGACCTGCCCCAGATCGCCGTAGCGGTCGCGCAGCGAGGCCATCAGCAGCAGGTGGTCCGGTGAGCGGCGCAGGGCCGCGAGTTCGGCGCGGGAGTAGGTACGCCCCGTGGTGTTGAGCTGGTGGGTACGGACCGTCAGCTCCTCGGCGCGGGCGAGGTCCGCCTCGTCGGCGCGGGCCACGGTCAGGACGGTGCCGAGACCCGCGAGGAACTCGTGCCGGGGACCGGTGAACGCCTCCTCGTCGTCCTCCCTGCGGTGCTGGTCGCGATACGACCGCCGCCTGCCGGCGGCGGCCCCGGTGACCGGCGGGGAGAACTCGGCGAGCCCGGGCAGATGCGGCACGGCGTCGGCGGGGTAGCAGCGGATCTCCGGTCTGGCGGAGCGGACTTCGTCGAGCTGGTAGGCCCGGTCGTCCACGTAGGCCAGCGCTCCGGGGCCCAGCCGCAGCCGCTCCGCCACCTGGTCGAGCAGCACCGACTTGGCCGACCAGCCGATACGCGGCCGGAGGAAGTACTCCGCCAGGCCCAGTCCGGCGAGCTGGGCCAGGGCGTCGGCCTCCTCGTTGTGGCTGGCGACGGAGTGCAGGATGCCGCGTTCGTCGAGGGTCCTGAGCGTGTCCCGTACGCCGGGCCGCAGCCGCACGTCCCGGTCCTCCAGCAGGGTGCCGTCCCACACCGTGCCGTCCAGATCCCACACCAGGCACTTCACATACGGTTCCCGCTCGGTCATCGTCACACCTCGATCAGGGTCGAACTCCAGGCGGCCACCGGGCTGTTGTTCATCACGAGGACGAGGTCCCCGGGCGCGAACTCGCCGCCGGCGGCACCGCCGTGGAGGTTGGCCAGCACGTCGACGGGGCCGAGGTGCCCGTAGCGGCGGAGGTTGTCCCGGCACACGGCGGCGACGGTGAGGCCCAGCCCTTCCTCGTAGAACCGGAAGGCGCCCTCGGAGAGGTTCTGCATGACGACGTGGTCCACGTCGGACATGTCGAGCCGGCTGCGCCGCAGGAGCCGCTGGTTGAGGGCGGCGAACCGCTTCTGGCTCTCGACGGCCAGCCGGAAGGAGTAGCGGGACTCGTCGGTGCAGACCTCCGCCCACTCGGCGGGCGGCCGGTCCCGGAAGTCGACGCGGAAGAGGTCCCAGTACTGGCCGTCGGTCTCCATCTCCACGTCGAGTACGCGCATGGCGCCGTCCGGTTCGAGGAGCACGGCCATGCCCGCGTCCCCGTTGACGGTGACCGGCCTGCGCAGCCTCCGGGGGCCGGGCGGACGGCACCCGTGGGCGATCACGACCCGGCTCCAGGAGGGCGTCGCGGCCAGCAGCGACCGCGCGGTGAGCAGCGCGCCGGTGCTGGCCGCGCAGCCCAGGTCGGTGACGGTGAAGGACAGCGCCCCGGTCAGCCCCGCGAGGTGCTGCACCCGGGTGGCCTCCGAGGCCACGAAGTACGCGGGCACCCGGCCGCCGACGAGCACGAGGGCGTCGATGTCGCGGCCGTCGAGACCGCGGTCGGCGAGCAGCCCGCGTACCGCCGCGGCGGCGAGCTCGCCGCTGTCGGTGCCGGGGGCCTCGGCGACGGTCTCGATGCCGAGACCCGCCGCCAGCGTCCTGTCCTCCTCGGTCAGCGTCGCGTACTCGGGCAGCGCGGTGAGGGCGGTGAGGGTGTCGGGCAACAGGATCCGGATGGCGGCGATTCCGGTCATCGGGCCCCCTCCTCCACCGCCGTGCCATGCCCGGCTCCCGGGACCGCGGAGGCCACCGGGTCCGGCCCGCCGGGCTTCTCGCCGTACTCGCGGAGGGCCAGCTCGCAGACGCCGAGCTGGTGCATCTGGTCGGTGCCCTCGATGATCTGCTGGGTTTTGGCGTCGCGCAGGAAGCGCTCGACCGGGTGGCCGGTGGTGCAGCCCACCGCGCCGTGGATCTGGACCGCGTCGGTGGCGTTGGCGAACGCGGCGGTGGACGCGGCGTACTTGGCCGCCATGGTCTCCAGCACCGCGTCCGGTTCCCGGGCCGCGTGGGCGGCGGAGGCGGCCTGGCACAACTGCAGGGCCGAGCGGGCCCGTACGACCATGTCGCTCAGCAGCCTCCGGATCAGCGGGTGCTCGGCGAGCGGCCGGCCGAACTGACGGCGTACGGTGGCGTACCGCGCGGCCTCGCGCAGGCAGCCCTCGGCGAGCCCGGCGCTTCCCCACGCCACGCTGTGCCGCCCGAGGTCCAGCGCGACCGCGGCCACGTGGGAGAACCCGGCGCCCACCGGCCCGAGCCGGGCGCCGGCCGGCGCCCGGCAGCCCGCCAGGCCGACGTGGGCGACCAGCGCGCCCCGCATCCCCAGCAGCCGGTCGCCGACCGGCTCGACGCGCAGCCCGGGGGTGCCCCGTTCCAGCACGACGGCGGTGGGAGCGCCGGCCGTCGTGCCGACGACCAGGAAGAGGTCGGCCACCGCGCCCGCGGTGACCCACAGCTTCCGCCCGTCGACGACCCACCCGCCGCCGTCCGCGGGTGCCTCCTCCGCCACCTCCGTGGCCACCGCCGCGGCGTCGCTGCCGGCGTCGGCCTCGGTGAGGCAGAACGCGGCGAGCCGGCTGCCGTCCGCGAGACCGGGCAGCCAGCGCTGCCGCTGCTCCCGCGTGCCCCAGCGGGCGATGGCCCCGGCCACCATGTTCTGTACGGTCAGCAGGGCGCGGGTCGCCGTGCACCAGGAGCCGACCTCGGCGCAGGCCCGGCCGAACGCCGGTGCGTCCAGGCCGAGTCCGCCGTAGCGAGCGGGGATCATCGCGCCGAGCAGACCGGCCGCGGCCACCTCGCGGATCAGCTCCGGGGCCAGGCCCGGGGCGCGGTCGGTCTCGCCGGCGCGGGGACCCACCACCTCTGCCGCGAAGCGCGCGAAGTCCGGGGGGCCGCCCCCGGGCGGCGGCGGGCTCACGGGCCCTCCCCCGGGACGCCGGCGTGCTTGCGGTGCACGAAGTCCGTGATGGCGTCGATGGACCGGAAGTGCGCGGGGTCGAGATCCTCGGCCTCCACGGTGAGCCCGAAGGCGGTCTCGACGAACGTCACGAGCCGCATGGCGAGCAGCGAGTCGGCGAGTCCGGTGGCGAAGAGGTTCACGTCGTCGCCGATCTGCTGCCGCAGCACGTCGTGCAGGAAGCCGCGCACCCGTTCCCGTACGGCGTCCGCGGCTGTGCTGCCGGATGCGTGGTCGTTGCCGGATGCGGTCACGCGCTGTCTCCCTTCCCCGTCCCGGAGGGCCGCGCGTGGACGCCCTCCCCGCTCTTGTCGCCGAGCCGTCCCCGCGCCACCAGGTCCAGCAGCAGGGGCCGCGGCTCGTACTGGGCTTCTCCGGTGAACTCGTGCAGCACCCGCAGCGAGCGCACGACCGTGTCGATGCCGATGAGGTCGGCGGTCTCCAGCGGGCCCATGGGGTGGCCGAAGCAGGAGCGGAACACCTCGTCCACGTCGGCGCGGGAGGCGACGCCCTCCTCGACCAGCCGGGCCGCGGAGTTGATCACGGCCATCAGGATCCGGTTGGAGACGAACCCGGGGGCGTCGCCGACCACGACCGCCCGGCGGCCGATGGAGCGCAGGAAGTCCGTCACGCGGGTGACGGTCCCGTCCGCGGTCAGCTCCGACCTGACGACCTCGACGAGCGGCTTGTGCGGCACGGGGTTCATGAAGTGGGTGCCGACGACCCGCTCCGGGTGGCGGGTGCCCTCGGCCAGATGCCGGATGGGGATGGCCGAGGTGTTGGCGGCCACGAGCGTGCCGGGCCCGCACAGCCGGTCGATGCGCAGGTGCACGTCCCGTTTGGCGTGACGGTCCTCCGTGGTGTTCTCCAGGACGACGGCGGCGTCCGCGAGTACGGCGTCGTCGGTGCCGTACGAGATCCGCCCCAGCACCTCGGGCACCGGCGGCCCGCCGGGCTGCAGCAGGCTCCGCGCGCTCAGCCCGCGCCTGATGGTGTCCCGCGCGGCGTCCAGCCGGGCGGCCGTCACGTCCAGCAGTACGACCCGGTATCCGGCCGCCGCGGTGACCTCCGCGACGCCTGCTCCCATGACACCGGCGCCGACCACGACGACCGTGCCGTCCTTCGCGTGCGTCATGTGCTCCCACCCGTCCGCGTTCTCCTGCCGTCCCGGGGGCCGCCGCGGGTCACGGCGGTCCCTGGGGGTCGGCTCCGGCTTCGGTGTGCTTCACTTCCGCGGTGTGCTCCTCCAGCAGCGCGGAGACGCCCAGCAGGACGCGGGCGGCGACGAGGGCGGCCAGCACGACCGCGAGCCCGCCCGCGACGAACGGCACGCGCAGCCCGTACGCCGTGGCCAGCACCCCGCCCAGCAGCGAGCCCAGCGGCAGGCTGCCCCAGCTCAGGAACCGGTGGACGCTGCTGATCCGCCCCAGCAGCCGGTCCGGCACGACGGTCTGGCGCACCGCGGCGGTCAGCACGCTCCACGTCATCGTCGCGAAGCCGAACGCGGCGCTGCTCACACCCGCCACCCAGGGGTTGGAGGTCGCGCCCATCGCGACGGTGGTCAGCCCGTGCCCGAGGACGGCCGCGACCAGGCACGGCCCCGCCACGCCGGGGCGGATGCGCTCGGCGGCCCAGGACGCGGCGACCGCGCCGACCGCGACGGCGCTGGACAGCACGCCGAAGCCGACCTCCGACAGGTCCAGCGTCTCCAGTGCGTACAGCACGAAGATGGCCATGGTCATGGCGCGGGCGAGGTTCATGAACGTGACGACGACCGACAGGGTCCGGATCACCGGGTTGCGCCACAGCCAGCCGAAGCCCTCACCCACCTCGCGCAGCAGCCCGGCGGCGGAGGAGTCGGCGTCCGGGGCGCGGTCCGGCCGGAACGTGCCCCGCATCCGGCCCAGCAGCGCAGCGCTCACCGCGAAGCTGATCGCGTCGAGCACGAAGGGCACCGCCTGCCCCAGCCGGAAGAGGAAGCCGCCGAGCGGCGGTCCCACGAACTCGTTGGCGCCCAGCTCCACCCCGAACAGCCGCGCATTGCCCCGCGTCAGCTGATCCTTCGGCACGATCCGCGGCAGGATCGTGGGCGCCGCGGCGTCGAAGACCACCTCCCCGATCCCCAGTAGGAACACGAAGCCGCACAGGATCGCGATCGAGGAACCGTCGGCCAGCACGACCGCCGTGAGCAGCACGACCAGGCACATCCGGACGAGCTGGACGGCCACCATGAGCCGCCGGCGGTCCACCCGGTCCGCCAGGGCGCCGGCGGGGAGGCTGACCAGCAGCCACGGCAGTTCGGCCGCCACGGACACCACGGCGACGGCCACCGGGTCCCGGGTCACCGCGGCGGCCAGCAGGGGCAGCGCCGTCAGCCGTACGCCGTCGCCCAGATTGGAGACCGCCGAGGAGCACCACAGCCGCCGGAAGTCGGCACCCAGACCTTTCATACCGCGCTGTCCCCGCCCGTCTCCTCGAGTCCGCGCCGGACGCTGAGCGGGCGGATGTCGGTCCACACGCGGTCGATGTGCTCCAGGCAGTCCTGCCGGGTTCCGGTATAGCCCGCCCTCGACCAGCCCGCGGGCAGGTCGCGGCCCGTGAACCAGATCGAGTACTGCTCCTCGTCGTTGACCACCACGTCGTACTGGCGGTCGTCCGCTGCTTCGGTCATCGTGATGCGGGTTCTCCTTCTGTGGCGGGTGCCGCTTCTGTTGCGGGTTCCGCCGCGGCGGGCAGGGCCGCGACGATCTCCTCGACCGCCTCGGCCAGCGCCGCGTGGTGGCGGTCGAACAGGTCATAGTGGCCGCCGGGTACGGCCGTGGCGCGCACCGTGCCCGCGTACCGGTCCCAGCCGAGACCGGGGCCGCGGCCGGCGCCGTCCGCGGCACGCAGGACGTGGACGTCGCCCGCGTACGGCCCGATGCGGTAGCGCGCGAGAGCGGCGTCGGTGTCCCGCAGGGCGCGGGCCATCTGCCGCACCCGGGACAGCGGCAGTTGCCGGGGCAGCGCGCCGGAGCGCCGGGCCAGGTCCACGACGGCTTCCAGCCGTTCCGGCCCGGTCAGCGGGGCGAGCCGGTCCTCGGGGACGGTGAAGCCGGAGTTCACGCGCAGCAGGAGCCGCAGCATCGCCTCGTCGTCCGACGGCGGCGGTTCGTACACCTCGGCGGCGTCCGCGTCCACGATGGCCAGCAGGTCCGGCGGTACGCCCGCGGCAGCGAGCTGGCGGGCCATCTCGTACGCGACGACGCCGCCGAGCGACCAGCCCAGCAGCCGGTACGGGCCGGTGGGCCGGTGGGCGCGCAGCTCCGCCACGTACCGCTCGGCCATCCGCTCCACGGTGGGGTCGGGCGGGGCGCCGTCGTCCAGCCCCGCCGCCTGGAACCCGTACACCGGCTGACCGGCGTCCAGGGCGTGCGCGAACCGGTAGTAGTGGTGGACGCCGCCGCCGGACGGGTGCACGCAGTACAGCGGCGGCCGGGTGCCCCCGGGGCGGATGGCGAGCAGGCAGCCGCGGGGGGCGGCGCCGTTTTCCAGGGGGACAGCGCCGTTCTCCCGGTGGACGGCGGCGGCCAGCCCTTCGACGGTCGGGTCGTGGAAGAGCTGGGCGAGCGTCAGCGTAGCGCCGAGTTCTCGCTCGATGGCGTCGAGGAGCCGTACCCCCAGGATGGAGTGGCCGCCGACGTCGAAGAAGCTCTCGCCGACCCCGATCCCGGAGACGCCCAGGATCCGCTCCCACACGCGCAGCAGCCGCAGTTCGACCGCGTCGGAGGGGGCCGTGTGGTCGCGCCCGGCGGCCGGCGGTCCCGTCAGGCCGCGCTGCCAGGCGGCGCGGTCCAGCTTGCCGTTGGGTGAGTACGGCAGGGCGTCGACCACCGTCAGCGCGGCCGGCACCAGATGCGCGGGCAGCCGCTCGCGCAGCCACCGGCGCAGTTCCGCGGCCGTCGGCGGCCGGGCGGCGGGGGCGGGCAGCGCGTGCGCGACGAGCCGCCGGTCGCCGGTGGGCGCCGCCTCGGCCCCGGCCAGCGCCTCCAGCACGCCGGGGTGGTCGCGCAGGGCGGCCTCGACCTCGCCGGGCTCGATGCGCTGGCCGTTGATCTTCACCTGGTCGTCCAGCCGGCCGAGGAACCGCAGTTCGCCGTCGGCCGGGCGGCGGGCGCGGTCGCCGGTCCGGTAGAGCCGGGTGCCGGGGCGGCCGGAGAACGGATCGGGTACGAAGCGGGCGGCGGTGAGGCCGGGCCGCCGTACGTAGCCGGCCGCGAGCCCGGCGCCGCCGATGTACAGCTCGCCCTCGACGCCGGGCGGCACGGGGCGGAGCAGGTCGTCCAGCACGTACAGCTCGGTGCCCGGGAAGGGCCGGCCTACGGGCACCGGGTCCCGGTCCGGCAGCGCGGAGGCGGTCGCGTCGAACAGGGAGCTGTCGATGGTCGCCTCGGTGACCCCGAAGACCGTCACCACCCGCGCGCCGTCACCCAGCGCCGCCGCCACCTCGCGCGCCTCCTCCATGGCCCACACGTGCGTGCCGTTGATGACCAGGCGCAGCGAGTCCAGCGGCAGACCGTGCTCGGTGACGTACTCGATCAGCCGGGTGCGCACCAGGCCGGGCACGAACTCGACGGCCTGCACCTGCTGTTCGGATATGAGCCGGTGCAGTGCCCGCGACGAGGACCACACGTCGTCGGGGGCGAGCACGAGGGTCCCGCCGGAGCACAGGGAGCGCACCAGGTCGCCGGCGAAGACGTCGAAGGCCGCGCTGGCCATCGACAGCCAGACCAGGCCGCCGCCGCCCGCGGCCTGGAGCCAGACGCGCCGGTAGTACTCCAGGCTGCGGTGCGAGACGGCGACGCCCTTGGGGGCGCCGGTCGAACCGGAGGTGTAGAGCACGTACGCGATGTCGTCCGGGCCGGGTGACCGGGCCGCGGTGCTCCCGGCCGCGCCGGGCGGTGCCGCCGCGGCCTCATCGACCAGCAGCACCGGGACGCCGCCCGGCAGCCTGTCCGCCAGCGCCGCCGTGGTGACGACCACGGCGGGCCGGGCGTCCTCGGTCATGAACCGGAGCCGCTGCGGCGGGTACTCCGGATCGAGCGGCAGGAACGCGGCGCCGCTTCGCAGCACGGCCAGCAGCGCCACGGGAAGGTCGACGCCGCGCGGCAGCAGCACCCCGACCACGCCGCCCGGCCCCGCTCCCCGGGCGCGCAGCGCCGCCGCGATCCGGTCGACACGGTCCGCGAGCCCGGCGTAGTCGAGTTCCTGCCCGGCGTGGACGACGGCCCGCCGCCCGGGGTGCGCGGCCACGGCCCCGGCCAGGCCGTCGAGGACCGTCTCCGGCCCGGTGATCCACGTCGCGCCCGCGCTGTCCGCCACGGTCGCGGCGGTCTCCGCGCCGGTCCGCAGCGGCAGTCCGCCGAGCGTGCGGTCCGGGGCGTCGGCGATGCCGGCCAGCAGGGTGACGAGGCTGCGGGCCATGGCGCCCGCGGTCTCCTCCTCGAACAGGTCGGTGCTGTACTCCAGCACCGCGTCCATGGCCGCCTCGCCCTCGACCTCCCACACCCCGAAGTCCAGGTCCCACTTGGTGATGCCCGGCGGCAGCCCGCGCAGCACCGACCCCCGCTCCTCGTCCAGCCGGAGCCCGCCGGGCAGCGGATACGCGTCCATCGCGGGGATCGTCTGATGCGTGTAGCCGACCTGGAAGACGGGGTGCCGGCTCAGGTCGCGTACGGGCTGGAGGGCGGCGACGACGTCGGCGAAGGGCAGTTCGTCGTGGTCCAGCGCGTCCACGACGACACCGCGGACCCGCCCGAGCAGGGTCCGGAACGACGGGTCGCCGCCGAGGTCGCTGCGGAGCGCCAGGGCGTTGTTGAAGTAGCCGAACAGGTCGTGGGTCTCGGGCCGGTTGCGCCCGGCGGTGAAGGTGCCGATCGTCACGTCGTCCTGGCCCGACAGCCGGTGCAGCAGCGTCTGCAGCGCCGCGACCATGACGGTGAAGAGGGTGACCCGTTCCGCGGCGGCCAACTGCCGCAGCCGGTCGACCAGATCACCGGGGATGGTGAAGAAGTGGTGCCCGCCCGCCCCCGTCTGCCGGGCGGGGCGCGCGTGGTCGGTGGGCAGCTCCAGCGGGGTGCAGCCCCGCAGCCGCTCCGTCCAGAAGGCCAGCTCCGCGGCGTGCCGGGGGCCGCTCATGTGCTCCCGCTGCCAGGCGGCGAAGTCCGCGTACTGGATGGGCAGTTCCGGCAGCCGGGGGGCGCGGTCCTCGCGGTGCGCCGCGTACAGCTCCCACAGGTCCCGGCGCAGCAGTGGCGGACTCCAGCCGTCGTCCACGCTGTGCTGGGCGGTGAGCACCAGGCAGTGCCGCTCGTCCTCCAGCCGGATGAGCAGCGCCCGGAACAGCGGCCCCGCGGCCAGGTCGAAGGGCTCCCGCGCCTCGGCCCCGAGCAGCCGGTCCGCCTCCCGGTCCCGTTCCGCAGGTGCCAGCGAACGCAGGTCCACCACCCGCAGGGTCAGCCGGTCCGGCGGGTCGAGGACGAGGTACGGGCGGCCCTCGTCGTCGGCGTAGCGGGTCCGCAGGACCTCGTGGCGCTCCGTCAGCGCGCGCAGCGCCGCCTGGAGCGCGGCGTGGTCGAGCGGGCCGAGGACGTGCAGGTCGAGGGGAACGTTGTAGGCCCAGCTGCCGGGTTGCAGACGGTCGACGAACCACAGGCTCTCCTGGCCGGACGACAGCGGGGGGCGCGGTCCCCGGGCGACCGCCGGGATGCGGTCGCGCGCCTCACCCGTCGCGTCGAGGAGCCTTGCGTGCACCACCGCGGCCAGGGCGCGCACGGTGGGGTGGGTGTACAGGTCGGGGAGCCGGACGCGGACGCCGAGTTCCCGCCACACGGACGCCACCACCTGGAGGCCGATGATCGAGTTGCCGCCGAGGGCGAAGTAGTCGCTGTCCTCGCCGACTTCGCGGGACTTGAGCGCGTCCTGCCAGAGGCGGGCGAGTATACGCGAGCACTCCTCCCGGGTACGCGGCGCGGGTGCCCCGGCCGGGTCCGGGTCGGGCACGGTGCGCGTATCGGCTGCCGTGGCGGCACCATCCTCCCCGGCGAACTCCCGGCACCAGCAGACGACGGGTTCGAAGGGATACGTGGGCAGCGGTACGCGGACGTGTGTGCAGTCCCGGTGCGCCCGCTCCCAGTCCAGGTCCGCCCCGGCGGCGTACAGGTCTGCCAGGCACCGCAGGGCGCCGTCCCCGCGTACGCCCGCGGCGACCGCGCCCGGCGGCAGGTCGTCCCGCGGGCCGGCGGCGGGGCCCAGCTCGCAGACCACGACCGGCCCGTCGAGCCGGACGGGTTCGGTCCCTGGCCCGGACCCCGGCCCGGTTCCGGTGCGGGCGGGGTACGGGTCCGCGACGGCCGCCGCGAGGCCGTCCGCCAGGCTCGTCTCCCCCCGGATCACCCGGGCCAGCGGCAGCGCGGCGCCGCCGCCCACCACCCGGTCGGGCCGCAGCCCGCCGGCCTGGAGCAGACACCACAGCGCGTACCTGCGGGCGAACCAGCCCGGCGGCCCGCCGGGCGGCGCCGCCTCGGCGCAGCGCCGCAGCGCGTCGGCGAACTCCGGGTGCACGTCCGCCAGCCGGGCCGCGTCCGCCTCGGCGAGGTCCGCCTCCGGTGAGACGGCGAGGACGACGCGGCGGGCGGTGGCGGACTGCGCCGAGCGGTGCGCACGCGCCCCCCGGCCGAGCCTGCGCGCCGCCCGGCGCAGTCCCGCGGTCGCCTCGGCGAGGGAGGCGGCGGGGAACGCGACGCGGTACGGGTGGTGGTCGCGGCCCGTGTTGAGCACGTGCAGCACGTCGCCGAGGCAGAGGTCGGGGCCGGGACCCGGCTCTGCGGACAGGTGCGCGGCCAGCCGCTCGCAGTACCGGGCGAGCGCTGCGCGGGTGCGGGCCGAGACCGTGACGATGCCCCGCTCCGGGCCCGCGGCCGGCCGCGCGGGCGGCTCCGGCGGCTCCTCCAGGACGACATGGGCGTTGGTGCCGGTGATGCTGAGCGAGGTGACGCCGGCGAGCCGGCGGGCGTCGCCGGTGCGCGGCCAGGGGCGGAGCGCGGAGTTGACCCGCAGGGCCTTGGCGTCGAAGCCGATGAGCGGGTTGGGGCGTACGAAGTGCAGCGACGGGTACAGCGTGCCGTGCCGCAGGCTCAGCACGGCCTTGGCGAGACCGGCGAGGCCGGCGGCGTGGTCGAGGTGGCCGAGGTTCGTCTTGACCGATCCGATGGGACACGGCTCGGCCCGCGGTCCGGAGGCGGTGAGCGCCTGGTGCAGCGCCTCGGCCTCGATGAGGTCGCCGAGGCGGGTGCCGGAGCCGTGCGCCTCCACGTAACCCAGGGCGGCGGGATCGACGTCCGCCCGCCGCCAGGCGTCGCGCAGTACCTCGCGCTGGGCGGCGGGGCTGGGCGCGCCGAGACTGCCGGCGCGGTAGCCGTTGTGGTTGACGGCGCTGCCGCGGACCAGCGCGTGGACGTGGTCGCGGTCGCGCAGGGCCTGGGCGAGGGGTTTGAGCAGGAGCATCACACCGCCCTCGCCGTCCGCGGTGCCGTCGGCGTCCGCGTCGAAGGCACGGCACCGGCCGTCGGCGGCCATCACCTCGGCGTACCGCTCGCCGTCCGCGGCCCGGGTGAACGTCGAGCGCACGCTCAGCCCGCCGACGAGCACCGCGTCCGCGTCGCCTGCCCGCAGCAGGCGGTGGGCGTGGTCGACGGCCACCAGACCCGAGGAGCAGCCGGTGTCCAGCACCAGCGTGGGCCCCTGCGCACCCAGCAGATACGCGATCCGCCCCGCCAGCGCCGCGGGGGCGTTGCCGAGCATGGCCAGCAGGCCGTCGTCGGCGTCGTCGATCAGCCGGTCGTAGTCGGGGCGTACCCCGGTGAGCACCACGCCGCTGCGGCTGCCGCGGACGTCGCCGAGCGCGTAGCCGGCGTCCTCCACGGCCGCGCAGGCCAGTTGGAGTGTCAGCCGGTGGTGCGGGTCCATCAGCTCCGCCTCCCGCAGGGAGACGCCGAAGAACTCGTGGTCGAACTCGGCGACCCGGTCGATCGGGGCGAGGAGCTGATGGCGGACGGAGGGGTCAGCACCGGCCATCCGCAGCCGCGGGTCCGGCACCTCGCGGACGCTGTCCCGGCCCTCGGCGAGGTTGGTGTGCAACTCCCCCGGAGTGCTGGCGTCCGGGAGGTGCACCGCGATTCCGATGATCGCCGCCGGCTCGTTCACCCTGCCTCCTCCGCGCCGTTCTCGGACCTGCGGTCCACCAGCGCGGCTATCTCCGCGACGGTGCCGTACTCGAAGAGGTCGACGACCGCCGGCGCCCCCTCGGCGAACCTGGCCCGCAGCCGCTCGGCGAAGAGCACGAGCAGCACCGAGTCGCCGCCGGCCTCGAGGAACTTCGCCTCCCGGGTCGGCGGCGGCTGCCCCAGCAGCGCCCCCCACTCCTGTGCCACCGCGCGCTCGGTCGGGGTACGGCCGCTGGCGGCGGCGGCTGTGGTGGTGGCGTGGGCCGCGGCGGAAGCCGGCGGGTGGTTCCCGGGAGCGGTGGGGTATGCGGCCGTGGGCCCGGCGGCGCCGGCGGCGGGCCCGGGCGGAGGGAGCGCGCGCCGGTCCACGGTGCCGTCCGCGGTCACCGGCAGGGCGGGCAGCGTCACGAAGGCGTGCGGCACCAGATGGCCGGGCAGCAGCCCCGCCGCGTACTCCCGCAGCGCCGCCGCCTCCGGCCGGGCGCCGGGTGCCGGAGCCACGTAGGCGGCCAGCTCCGCGCGTCCGTCACCGCCCGGCAGGTCACCGCGGGCGACGACGGCGACGTCACCGACCGCGGGGTGGGTGGCCAGGGCGTCACGCACGGGCCCCGTCTCGACCCGCAGTCCGCCGGCCTCCGGCCGGTCCGCGGTCCGGCCCAGGTACTCAAGACCGTCCCCCGGCCCGCTTCTGACCAATGCCCCGGTCCGGTACAGCCGGGCGCCCGGGAGGTCCGCGAACGGGTCGGGGACGAAGCACCCGGCGGTGTCGGCGGCCCGGTCCCGGAAGCCGTCCGCCAGCCCGGCGCCGCCGAGGTACAGCTCGCCGGGCGCACCGGTGGGGACGGGCCGCAGGCGGGGGTCGAGGACGTACGCGCGGGTGGCGGGGTCCACCGGGGAGCCCACCGGGAGGCCGCTGCGCGAAGGGGTCTCGTGGACCGTCGCCAGGGCGGTGATCCCGGGGCGGCCCGCGCCCGCTCCGTACGCGATCCGCAGCGGGCGGCCGGCGCGCAACCGCAGCACCCGGCCGACGACGTGGGGCATCAACTCGTCCGCGTCCGCCAGCACTTCGCGCAGTGCCGCCAGCGCCTCGGGGGCCTCGTCGGCCGCGGCGCGCAGCCCGAGTGCGGTGAAGAGCGCCGAGGTGACCGGGTACGCGCCGAGCGCGGCCCGTATCCCGTCCGCGGGTCGGTGGACGGCGACCGCGCCGCCGTGGAGGAGGGGGGCGAGCAGTTCCGTGACGGCGTGCGCTGAGGCGGGCGGGGCGAAGGACATGTGCACTGTGCCCGGGCCCAGGTCGCGGGAGCCCGGGTGGCCGGTGCCCCGGAGGAGGGCGGCGTGGGTGAAGACCGTCGGCCCGGGGCGGTCGCCGGCGGCCGGCAGCACCCAGGCGGGCGCGTCGGCCCCCGGTCCTTCCCCGGCGGTGCCGGAGCCGTCGATGACAGCGGACCGGCCGGCGGCACCCGGGTGTTCACCGGAGCCCGGCACGCCGCCGGTACGCGGTGTACGCACCGCTCCCGCGGCCTCCGGCTCCTCGCCCGCCCCGTCGAGGCGGACCACCGCCACCCCGGCGGGCACCGGCGGCGCGGGCCCGGCCGCGGTGAGCAGCAGCCGCACCTCGCACTCGCCCAGCACCCGCGCGAGGGTCCCGGCCGGCCACGACGGGTCGAGCAGGACGACCGCGGCACCCGCCTTCAGCACGCCGAGCAGCGCGGCGACTTGGTCCGCCGACGGCGGTACGGCCAGCCCCACGGCGGTCCGCGGAGTCACCCCGCCCGCACGCAGGCGGGCGGCGAGCGCGTCGGCGCGCCGGTCGAGTTCCGCGTACGACAGGGAGCCGTCCGGGGCGTACACGGCGGGGGCCCCGGGGCGCTCGGCGGCCCGCGCCGCGACGTGGTGGTGCACGCCGCGGCGGGCACGGCCGGGGCCGGCCGCCGGGGCGGGTGCGCGCGGGCCGGCTCCGGGGTCCGCCAGGCCGATCGCGTGGACCGGCAGGTCGGGTTCGCGGGTCGCGGTGTCGAGCAGGCGGAGCAGCGCGCGGGCCATGTTCGCCACGGTCCCCGCGTCGAACAGTGCGGTGTCGTACGTGAGATGGCCGTACAGCTCGTCTCCCGCGCTCTGGAAGACCGCCCCCAGGTCCCACTTGGCCACGCCCAGGTACGCGCCGGTCTGCCGCACGCGCAGCCCGGCGAACTCCGCGGCCGGTTCCGGCACCGGGTCGAGGGCGACCGCGACCCGGCTGAACGCGCCGCCGACCCGCTCCCAGCGGGGCCGGGCGCGGGCAGCGAGCAGGTCGAGCGGCAGGCCCTCGTGCTCCATGCCGTCGAGGAACTCCTCCAGCACCTGCCAGCTCAGCTCGCGGAAGGTCAGGTCCGGGGTGAGCCGGGCGCGCAGCACCTGGCCGCCGGCGAAGTAGCCGATGACGTGCTCGGCTTCCGGCAGCGGCCGGTTCGCCGTGGTGACGGTCACCGGCACGTCGTCCTGCTCCGACCACCGGCCCAGCAGCGCCGAGGTGGCCGCCAGCAGGACGATGTACGGGGTGACGTGCTCCTCCCGGCAGAACTCCCGCATCCGCCGCACCGTCTCCTGCGGAACGGGGAAGCGGTGGGTGGCGCCGCGGAACGCCGGCACCGGCGGCCGGGGCCGGTCCGTGGGCAGGGCGAGGGGCCGGGCGTCGTGCAGCGCCCGGCGCCAGTGGCGCAGCAGCCGCTCGCCCTCGGCGCCGTCGAGGGCGGCCCGCTGCCAGGCCGCGACGTCGCCGTGCTGGACGGGGAGTTCGGGCAGCTCGGCGGGGGCGCCGCCGGCGGCGGCGCTGTACGTGGCCGCCAGTTCGCGGAGGAACACCTCCTCCGACCAGCCGTCGAAGACCGCGTGGTGGACGACGCAGGCGAACAGATGACGGTCGGGCGCGACGCGTACCAGCCAGGTGCGCAGCAGCGGGCCGCGGGCCAGGTCCATCGGGAGCCGCGCCCGGCGGACCGCGGCGGCGTGCGCCGACTCCCAGTCGGCCGCGGTCTCGACGGGCAGGTCGGCGGGGCCGGCCGGGTGGACGCGCTGGACGAGTTCCCCGTCCCGGCCGTGCAGCGTCGTGCGCAGGCTCTCGTGCCGGGCGATGAGGACACCGAGGGCCGTGCGCAGCGCGTCGGCGCGCAGCGGGCCCTCGATGCGCAGGAACATCGCGTAGTGGTAGACGGGGTTGGCGGGGTCGCGGCGGCACACGAGCCAGAGGCGGCGCTGTCCGTGGGAGGCGGGGAGTTCACAGCAGCCGTCGGGTCCTGGCCGTCTGCCGGTGCGTACGGGCCCTGCGGGAATCCCGGCCCCGTCAGCGCCCCCGGCCGCGCCCGTGCCCGTATCCGCGTCCGGCATCGTCAAGCCCTCCCGTCCTGGAGCGCGGCGGCCAGCCGGGCGACCGTCGGGTGCCGGAAGAGCACCCGGAGGGTGAGGCCGCCGACCCGCTCCTGCCTGGCCAGGGCGAGGACGCGCAGCATGGTCAGCGAGTGCCCGCCCAGGTCGAAGAAGTCGTCGTGCAGCCCGACGTGCCGGAGCCCGAGGACCCGGGCCCAGATGCCGGCGAGCTGCCGCTCCAGTTCGGTGCCCTCCGGCTCGCTCTCCTCCGCGGCTTCGGCCCCGTTCGACGCCGGGTTCTCCGCCGGGTCCTCCGCCGCGGTCCCGGCCGGCTCAGGGGGCGGCAGCGCGGCCCGGTCGAGCTTGCCGGCGGCGGACAGCGGCATCCGGTCCAGCGGCGTGATGAAGGCGGGCACCATCGCGTCGGGCAGCGACTCCCGCAGAAAGGCGCGGAGTACGCGGGGGTCGGCTGACCGCGGAGTGACGTAGGCGCAAAGGACGCGCTCGCCTCCGGGGCCCTCGCGGGGCAGCACCACGGCGTCGGTGACCGAGGTGTGCCGGCGCAGCTCCGCGGCCGTCTCGGCGGGTTCGACGCGGATGCCGCGGATCTGCACCTGGTCGTCGAGACGGCCGAGGAACTCGATGCTCCCGTCGGGGAGAAGGCGGCCGATGTCGCCCGTGCGGTACATGCGGGCGCCCGGCTCGGCCGCGTACGGGTCCGGTACGAAGCGTTCGGCGGTCAGCGCGGCCCGGCCGGGATAGCCGCGGGCGACGGCCCATCCGCCGACGCATATCTCCCCGGGCACGCCGGCGGGGACCGGCCGCAGGCCGGCGTCGAGCAGGTGCACGGCGACGTGTGCCAGCGGCCGGCCTATCGGCGCGACCGGGGTGGGGCAGGAGCCGTCGTACGGCCAGAAGGTGGCGGTGATCGTCGCCTCGGCGGGGCCGTAGCTGTTGACCGTCCGGGTGCCCGGCAGGGCCGCGGCCCAGCGGGCGAGCTGTTCCGGCGCCACGGCGTCGCCGCCGACGTTCATCAGGCGCAGGTGGCCGAGTCCCGGGTCCGGGCTTTCGGCGACGGCGTCGACGAGCTGGTACCAGTAGTCCGGGGTCAGTTCCATCACGGTGACCCGGTGGCGGCGCAGCCGGTCGAGGAGTTCACGGGGGTCCCACAGGTCAGGCCCGCGGAGTACGAGCGTCGCCCCGGCCGCCAGGGTCGCCAGGAGCTGTTCGACGGCGGCGTCGAAGGCCACGGAGGCGAACTGCATCACGGCGTCGCCGGGCCCGAGCGCGTAGGCGGCGCGGACGCTCTCGCAGTGGGTGGCCAGCGAGCGGTGGGTGACGGCGACGCCTTTCGGCGTGCCGGTGGAGCCGGAGGTGTAGACGAGGTAGGCCAGTTCGCCGGGGCGCACCGGCCTGTCGGGCTCGTACGGGGTGTCCGCCTCATCCGTCTGGCCCGTGCCGTACGAGCCGTCCGGTCCCTCCGGCGCGATGTCCAGCACCGGCCCGTGCCAGGCGAACGCCCCGTGTGAGATCACCACTCGTGCGCCGGAGTCGTCGAGCATGAACCGGATCCGGCGTTCCGGCAGGGCGCGGTCGAGCAGCAGGCACGCGCCGCCCGTCCGCAGCACGGCAAGTGCCGCGACGACCAGGTCGGCGGAACGCTCCACGTACACGCCGACCGGTGCCTCGGGTCCCGCGCCCGCGGCCCGCAGCCGGGCCGCGAGTGCCCCGGACCGCGTCCACAGCGCGCCGTAGGTCAGCGACGTGTCGTCGGTGCGCACCGCGACCGCCGCGGGGCGGGTCGCGGCCAGGTCGCCGATCGTACGGTGCACGGGGCGCGGCGCGGCGGGCCGCGCACGCACGGGCGGCGCCGCACGCCGGTCCTCGGGGATGACGGACAGCCCGCCGACGGTCAGGCCCGGCGCTGCGCCCGCTGTCTCCGTCAGCGCCGCCTCGAGGCTGTCGGCGATCCGGGCCGCCGCGGCGTCGTCGAGGACGGTGCGCTCGTACTCGAAGACCAGCTTGAGGCCGTCGCCCGGCTCCGCGGTGACGGTCAGCGGGTAGCCGGTCCGGCCCGTGGTGCGGCGGAACGTCATGCGCACCCCGGCGGCGGCCCAGCTCTCCTCGGCGGCTCCGGGGTGGTTCTCGAAGACGAGCAGCGTGTCGAAGAGCGCGGTGCCCGCGGGCACGTCGGTGTGGGCCTGGAGTTCGGCCAGCGGGCGGTGCCCGTGCTCGCGCAGGTCGAGCAGCCGGTCCTGGAACTCCCGCAGCCAGGTCACCACGTCCGCCGCGGGCCGCACCCGGACCCGTACCGGAATGGTGTTGATCAGCAGCCCCACCATGGCTTCCACTCCGTCCAGGTCCGGCGGGCGGACGGAGAGGGTCGAGCCGAACAGCACGTCCTGGGCTCCGCTGTAGCGGTGCAGCACCACGGCGAGCGCGCCGTGCAGCACGGTCGCCACTGTCAGCCGGTTCGCACGGGCGAAGGCGGTCAGTGCGGCGGACTGCGGGCGGTCGAGGGTACGGACCAGCTCGCCGGTGCCCTCCCCGGGGGCCCGCGGGGCCAGACGCAGCCGCGTGGGTGCGGCGAAGCCGGCGAGGGCGTCCTGCCACACGGCCTTTGCCGCGGCTTCGTCCTGGCGGCGGAGCCAGTCGGCGAAGTCGCCGTAGCGCGGGCCCGTAAGAGCCGCATCGTCCGGCCTGCCTGCCCGTACCGCGCCGTACTGCTCCATGACCTCGCGGAGCACCAGCGTGCGGCTCCAGCCGTCGAGCAGACCGTGGTGGGAGGTCCACAGCAGCCGGTGCGCCCGCCCGCCGGTCCGCAGCAGGCTGAGGCGGGCGGGCGGAGCCTGGTCGAGGCGGATGCCCGCTCGCCGGTCCGCGGCCAGCAGCGCTCCGAGACGGTCCCGTTCCTCGTCGGCGGAAAGGCCACGCCAGTCCTGCACGGACAGCGGTACGGCTGCCCCGGCGAACACCCGCTGCTCGGGCTCCGGGCCGTGTCCCCAGAAGAACGCGCTGCGGAGCACCGGATGCCGGCGGGCGACCCGGGACCAGGCCGCGGTGAACGCCGGGACGTCGAGGGCACCTTCGAGATCGAAGAGGTGCTGAACGAGATCGATGTCGCTGCCCTCGTCCCGCAGCGACTGCACGAGCATGCCGGCCTGGAGCGGCACCAGCGGCCAGCGGTCGGTGACCTCTGAGCGCGTGTCGGCCGGTCTCATCCCTCTCCCCCTCCTCTCGGCGTTCCGGGCGGTGCGCAGCTCAGGCGGAAGTCGGCGTGGGCACCGCGCCCGTCCGGCCGATCCCGCCAGTGGCCGGGTGTCGGCTGGACCGGTTCTGCGGGACTGCCGAACCGGTCCACGGCCTCGACCGCGAGGGTGTCCAGCCCGGTCTGCTCCGCCCGGGTGAGGGTCAGCGTTCCAGGCTCGGAGGTCATCCGGTCTCCGTGGGTTCGCGGGGGTGACAGGCGGCTGCTGCCGGCAAGGACCGTCAGGCGAATCGGGAGTGGCCCGTCGAGCTGATGTTGACGAGAATCCGCTGTCTGCTGCGCGCTCTCGCCTCGGCCACGACAGCAGCCAGCTGGTAACCCGTCTCCAGCGCGACGGCCCGCCCTTCGCACTCCTCGAAGAGGCGCGCGGCCTTCACCGCCTCGGCGGACGTGAACGTGCGGGTAGCGAGGTCTCCCCGACGGTGGAAGGCCGCGACCGGGGCGGCCACCAGCGTGGAGCCCAGCCCGCCGATGTACTCGCTGCCCAGCAGACGTTCGAGACCGTAGGTGCGCAGCCGCGGATAGAAATCACGGTCGTCGATGGAGTAGTCGCCGAACACTCCGGCGCTGACTACGGGGCAGTGCTCGGACTCGGCGCACACGACGTCCACACCCGGGCGCCCGAGGAAGGGTGCCGCGATACCGAGCAGGTTCGCACCGCCACCGCAACTGCCCACCACCACATCCGGGGCCTCACCGCCGAGCTGCGCCAGCGCTTCCTGCCCGACGAGCGTCTGAGGCAGGATGAAGTAGTTGTAGACGCTGCCGAAGATGTACCGGACGCCGTCCATCTCGCGCACGTGGTCGACTGCGGCGTTGGCGGACAGCACCAGGGGATCGAAGCCGGCGCCCTGGTCCTCGCCCACGACCACCACTTCCGCCCCCGCCTCCCGCATCATCTCGGCGCGGTCGGGGCGGGCGGCGGCACTCGCGGAGTCGAGGAAGCACAGGACCTCCACGCCGAACCGGGCCGCGGCTTGCGCCAGGGCCACACCCCAGTTGCCGGTGGTCTCGGTGGCGAGGGTCCGCACACCGTCCTGGGCGCAGTGGTACGCCACCCATAACGCGCTGTTGGCCTTGTGGTTCCCCGACGGCGTGGTGCCCTCGTCCTTGACATATACGCGGCAGTCCGTGCCCAAGGCGGCGGCGAATCGCCTCGCCTCGAACAGCGGCGTCGGGCGGAAAGTCCCGTAAAGCTCGGCGAGTTCGGGTGGCACGGGAATCACCGGCTCGTCCGTCAGCTCCATCCGGGCCAGTCGCGGGGGCAGTACCCGGGCGAGTGATTCCTCGGTGGCCAGCCGGCCGGTGACGGGATCCAGCAGGTGGGCGGGGTGCTCCGCGGACAGGTTGATCAGGGTGGCGTCGATCAAGGAACCTCCTCGCGGCATTCCGCGGCGCCGCGCCGCCGGCTGACTGACGGCGCTCGGAGTGGGTCACTGCGGGCGGTGGGGGCGATGAGTTCGACGATGCGTCATAGCTCAAATGTTCCGTTAGCGAGGATGACAGAGCCGTTACCGTCGTACAACCCTGCGTTGCCAGGCGGGGACGGGTCCCGGGGCAGGGGCGGCACGATGCATGGCAGGTTCCGTGTCCTCACACGCCTGGCATCGAGGAGAAGCCCATGAGCGGTCCACCCTCCTATCCGCCCCGCACCCCTTACCCGCCTTTCCCGCCTTACCAGCCGGCCGGTCCCTCCCGGCCGTGGCCGGTGCAGTGGCTGTGGGGCCTGATGGTCGGTGTGACGGTGGCGTGCAGCGTCGTGGTCGTCAGCGACGAGTCGCTGAAGCGCTCTGAGTTCGAGTCCCCGGGTGCGTCGGATTCGACCCCGTCAACTGCGCCGTACTTCTATCTGGCCGTGCTCGGGTTGTACCTTCTCTTCGCTCTCCGGGCCCGGGGCGGCAGGCCGTCGGCCCGGATCGGGGCGCCGGTCACGACGGTGCTCGTCTTCTTCTTGATGACGCCCTATTGCTGGCTGGGCTTCACCGACGCTTACCACGTCTTCGGCCCTGAGGGCGAGGAGTCCGGCCCGGTCTACGCGGTGCTGACCATGGCCGCGCTTGCCGCCGCCGTCGCCGCACTGGTGCTGATCTACCTCCCGGCGAGCAGCGCCTACTTCCGGTCCGTCCGCGCGAGTCGCGTTCCGCCTCCCCCTCCCGCCCCTCCCGCCCCTCCCGCCCCTCCCGTCGCGGGGAAGCGCTGACTCCAAGTCTTCAGCCTCGTGGCACGTCATGGCCGCACCGCCGGCGCCGCGCCCCGCGGGCCTGGTCACCGCCTGTGCTCCAGCGCGGTCGCCAGCCAGCACCCCCAGCCGATCGGCTGGAGCAGCCAGTAGCTGAAGATCCGGTAGAGCAGGGTGGCGGCGAACGCCTGGCCGGGATGCAAGCCGTAGACGACCAGCAGCCCCGTCAGGCTGGCCTCCGCGATGCCCAGCCCGCCCGGGGTGATGCGGGCGCTGACCGGGATCTGCACCAGCGCGAAGGCGAGCAGCAGGCCGCTCCAGGGCACCGGGAGGCCCAGGGCCCACAGGCTGGCCAGCAGACAGGCCGCGTCGAGCAGCCAGTTCAGCAGGGCCAGCGCAGCCGGTGTCAGCCAGGGCCGCAGGCCGGGGCGGACGGTGCGGGCGTGCGCGACCAGTTCCCGCGCCGCCCGGCCGGCCGAGCCGAGGCGTTCGTGCCGGGCCGCCGTCCGCTCCCAGCGGCGGCTGACCGCCCCGCGTACGGCCGGCGAACGCAGCGCGACCAGACCCGCCGCGGCCAGCAGCGCCAGCAGCACGAACGCCCACAACAGGCTCGTGCCGGGCCCCCGGGTACCGGCCATGAGCACGCCCAGCACGATCACCGTCACCAGGGCCAGCGCGGACATCACTCCGGAGGCGGCCAGCACCCCCGCCGTCAGCGCCCGGTCGGCCCCCCGGCGTCTGAACTGGCGGAAGAGCCAGGCCACGCCCAGGGCCGCGCCGCCCGGGAACGCCCCGGCCATCGCGTTCGCCGCCAGCACCAGCCGGCCCATGCCGGCCATCGTCACCCGCACCCCGCCGACCGCCAGCAGCCACTGCTGCAACCCGGCCAGGCACGCCACGGACACCGCCTGGCACACCAGCGCGACCAGCGCCTTGGCCGGGCTGACATGCGTCAGCAGATCGAGCGCCCGACGCAGTTCACCGCGCCGCGCGACGGCGACCAGCAGCCCCGCCGTGACGAGCAGCGCGGCCAGCAGCCACCACAGCCGCCCGACACGCCACCACCGGGTACGCGAGCCCGTACTGCCCGGGGTCACGACCGGCACACCGCGGCGGTGGTCACGTAGAGCACACGGCCGACGCTACCGCGTGACAGCCGCGGGCCCGGGCCCGACGTGTCGGGGCAGCGCCGCCGACCGCGCGGGGAGGACGCCGGCCCGGCCTGATGCGCCGCCTGCGCCGTTGTCGCACGATCGAGGGGGACTCCGTGAGACCGCCACCGCACGACCGAAGACCGGCTACACTCCCGCCACCCGGCGAAAGACCAGATCAGACAGCGAAATCCCGCCGGGGTACTCGTAGAAGTCCGCTTCCCCGAGGGCGACTTGCCCGGGAGAATACGACCGTGAACACATCGTCAGACCTCGAACTCGACGACGGCACTTCCGTACGGTTCCTGCTCTCCCCCGCCGAGGGTCCCGCGGTGCCCCCGGCGGAGAGCGACACGCCTGACGGCATGGGGAGGGCCGTTCCGGTGGGCGCCGCCGGCCGAGCTGTCGCGGGGTTGTCCGCCGGGGCGCTGCGCACCACGCTGAAGCCGCTCGCGCCGCTGCTGCAGGGAGTGCACGATGCCGTCACCGCGACTCCGCAGCCGCCCGCCGAGATAACCGTGACCCTGGGCGTCCAGGTCGGAAAAGATCTCCGGCTCGGCATCGTGGGCGGCACCGCTCAGGCCCATCTCACGGTCACCGCCTGCTGGCGGCCGGAGGGGACCGGGGCCGGTTCCGCCTCCCAAGGGGAGTGACGGGTGGGATGGTTCGGGTCCGCGTGGGACTCGGCGGACGACCCTGCCCTGCACGTCGTGACCGTGCTGCGAGCCGACGCCGCGAAGCCGGCGGGCGCGGGGGTCGTCTTCGGTGACGACACGGTGCTGACCTGTGCGCACGTCGTCAATGCCGCGCTCGGCCGGCCCATGCTCGAATCCCGCCCGCCGCGGTCCGCGGAGCTGGCGGTCCAGGTCCACGACGCGACCCGCACGCAGCAGTTCACCACCCGGGTGGCGTACTGGATACCGCCGCGCACCCGCGACGGCGATCCCGTACCCGCGGGTGACGACGAGTGGCTCGGGGATCTCGCCCTGTTACGGGTCGACGCGCCGGCGGGCGGCCTGCCCGCCGCACCGGGCAGAGCACCGATGGCCGTCGGACAGGAGGTGAGCGCGTGGCACGGCAGCGGGCAGGCCGCCACTGTCGCCCGCCTCACCGTCGCCGCGCTGCACGGTTCCCGCGGGTACCTCGACGGGGAGCCGACCGGCATGGCCATCGGTGCCGGCTACAGCGGGAGCCCGCTGTGGTGCCGGCACCGGGAAGCCGTCGTGGGCCTGGTCGTCGCCCACTTCATGCCGCCCCGGGACCGCGAGACGGGCGGGCCGCTGCCGCACAGCCCGCAGCACCTCATACGGCGCAGTTGGTCCGTACCGTGGCAGCGGATCGAGGCGGAACTGCGTCCCCTGGGCGTCCTGGACGCCGTGCCGGAGCACTCTCCCGGGCTCGACGACCCGGCGTTCCTGCTGCTGACGAACGTCGTCGCGAACACCCTGCCCTCGTCGAGCTCCCGCGCCGAGGCCGGCCGGCGGCTGGCGCAGGCCTGCGGCGTCGCGCACGGAAGCGACATCACCCCGCCTGCGCCGGAGGATTTCGCCACGTTCGCCCTGACGCATCCGCGGGCGCTCGCGGCCCTGGCCGGAATGCTGCGGCGGGACAGCCCCGGCGCCGCCGACCAGGTACTGGCGGCGGGGAGCCTGTCCCGTACGCCCAGACTGCTGTCCCCGCAGGAGTACGCCGAGATGCGCAGGAGCCTGCGGGGCATGGACGTGGCGGTGGCCGCCCGGCTGCCCGAGGCGATGCGTGCCGCACTCCCCCATCTGGCGTCCCTGCCCGGCGGCGACACGGTGGACGCACTGCTTGACCAGTTGGAGGCATTCCCCGGGGACGGCCACTCGGCCGGCGGGGAGCGCCGGGTCCCGGCGCTGCTGCGCGTCATGGAGTACCTCGGCGTGCTGTGCCCCGCCCCCCGCAGGGCGCAACTGCGGCTGTGGGCGGACTCCGTCGCGCAGCGGCTGGGCATTCCCCGGGGGGCGCTCGGCGAGCGCCGGTCGGACGCCGAGGCATGGCTGCGCTCGCTGCGCGACCGCTCGGCGCGGGTGCGTGTCCTGGTGCAGGTGACGCGGGCGGAACGGGGCCTGCACAGGCTGCGTCTGTGGTGCGATGAGGGGGACGGCCCCCGGCAGGTGTCGACGTCCGGTGCTGCGGCGTACTCGGCGTCGCAGGCGGCGCGTGAGGTACTGCGCGTCCTGGACACCCTCGCCCCTCAGGTGGCGGATGAACGGCCGCCGCTGGTGGAGGTGATCGTGGACCGGGCCGGGCTCAACCTGCCCGTGGACGAGTGGGAGGCCCGCGATCCGGACGAGATCCTGCCGGGTGCGCTCGGGGTGGAGTTCCCGCTCGTCGTGCACTGCCCGGAACTCCTGCGCCGGCACGGTCGCTTCACGGCGCACTGGCGCAGCAGATGGAGCAGGCTGGACTCGGGCAAGACGTTCGTCGTCTCCGAGCCCATGGACCCGGACGCGATCTACTCATTGCTGGTCAACAAGCTGGACACCGTCCGTGTCTGCGTCGACCTGCCTCCCGGACCGCGGGACGGCATCGTCCAGACGTGTCTCCTCCTGGGCATCCCGGTGGTGGTGTGGGACCGGGGCCGGAACGGAGCGGCGCACGTGACGAAGCACATCTCCGGCGTCGCCACCCGCGAACTGCCCGACGGCGTACGCGACTACCGCGCGAACGCCAAGGCATATCCGCCGGAGTTTCCCGGCCGGCCGGTGCTGGCCTGGGCCGACGCCGACCAGACCATCCCCCGGCTGCACCTCACAGAGCCCCAGGAGAACTCATGACATCTGCCGCCGAGGCCGATTGGCGCCTGTTCCGCGGAGACGGTGTGCCCCGGGTCGTCACCCTCCCCCAGGCGCCCCCGTGGCGCCGCTTCACCCCTGGCCGCCCGCAGGGCCCCGAACTGCCGTACCTGATCGAGCAGCGCCACTCCGACGTCGTCAACGCGGCGCTCTACCTGCGCCGTCCGCTGCTGGTGACCGGCCCGGCCGGCACCGGGAAGTCGTCGCTGGCGCGGGCCATCGCGCACGAACTGCGCCTGGGCGAGCTCCTGCGCTGGCCGGTCAACAGCCGCTCGACGGTCAAGGACGCCCTCTACCAGTACGACGCGATCGGCCGGCTGCGCGAGACGACGCTGAGCCGGGACCGCGGCGAGAGCGAGCCGTCCATCGGCACGTTCATCCGGCTCGGCCCGCTGGGATCCGCACTGGTGTCGTCGGCCACCCCCCGAGCCCTGCTCATCGACGAGATGGACAAGGGAGATGTCGACCTGCCCAACGACCTGTTGACCGTGTTCGAGGAAGGCCACTTCGACATCCCGGAGCTGACCAGGCTCCCCGAGCACATGGCCGAGGTCGAAGTGCAGACCTACGGTCACAGGGGCTCGGTGGTGATCGACCAGGGGCGCGTGCAGTGCGTCGAGTTCCCGGTGATCGTCATCACCAGCAACGGGGAGCGTGACTTCCCGCCCGCGTTCCTGCGCCGCTGCGTCCGTCTCGACCTGCCCGTACCCGACGAGGAGCGGCTGCGCGCCATCGTCGCCGCCCACCTGGGCGAGGCGGCCCTCCGAGAGGCGGACGACCTGATCGAGACCTTCCTGCGGCGCCGCGCGCCGGGCGAACTGGCCACCGATCAGCTGCTCAACGCCGTCTTCCTGCGCGTCGGCGGCGTAGATCTCGACGCGGAGGGACTGCTGGACGCGGTGCTGCACCAGTTGACCGGGGCGATGTAGCCGTGCCCGGCGGTGGAGAGCGGCTCGCCGAGGCGCTGCGGGTGTTCACGGCCTGCGGCTGCGATATGGACGCGGACCAGGTGCTCGACGTGCTGTGGCTGGCGTCGCGCCTGCCCGCGAGTGAGCAGGCGCCGCTCCACCGGATTCCGGCCGCGGTCGCCGAGGTGCCCGCCGCGCCGCCGCCTGCGCCGGGACCGGACCCCGCCGGCGCGGAGCACCCCGCGCCGGAGCCGGACGACCCGGGCCTGCCGGACCTGACCGTACCGGCGCTGTACGCGGCGGCGCGCCAGGCCGCCACGGCCACCGCGAAACCCCGGCAGGAGGGGCTGCACGAGGAGCCGCGCAAGGCGCTGCCGGTACGGACACCGGAGCACAAAGCCCTCTCCGACGAGCTGGCGCTGGGCCGGGCGCTGCGGCCGCTCAGACGGCGGCAGGACAGCAGGCACCGGTACGATGTCGACGAGGAGCGGACGGCTGAGGAACTCGCCGAGACCGGCCTCGCCGACGTGGTGGAGCGCCCGGTGCGGGAGCGCTGGCTGAACCTGGTCCTGCTGGTCGACGACTGCCTGTCGATGCTGCTGTGGCACCGTCTCGGAGCCGAGTTGCGCACCCTTCTCGAACGGCTCGGCGCGTTCGCGACCACCCGCGTCCTCGGCCTCGACACTCGGGGGCGGCAACCTGCCCTGCACGCCCGGCCGTTCCGGGGGAACGGCACGAAGCTGCCGCTGAGCGGCCTGAACGACCCGTCGGGCGGGTCCCTCGTGCTCGTCGTCAGCGACGGCATGGGCGTCGCCTGGCGCACCGGTGCCATGCACGAGCTGCTCGCGCACCATGCGGCACGCGGGCCGGTCGCGGTGCTGCACACCCTGCCGTCCGACATCTGGGAGTCGTCCGGCATCGCCGCCGAACGCTGGCAGGTCACCACCCGCCGGATCGGCGGTGCCAACACCTACTGGAAGGTCTCCGACCCGGTGCTGCCGCCGGGGCTCCTCGACTTCGACGGGTTCGCGGTCCCTGTGCTGGAGCCGGCCCCCCGTTCCCTGCGTGTGTGGGCGCATCTGCTCGCTTCCCCCGGCACCACCGCGGAGCTGCCTCTGCTCACCCCGCCGGGCCGGCACCAGGCGGTCGTCGCCGCCCGGAATGTCAGCAGCGCCCAGCACTTCCGGGACGCCGCCACCCCCGAGGCGTACCGCCTGGCCGCCCATCTCGCCGCGGTGGCTCCGCTGTCGGTGCCGGTGATGCGCCTGGTGCAGACCGCGGTGCCCTGGCCGGCGACCACCTCGCATCTGGCCGAGGTGTTCCTCGGCGGGCTGATGCAGCCGCATCCCGCGCCGGTTCCCGGCCCGCTGCCGGCGAAGCACCGGGTCTTCGACTTCTCCGACGAGTCGAAGACGGCGCTCCTCGACGCGGTACCGCAGGCCGAACTGCTGCGGACGAGCCGCCGTATCGGCCGCCGGCTCGAACAACTCGCGGGCACCTCACCGGAGTTTCCCGCCTGGCTCACCCACCCGGACGGCTTCGCGGACCTGCCCGCCTCGCACCAGCCGTTCACCCACGTGGAGCGGCGGCTGCTCAGCCGGCTCGGGGTGTCGGTCGGCGAGCCGGTGCACGGCGCGGAACCCGAGGCGTACGACGCCGACGCCACCGACTGGGGGCCGCTCACGGACGCCGATCCGCGGCAGATCGGCGAGTACCGGCTCGACGGCCGCCGCCGCGGCAGCCGCACCGTGGTCTACCGCGCCTTCGGCCCGCGCGGCACTCCCGCCGTCATCCGCACTCCGCGGCCCGATCAGCCGGCCGCGCACGCCCGGCTGATCGAGGTGGAGGCCGAGGTACTCGCACGGCTGCAGGGGCAGCACGCCCCCACGCTGCTCGCCACCGGCCTGGAAGACTCCCCGCCCTGGCTGGCGATGACGCCCATTGCGAACGACGCTGCGGACGACACCCAGCCGCTGCGTCTCGGAGAGATCTTCGCGCAGGCCATGACCGAGGGAGTCGCCCCGTTCGACATCCTCCGGGGGCTGCTCGTCTCCTGGTACCTTGCGAGCGCCCTCGTCCACTGCCACGCCAACGGGCTGGTCCTCACCAACCTCAACGCCGACCACATCTACGTCCTGCGGCGCGACGTGATACTCGGCGACCTGTCGGACTGTGTCGTGGACGGGGAGTACCTGCAGCCCGGCCCGGCCCCGACTCGTGCGGACAACATCCGCGACCTCGGAGAACTGCTCCAGATGATCAGCAGCAAGGCCGGCGTGCACCTGCCGGGCCTGCCCGAGGGGATGCACCTCTGGTCGGGCGGCGCCTGGCAGAGCCTGCGGCTCCTCGTACTGCGCTGCCTCGACCCGGATCCGGGGGTGCGGCCCGCCGCGAGCGAAGTCGCCGACCTCCTGGCCCGATACGTCGCGGAGGCCCGGCTCGCGCAGGGCCTCGTGCCGACGCCCGCTCTCCCGCCCGCGTCGGCCCCCGTGCCCCTGACGCCGCCTTCCGTGCGAAGTCCCGTACCGGACCGGGCCGGACCGCGCCTGCCCAGGTTCGGGCGGGGCCGCCGGGAGATGCAGGAACGGCTCGAACGGCTGCACGTACCCCTGAGCCGGAGCAGGCGGGTCACCCTGGCGGGCGCCTACCACTACAGCGGCCGGGCCACGGCCACCGTCGTCGTCGGCTCCCTGCTCGCCGCGGTGCGGGGCGAGCCGGTCCTGGCCCTCGACGGAGCAGCCACCGACGGGTCGCTCCACCCCTTCGTCCGGGGCCGCGACGGGGCCCGCCTGCGCGACCTTGCCATGCTCCCGGCCGACCCGTCGTACGCGGACATCCGGGCGCTGACCACGCGGCTGGAGTCGGGGCTCGAAGTAGTCGCCCACCGCGAGGGCTACATCGCGCCGAACTCCGCCCACGCGTACGAGTACGACCAGGTCTTGGCGCACACCGCGCCCCACTACCCCTTCGTGCTCACCGACTGGAGTCTGCTCCGCCTGGACCGGGCCGCGGACTTCGTCCTGAACCGGACCGACCAGCTCATCCTGTGCTGCGGTACCGCCGACTGGTTCATCGACGCGGCCGCACGCTCCCTGGCCGCGCTGCGCGAGGGTGGTCACGACGAGGTGGCACGCAAGGTGATCGCCGTCGCCACCCAGGTCGAGCACCCCTCCAGCCGCGACGTCACCGCCGCCGTTGCCCAGCGCCTGGGCATCGACCGTGCCCGGGTGGTCCAGATCCCATTCGACGCCTCACTCCGCTCGCCCGACGCCGACCTGACCAAGCTCCGGGTGGCGACGACGGACGCGTTCCTCGGCCTCGCCGAGCTGCTCGTGGGGCCCGGCGGCTCCGAAGCGGCGGACTGACCGACCGGCCCCCATGGGGCCCCTCCTGGCGCCTCCGCGTCAGGCCGGGCAGCCAGATCGACGTCGAACTCCGCGGCGGCGCTTCCGCCCCCCCGTCTTGTCAGCCGCTTCGACGCCTTCTATCGTCTCTCCCCGATTGGGAGCGCTCCCACAGACCCCCCACCTGAAGGAGCACCACAGATGAGCTCACGGAAGTCCCGTACCCGCGCCCTCGGCATGGCGGCCCTCCTCACCCTTGGATCGCTGGCCGCCTCCCTGACGACCGCCGAGGCGTCCGCGGTCGTGCAGGCGGAGATCTGTGAGAGGTACGGAACCACGACGATCCAGGACAGGTACGTGGTCCAGAACAACGCCTGGGGAACGGACCAGCCCCAGTGCATCACCACCACCGACAGCGGCTTCCAGATCACGCGAGCCGACGGCAGCGCATCCACCAACGGCGCCCCGAAGTCGTACCCGTCGGTCTACCTCGGCTGCCACTACGCCACCTGCTCACCGGGCACCAACCTGCCGCGGCAGATCGGGGCGGTCTCCAGTGCGCCCAGCTCGATCTCGTACTCCTACGTCGACAACGCCGTCTACAACGCCTCGTTCGACATCTGGCTGGACCCGGAGCCGCAGACGGACGGGGTGAGCCAGACCGAGATCATGATCTGGCTCAACCGCGTCGGGCCGATCCAGCCCATCGGCTCGCAGACCGGCACCGCCCAGGTCGCGGGCCAGACCTGGGAGGTGTGGACCGGCAGCAACGGGGCGAACGACGTGATCTCCTTCGTCGCCCCGGCCGCGCTGAGCAGCCTCAGCTTCGACCTGACGGCCTTCATCGACCAGGCGGTGGCCGCGGGGCTCGCCACCGACGAGTGGTACCTCACCAGCGTGCAGGCGGGCTTCGAGCCCTGGGAGGGCGGCACCGGCCTCGGCGTGAACTCCTTCTCGGCGTCGGTGAACTGACGGACCCTCCGGCATGGCCGTCTGACGGGGACGGGCAGGCCGGCTCGACCGGTCAGGCACCCCATGTCGTTTGGTGTCAAGCTGCATGGGGTTCGGGGTGTGCGTGGTGTGACCAGGCGGTCGCTTCGTCGTAGTGGGTTCGGGTCTTGAGGCATCCGTGGAGGATGCCGACGAGGCGGTTGCCGACCTGCCGGAGGGCCGGGTTGTAACCGGCCTCGCGGGCTCGTTGCTTGTCGTAGTAGCGGCGGGCTCCGGGTGAGGCGCGCAGGGCGGAGAACGCCTGGGTCTGCAGCGCGTCGGCGAGGCGGTTGTTACGGACGTAGCG